>JAVEUP010000008.1:0-84703 GCA_034005525.1 Thermoguttaceae bacterium | reverse complement strand
CTTCTGCGCCGGACTGGGCCGTCGCAATTGAAAAAATGACAACGTAAATGTGGGCAAACCTAAGGCTTCCAGCCTGTCTTTTCCGCCGACAGGCTGGAAACCTATCCTACAGAACTCGGTACGTTACTGTTTTCCACTGCCTAAGGAGCGTTACATGCGATGCCCGGCTTCCGTCAGCGTGTTCGGCGTGCTCAACCTGGTCTTCGGCGGTCTGGGCCTTTGCGGAGTCGCGATCTCGGCC
Source organism: Thermoguttaceae bacterium (assembly GCA_034005525.1). Taxonomy (GTDB): domain Bacteria; phylum Planctomycetota; class Planctomycetia; order Pirellulales; family Thermoguttaceae; genus PWXP01. The sequence continues at coordinate 84,462 of JAVEUP010000008.1, read as the reverse complement.
GGCATGTTCCTCCTGCCGGAAGAGGCGAGCCGCGGTAACCCCGCGCTCGAACTCATGCAACAGCACGCCGGTTATGCGACTTACATGAAGGTTTCCGTTGTGCTCGGCCTCATTGCTACGGGCGTGTTGATCTCGGCGGGCGTCGGCCTGCTCACGCTTAGGCCGTGGGGACGCACCGTCTCGATCGGGTACGCGATCTACGCGATCGTGTCCGTGGTCGCAGGGACCGTGATCAACTATTTCGTGCTGCTGGCCCCGATGCTCGTGAAAGCCTGGGATCTGCCTTCCGGTCCCGAGCGCGCCGGGATGCTGGCCGGCCTGATGGGAGGGACGCTCGGCGCGTGTTTCGGGCTGATCTATCCAGTCATCCTGCTGATCTTCATGTTCACGCCGACGGTTAGAAAGGCGTTCGACCGGCCTGAATACTGAGGACGTGGCAGAGGATTGAAGCGCCGAGACACCATGTCCAAATGGAAAAACGTTTATCCGGTCAGCGCGGTACATCGCTTCAGGAGAACGGAGAAAGGAGCAACGCCGTCATGTCCCGGCGACCGACTGAATACTACTGCGCCGCCGCGTTGGCGGGGATGCTTGTATGCAGTTCGGCGCTGCAAGCGCAACCGGTCGAGCTTCACTTGTACCTGGCGGCAAGCCCACAGCACGATGCCGCCGTGGTGGCCGAGGCGAGGGAGGCAGAGGGCGAAGTGACCGTGCAGGGCCGGGCCGCGGCGCGATGGGTGCCGCTGCGGGAACCGCCGGACCCCGCCGACGACTGGAAGAGCGGAGGTCGGGGCAAGTGTGACCCTTCAATCGACACATTGATGCTTGTGGGCTTCTGTTGCGTATTCGTCGCTGGAAGTGGGAGGGCTGCGGTTTGACATCGATCGGCAACTGTCCTATGATCGAGCGGCGTGGTGCGCAACGATGTCCCGATCGGACTCCGGCATTCCCGCGAGAGAACTGAAAGCCCCCGGAACCTCAAGGTATCGTTTCATGAAGAACCTGCTCACTTCTGGCGTTGTGATTGGTATTGTACTGAGCCTGTGGCCGGCTCGCGGCGATGCGGACCTCGGAGAGCGCCCGCTGGCGCTGTACGTGGCAACGGAAGGTAACGATGCGTGGTCCGGGCGGCTGGCCGCGCGAAACGCCGAAGGCTCGGACGGACCCTTCGCAAGCCTGGAACGCGCGCGGGATGAAGTCCGCCGCCTGAAGGTCAACGGCGGCCTGCCTGCGGGTGGCGTCCTCGTCGAGATTGCCGAGGACACCTACTCGCTGGAAAAGCCGCTGGAGTTGACTGCCGAAGACAGCGGCACCGCCGAGGCGCCGATCGTCTACTGGGCTCGGCCGGGCGAGCAGGTCCGACTGGTGGGCGGCAAGGTTCTTTCGCAGTGGGCGCCGGTGACTGCCCCGGACGTGCTGGCACGTATGGACGAGACCGCCCGCGGGCAGGTCATGCAAACCGACCTGCACGCCCAGGGCGTTACCGACCTGGGCGAGATGGCTTCCGCGCCGCGCTGGGCGTCGTCGTCGCCCGGGCTGGAGGTCTTCTTCAACGATGAGCCCATGACCCTGGCCCGCTGGCCCAACGAAGGCTTCGCGCAAATTGCCGAAGTGCACGGCGAAACCGAAAAGGATATCCGTGGCACGAAGGGCTGCGTGGAAGGCGTGTTTGACCGGCTGAGAGACGACTCGCCCGCCTGGGCCCTGGGCTTCAAGCCGATCCCCGTGGAGAAAATCGGCCTGTACGAGGACGCCTACCGGGCTTCTTGGCCGGTCGAGCACAGCGTGCGTCCGTGAGCCCCGATGACAATTGCGCGATTCAAGCGTAGGTGGGTCCGGCTGTACATAGTCGGCTGAAGGCCGAATGTGACCGTCCCAGCGCCGAAGAAGTGAACCTGCCGCGGGTCGATGCGTCGAAGTATCAGGAGCCGGTGCCCGATGGTTCCTGCGGCGGCAACGGCCGGGTGCTTATGGCACGATCTGGATGCACGACGGCCGGGTGATCGCGACCGTTGGACCGGCGGATGTCAGGCGGCCGGTGTCCGTGTCGATCCGGAACACGGCGACATTATTCCCGGGCATGTTGGCACACAGAATCAAGCGACCGCCCGGCGCGATTGCCAGGTTCTGCGGGCCCTCGCCCAAGCTCGGTTCGATCGCGATCAGCGTCAACTGGCCGTCCGGGCCAATCCGGTACGCGGCGATGCTGTCGTGCCCGCGGTTCGTGCCGTACAGAAAGCGGCCATCGGCGGTGATCTTCAGGTCCGCACAGTAGCTCGTTCCCTCGAATTCGGGTGGCAGCGTCGGAACCGTCTGACGCTCGATCAGCATTCCCGCGGCTGGATCGTAGTCGAAAAGCGTGATCGAGTTGCTCAGTTCGTTGATCACGTAGACGTGCTTGCCGTTCGGGGCGAACGCCAGGTGCCGGGGCCCGGCGCCCGGCGGGGTCGGGACAAAGGGCTGTTGGCCGGGCGCGAGCGTCGCCGTGGATGCATCCAGTTGGTAGATGAGTATCTGGTCGAGCCCCAGGTCGGCGGCCAGCGCGAAACGGTTGTCCGGACTGATCACAAAGCAGTGCGCGTGAGGCCCCTTTTGCCTTTTCGGATCGACGCTGGAACCGGCATGCTGAAAAAACGACGACACTTCGCCCAGCGAACCGTCCTCGTCAGCCGGCAGAGCCGCCACACTGCCGGTGGAGTAGTTGGCAACCAGCACCGCACGGCCGGTCGCATCGATGTCCAGGTAACAGGCGGCCGCGCCCCGTGCCGACTGGCGATTCAATAACTTCAGCCGGCCGCCGCGTTCCAGGATCTCGAAGGCGGCAACCTGGTCGTCTTCCGCGCCGCCGAACCGGCTCGTGTGAATCGAGTACAGAAACCGCTGGTCGGGCGAGAGAGCCAGGAAGAAAGGGTGCTCGACATCGGCCGTTCGAGCCGCCGGTGCGAGCTGTCCGGTCTTCAGGTCCAGATGAAAGGCATGAATCGCGCCGTCGTCTCCGGCGGCAAAGGCCGAAACGAAAACCAGCGGCTGTTGAGCGTCCGTTGCCTGACTCGTCGCCGTGAGCATTACCATTCCCACCATCACTGTCAACATGATCAATAAGAGACTTGCCCGGTCACGTGGCATGACGTCGACTCCTAACGCGGCCTCGCGGTACTCAGCCGCAACGAGAATCCAAGTTCGAAATCCCAAATCCAAATGCTCGCATTAGGCGCGCATCTTACTGCCTTATGCAACGCGGCAATCCGCCGGTCCAGCATTATAGCCGGAAACGGCGGCGAAGAGTATAATGGGTCTGGGTCTTTGCCGAGTCGCCATCTCGGCAGGCATGTTCCTCCTGCCGGAAGAGGCGAGCCGCGGTAATCCCGCCCTCGAACTCATGCAACAGCACGCCGGATATGCGACGTACATGAAGGTTTCCGTCGTACTCGGCCTGATTGCTACGGGCGTGTTGCTCGCGGGGGGTGCCGGCCTGCTCACGCTCAGGCCGTGGGGACGCACCGTCTCGAGCGGGGCAAGCTCTGGCTGGAACCGTTCTCGTCGGAGCTTCGCGAGATCGGTCCCATACCGGTACCGCCCGAAATCAGCCAACAGTGCGGGGTGGGCCTGACGGTGACTCTGGGGCTGCTTCTGAGCACCAGGTGAGTGAGTTACAATGGTAGTGCTGAACAACGCGGTCAGTCTGCTAACCGGGTTGAGAATCGAGGTGCGAAAAGCGGTGCGATGACAGATCAGATTTTCGATAGCTTCACAATCCGGCTGGCCACACTCCACGATCTGCCTGCAATTCGAGGTGTCCTTCTGTCGGTACGATCCGAGTTCGATGTCGTTGATGACACGGACGCAAGCGATACAGACCTCGACGATCTCGAACGGAACTACTTTGGGCGTGGGGGCGTGTTCGAGGTTGTCGAAGATTGCCGCTCCAGCCAAATTGTGGGCTGTGCGGGCCTCCTTCCATTGACCGAACGCCGAGCCGAGTTATGTAAGATGTACATCCTGAGGTCTGCACGAGGTAGGGGCTTGGGTAAACGCCTCCTGGAGGATCTGCTAGAGGCGGCTCGCCGGAGTGGTTTTGCCGAAGTGTGGTTGGAGACGAACTCGGTTCTGACTGTGGCGACCGGGCTGTATATGAAGTTCGGGTTCCAGCCGGTTGAACCAGGTCATCTCCTTCCCCGATGCGACCAGGCCTACTTATTGCGACTTCCTTGACGCCGGTTAAGTCCCAATTCGGAGCAGCCTGCAGTCCAGCCATGCGATTTCCGTCTGTACGTCGACCAGGCCCATCCGCAAGCCTCTGACGAGAATTCCGGCACCCGGGAACAGCCGCTGCGGACGATCAGTCGTCATCGCGTCCTTCCACCTGCACCGCGGTAAACGCCCGCTCATGGCGTGCCAGCTTCTCCAGCAGCTCGCGAGCCAAGGCGGCGGATAGTTCTTCGCGGACCTCGGTCCAGGTGCGGTTGCCGGGTCGGACGGCGTCGCAGCGGATCAGATGGACGCCGTGTCCGGTGACGACGGGCGGGCTTATCTCGCCTTCGCTCAACGCGAAGGCGGCGGCCGTGAAAGGTTCGGTCATCGGACCCCGGCGGCCAATCCATCCCAGCCGTCCGCCGTCTTGGGCGCTGGGAGCCTGCGAGTGCCGCCGCGCCGCTTCGGCGAACGTCATGATTCCGCCGAGGACTTGCTCGCGAATGCCGCGGGCCTTCTCGACCGCTTCATTGCGAGCCTCGGCGCTCTGTTCCCTGAGGCGCAACAAGATCTGGCTCACCTCGATCTCGGTGCCGTCGAACGACCGCCGATGAGATTGGAAGTGGGCCTTCAGACGTTCGTCGGTCAGGTACTGTTCCAGGTACTTGCGCCACGTGAGGGACCAGGCCAGCTCGCGACGCAGATCGGCCGGCGTTTGTCCACGCTCCGCGAGGTGCGCCTCGAGTGTCGTTCCTGCGCGCTGAAGCTGGGCACGCAGCGCGCCGACCGCCTCGTCGATCGGCTCCCTGCCGGCGCCCGTGCCCGTCCTTTGCGCATACGCCAGGGCAAGACGGCGGGCGATCAACTCTTGCAGCAAGCGGCGTCGAAGCTCGGGCACCGCGGCCGCGTCCACCTCGTGCCGGCGTCGAGCCGCTTCGAGCAGCGCGTCGACCTCTCGCGCATGGATCGGCTCACCGCCGACCGTGGCCAACACGGAGTCCCCGGCGAAGACTGCCGCGCAAGGCACGAACAGCAAGACGACCACGACGACGCGCAGCGCAAACGCCACCATTGGATTGCACCGGTTAAGTCAGGGCTGTAAACGTATCCCGGCGTGTTCAGTCCCACCACCACGCGGCGGCCGGCATCTCCCGCGGCGCCGACCCCCGGCGATCCCGGAGTTCGCCGTAACGGTCGACCTGCACGGCTCCCGCGGCAACCAACGGGTTCGGATCGACGCGCACCCCGCCACTGACGCCCGCCAGCACGTGGACGCGGTGGATGACCCGGTGGTTGATTACCGTATCGACCTCGCGCGGGGCGGGTGCAAGCTCGACCTCGAAGGCATCCGCATCGCGGAAAAAGGTCATGTGCCAACCGACCTTCCCGGGAAGTTCCTCCTCACGCATAAGCGTGCAGGCAAGTGCCAGGTCGCAAATGTTCCTCAGTTCAGCATAGATCGGGTATTTCTGGCACAGAGCGTCGAAATGTTGTGTGAAGCTCTGGGCGAATTGCCGGTTCAGTTCTTCCGCCTGGCCGGTGTGGATTCGCTGTCCGTCGGCCGCCAGTTTCTCGTTCTCGCTGAGCACTTGCAGTGCCTGGCCCTGCATCGCGAACGCGTTGCGATCCTCGGCGGCAGCGACGGCGTCGTAGTCCAGCGTGAACCACCACCGGAGGACGTCCATCGGCGGCGGGGCCTGGCCAGGCGGCACCTCGATCAAATCCAGGTAACTTCGCACGCCCGGCACGCCTTCTTCCAGCCCCATACCGACAAGCTTCATCCGGTAATCGGCCTCGACCATGACGCGCGCGGCGCGGGTGCGGGGGTCGAGCCCATAGACCTCGATGTCCTGCGTTCCGACGCTCGCCCGCAACTGCTCGAGCCACCTCGCTCGCCCGCCAACGGGAATCGATTCGTTGGCCGACTCCTTCAGAAACGCCTGCGTTCGCGCGAGTGCTTCGCGTCGGGGCGTGATCAGGCAGCCGAACGTCGCCGCGGGGGAGGCCATCGCGTGCCTGAGCACCACGACGAGATCGTCGAGACGCACGACGGGCAGCCCGGTTTCCACGCTGAGGATCCGGTTCTCCGCCCCCCACCGCCAATCGCCGGCCGGCCCGGCCAGTACCAGATCGCCGGACTCCGGGTAGACAAAAACGTACTGCACCCGCTGAAGTCCGGCGAGCACCTGCATCTCCTCCGTAAGCGGCTTGCCCGCGGCAAGCCGGAGTTGTGCCGCCCGTTCCAGGCGGGTGAGCGATACCTTTCTCAGCGGCGAGGTGCGCCGTGCGTCGTCATGGCGCACGCCTGGCAGGCTCGCGCGCCGCAGCGCGGCAAGCTGGCCGGTCGTGTCGCGACCCAGCAGCGACTGGAGGACGCCGTCCGGGTCGATGTACACTCCGGTGGGGAACGGGGCAACGGAGCCCGGCCCGCCGACTTCGTCCCAAGTCTGGGGCTTCACCGTCGAGGTAATCAACTCGATGAGCGAGTCGAAGTCGGCCTCGACGCCGCCGCCGCGCGCGCCCCAGGGTTGTCCCGCCATACGGCCGAGTGCCGCCGTACGCGTGCGATCGTCACTGATCTCTGCGGCGGTAAGCAGCGAGGCGTCGCGCGCCCCGGCGGCTACCTGTGCCGCGGCAACGTCGGCCAGCAGTGCGTCCCGCTGCCGGGCGTCGGGCACCTGCCGGGCCAGCGCGACGGCCGGCGCGAACTCGCCGACTGCCAGGTGGGCCCGGATCTCGGCTTCCTGGGCGACCGCTGCCGATCCTGCGACAGCCGCACACGCCAAGACCAGAAACGCCGCTGTGCCAAGACTGCGCAGCGCAGGACCTCTCCCTCTGAGGTATCCCATGATTCGACCTCCTCTGTTCCCGCTCGAGTAACCCCTCACAGGGGACTGTCGCAATTTTCGCGGCACAAAGGGCCATTTGCCCAATCGGCCAACCAATCCGCCGCGAAAATGGGATTCTCCCGTTTGCATGCAGCGGAGAAAACTGCCTGCGCTACGACTACCCCGTGAACGGTTACCCGCTCGATAAGCCGCCCCTCGGCCCGGGCTTCCGCCGGACCGTGCCCCGTTCCTCCATTATCGCCCAACCGCGGGTTTCCTGCAATGGCACGCACACCACGGCGGCAGCCACGCCTGCCGGCACTCCATCATGTCGCGCGAGGCGGCAATGGCAACCGACGGTCATGCGTCTGCACGAGCGGGGGTGATTGACGAACCGTCCGGCATCTGCTCCATTGAAACGCGCATTGGCATTCGTGTCACCTGGACAGGAAAGGTGTGAACCATGGCTATTCGACGCGCGTTTTTGCCCGTGTATGCCATCTTCTGGCTGCTATGCCACACGGCCGGCGCCGACACGCTGACGCTGCCGCCTGATCGGCGCCCGGAGTGGCTTTCCCGCGATGGGATCGTGATGGCCGGCAGTTGGGAACCGCTTTCGTTCCGCGTCCGCCGCGACGGCAGCAGCGGTTATACGCCGACGCCCGAACAAAGGGCGGCGTACGAGCGGGAACACAGCCCCGAAATGATCGACCGCCTCAAGGCGATGGGCGTCAATTTCGTGATGATGCATTGCTATAAGGGCGGCGGACTGAAGATGGAACAGGAGAGCATGGCTGACGCGGTCCGTTTCGCGAAGCGATGCCACGACGCCGGCCTGCGTGTGGGGGTTTACAACTATAGCGGCGCCTTCATTTGGGAAACCTTTTTCCAGGAGGTTCCCGGTGCCAAGGATTGGGTCCTCTTGAACGAAGACGGCGCGCCGAGGACCTACGGCCAGGCGGCATACCGCTATTTCTGGAATCGGAACCATCCCGACGCCGTCGGCTTCTACAAGAACCTCGTCAAGTTTTCGGTCGAGGAAATCAGGACCGACCTCATCCACTTCGACAACCACACCGTCGGCCCAGGTTACGACCTCAATTCCGTAGAGCGCTTCCGCCGCTTCCTTGGCCACGAGTTCACGCCCGAGCAACTCAAGGCGATGGGCGTTGATGACCTTGCTTCGGTACAGCCGCCCAAACGCGACCACGGCGACGACCTGCTGCGCCGCGCGTGGCAGGAGTTCTGCTGTCGCTCGTTGGCCGAGGCCTATCGCGAGATGGGCCGCTACGCACGAACGCTCCGCAAGGACGTCCTGCTCGAGTGCAATCCGGCCGGTCCGCGACCGTGGATCACCCCGCCGGTAGACCACGGCCGCCTGCTCCTCGGAGGCGAGGCCTTTTGGGACGAGGGCCACCGTTCCGGTTTCCGCGACGGCAGGCCGCAAACTGCGATTCGCACCTACAAGGTGGCCCGGCGCATGGACAATATGGCGTTCCGCTACGTACTAACGCCGCTGGAAATGGCCGAGTCGATGGCCTTCAACCTCGACTGCCTCGGGTGCATCGCTTGGTTTGAATACGCCGAGATCAGCAACTATCCCGGCAAAACGGACCCCGTCGATCCGGAAACCGCCCCGTTCGTAAGGTTTTTCCACCAGCGGCGCGACGTATTGCGCAACGCCAACGTGGTGGCCGACGTCGCAGTTTTACGGAGCTTTCCCTCCCAGGTGTTCGGGCCTGTGGAGTGCCGCAAGCTCACCCACGACGCCGAACAGGCACTGATCGAAGATCGTGCTTGCTTTCAGATTATCTACGACCATCACCTTGCCGATCTGCGGCGTTACCCTGCCCTCGTGCTGGCCGGTTGTGTGGCCATGCGGGACGAGCACGTAGAGCAGGTAAAGCGCTATGTGGCCAACGGTGGGCGGGTTTGCATCGTGGGTCCGGTCGCCACGCACGACGAGTGGATGCTGCCGCGCGCCGAAGCGGCACTCGACGGCCTGCCCGAAGGGAACGTGGTTCGCGTCGCGGCCGACGCCGATCCCCTTGCCGCCGTGCAGGAGGTCCTTCAGAGCAAGCCTTCACTGCAGGTTTTCCCCCGGCAAGGCACGGAACCTCTGTTGGGTTTGTGCACGGAATTGACTGAGCAGCCCGGCCGGCGGCTTGTGCACCTGGTCAATTACCGGCACGACGAACCGTTCCAGGAAATCAGCATCCGCCTGCGTTTGCCCGAAGGGCGAAGTGCTATCCGCGTGACGTTGGCCAACCCGCGGCGCGGGCAGGACCTGCCGGCCCCCTTCGTGCAGGAGGGCGCGGCAGTGACCTTCAATGTGCCAGTTGTGGATATTTACGAACTTGCCATCATTGAATTGGAATGAACTCATGCTTCGCCTTGCCAACTTCGCTGTGACCGTTGCCATCCTTGTTTCCAACGCAGCCGCGGCCGATGCGGTCTTTGTACTCGAAAAGGACCGGCCTGTGACGATTGTCCTTCCCGACGCACCGATCTCGGCTGAGCGGACCGCGGCCGAAGAGCTTGCCACGTACTTGGGCAAGATGACTGGCGCACCCTGCATTGTCGTTGCGGAGAACGAGGCGAAGCACTCGGCTGTCTACCTTGGTTCTACCACCTTGGCGAAACAAGAGGGCATCGATTGTGAACAGCTTGGCAAGGAAGCGTGGATTCTCCGGGCGAAAGGCGGCAACCTCATCGTCGCGGGCGGCCGGCCGCGAGGGACGCTCTACGGCGCATACGACGTGCTCGAACGGCTCGGCGTCGTCTGGCCCGACGTCGACGCCGAGTTCGTGCCGGAAATCGAGCGGCAGGAAATCGAATGGGACGTGCGCGCCGAACCGGCCATCATGAACCGTTGCATTTACAGCGGGGTCGGCGCATCGGCGAATACGACTCGCTTCTTCGTCCGCAACAAGATGAACGCCCAGGTTCACATCCCTGCGGAACTGGGCGGCAGCGAAGCTCACGGGGCACCCGGCGGCTGCCACACCTTCCACGCCTATACCACCCCGGAATGGCCGGACGAATGGTTTGCCTTGCACAAAAACGGGCAACGGGTGCGTTCGACCTCCGGGTCGGGCCCGTCGCAGTTCTGCCTGACCAATCCCGAGGTCCGCAAGGCGGTCTGCGCGCAGCTTCGCGCCTTTATCGAGCGCGACCGCGCGCGGATAGCCTCGCCCAACGCGTATCCGCGCATCTACGACATTAGCCACAACGACTGCCACGGCGAATGCCACTGCCCGGGCTGCCTTGCCATCCTGGAGCGGGAGGGGGCGTACAGCGGCGTCCTGCTGGACTTCATCAATTTCGTCGCCGCCGACATTGCCGAGGATTATCCGGACATCTTCGTCCAGACGTTCGCCTACACCTTCACGCTCGATCCGCCGAAGCACATCAAGCCGGCCGACAACGTGCTCATTCGCGTGTGCAAGCTGGGCTGCGAATTCTACCCGTCGGGCAAGGCCGATACGCAATTCCCGGTCAGCCATCCACGCAACCAGGACTACCACGACAATTTCCTCGGCTGGGCCGCCATCGCGCCCCATCTGGCCGTCTGGGACTACTGGATCATCTACACGAAGCCCTACCATCCGCCCTATCTGAACGCCCGGCACTTGCAGGAGGACATCCGGTTCTACCGTAACCACAACGTCAAGACGATGTTTGTAGAATGCGAGGCGGCGAACGTCACGAGCTTCTTTCCGTTGAAGTTCTGGTTCGGACTGAAGATGATGCAGGATCCCGACCAGTCGTACGACGAGCTGGCGGAGCACTTCTGCCGGGCGTTCTACGGGCCCGCCGCCGAGCCGATGCTAAAGTTCATCAACTACCTGCAGGATCGTCAGCGCGACGCCGACGTCGCCCTGGGCCTCACCACGCCCAACGCCCTGCCGTATCTTGACCGCGAGTTCTTCACCACGGCCAACTCGCTGCTCGACGAAGCCGAGCGATTGGCCGCCGGCGATCCGGCGATCCTCAAGAACATCGGCCGCGAGCGGGTGCCGGTCGACGCGGCCCTGCTGAATCTCAGCCGGCTTTTCAAGGACGACCTGCCCGCGGGCGGCGATCCACCTTGCGACCTCCTTGCGTTGTTCGACCGGTACGAGAAGAACTCGCTCGCGCAGGCCGAACGGTTCTACAACTCCGACGCCTACGCCCGCAACCAGGCCAGATTTGACGAGGCCAAAGTGCGAATCGAGACCGACAAGCTCCGGTTCACCGGCCAGGCGCAGCAGCTTCCTGCCGAGTTCGAGGGCAAGGAGGTGGTCGACGTCAACTGGACGACTTTTGGCGGCGGCTTGCAGGTGGTCGATGACGCGGACGGCGTGGGCGGCAAGGCCGGCCGGCTGCCGGAGAACGAAACCCGCGACGACTACCACATGCGGCCGTTCAACTTGGGCATTTACAATCGTGCCCAGAGGAAGATTCTGGTCAACCGCGCCATCCCGCCGGAAGAAATCCCGCAGGACGGCAAGTTCCACCTCTATCATCTCGGCAAGTTCACCATCGAGCCGACCACCATCGTCTGGGTGCACTGGACCTGGCTGATCAGCATCTTCATCGACACCGCCTACCTCCCCGACGTCGATAACGAGTGGAACGTCTACGCCTCGATCAAGCTCGTCGGCAATCCCTACCAGAAAGACTCCCAGGAGAAGCCCCAAGTGCTGGTGGACCGGGTTCTGTTGGTGCGGTAGGAGCACGATGAAGGTTTACGTGGGCATCAAGGGCGGCTTCCCCAACCACCGCCGGGGGCACGTCGGCTGCGTCACCGAGCCGGAGCGACTGCCGCACGCGCTGGCGTATGCGCTCGATCTGGAAGGAGTCGGCGCGGCGGTTGTTGGCCCCTACACGATGGAAGAAGCGCTGGCCAACGTCGAAATCGCCCGGCGCTACGAGCCCCTCACTGCGCACCAGCGCGACGCGTTGCTCGCCTACGGTCGCGAGCTGGCGGCCGAACTCGGCCCGCGCTATGGACCGGTGGCGTGAGGCTCGCTGGATGGTTCCTGGGCCGGCGGAAACTCGCGATGGTAGCTCGTTTCCAGCCGGGCGAGCAATTGTTCGGCGGTGTAGATCCGGCCGGTCGGTTTGTTGAAGTCGCGCCCGCTTGGCGCATGAGCCAGCATCTTCCCCAGCTCGCCGCCGCCTTTCGCCGTGGTCATGTACCGGATCATTTCGGCGCCGCCGGGCTTGTGGATCATATCGTGGATCGTCCGTTTGCCGTTGGGCAGGAGTGCGAGCCGGTCGAGGCGGTCGTAGGCCATCGGCATTGCCGAAACGGTACGCATGAAGACGAGCCCCTGCTTGCTGCTGCGTAGCTGGACGGCCAGGAAGTCTTTCGCCGTCAAACACTGGGAGAGAATCTGCGGGCCATCAGCGACTTTCCAGCCTGCCGCTTCGAGCTGCGCCAGCACGGCCGCGACCTGATCTTGGGTAATCAGGTCGCCTTTTTCAAAATCGGGAATCGCAGCGAAGTGCTGCTGCACCGTGCTCTTGACCATCGGCAAGGGCAGCGGCGGAGACGATGGATCCTGTGCGGGGGCCAGGGACCCGCCGCCGAAAAACAAGACCCCGGCCGTCAACGGAAAAACAAGCAGAAGAACTCGCATAGAACGTCCTATGAATGTTGGGAATTGGAGCGTTCGTGTATGATCGTTTACAGGGGACTGTCCCGCTACTCTTGCCCGAGTGCCCTTTTGAAGTCTACCTTACGTTCTGGTCGAAACGGCCAGCCTGTAGCTACTGGGCTACTGCATGCCCCCGGGCTTCCAAACGCCGTTCTCGCCCGCGGTATGCACCGCTTGGCGCGTGGGTGAACCCGGCTGCTGAAACAGCCGGAACCACCCACCCTACGCCCGGTGCGAAAACTACGTCACGTTCTGGCAAAAACGGCGGTTTTGCCAGGAACCGATCCTGTATGAACATCGACACGTGACTGCGAATCCCTTGACCTGCCGATTTCTGTTGCATATATTCGCCCGAGGGAAGGGCTACGTTCTTCCGGACCAATTCGAGCGATATCCGGCCGACCTCGCACTTGGGCGCGGACAGCCGGCCAGCGTGAGGCGAGAATGGCCCTTTCTGTGTAGGCTCAATAAACTCCCCTCCACATGCAGCGGAGAATCCTGCCTGTGCTGCCCTCCAAGGAACGGTCATCGTGAAACCCGCATTCAGTCGCATCGTCATGAAACTCTATATCGGTGTTCTGTTGTGTACCGGCCTTCTGGTCTTGGCTCCGGTTGCACTTGCCGCAGGCCGGCCGCCGCGAATCGCCGTGATGCGCTTGCGCCACGAGACGGTGACGTTCCTGCCCAACGACACCACGCGCGACGACTTCATCTATCCGGGCTCGCCGGCCCAAGGGGAGGCGCTGCTGAACTCCGAATCGCGAGGAGCCATGGGTGGGTTCGTGAAGGTAGCGCGGGAGTACGGTGCCGAGTTGACGGGCATCGAGTCGCCGGGCATGCCGCGAACGGGCACCGGCTCCGGCTGGGTCACCCAGGATGCGTACGAACACTTCGTCGGGCGGATGCTTGCCGGGTTGAAGGAGCAAGGACCGTTCGACGGCGTGTACCTGAACTTGCACGGTGCGATGGCGGTGCGAGGCATTCCGCGGCCGGAAGCGGAGTTGGCCCGCCGCGTCCGGGAGGTCGTGGGGGACGGAGTGGTGATCGCCGGCACGTTCGATCCGCACGGAAACGAAGACGAGGCGTTTCTTCAGCACGCCGATCTGGCCTTCACGTACAAGTACTACCCGCACTACGATACTTATCTGCAGGGCGAGCGTGCGGCCCGCATGCTCATCCGCACGATTCGCGGCGATTACCGACCCGCACATGCGGTGCGCACCGTTCCGATCCTCAGCGCCACGGTGTATCAATGGACCGGGCAGCATCCCTGGAGCACGCTCGTGCAACGATGCCTCACCTGGGAGGCGCGGGAGCCCGACGTGTATGTCAATTTCTTCTTCGGCTTCCCATGGTCCGACGTGCCGGACGCCGGCATGTCCTTTCAGGTCATCACCAACGGCAAGCCGGACCTGGCGCGGGCGGTGGCCGCCGACCTGGCGGAGACCGCCTGGCGGCTGCGGGCAGAGATGTTCGCCGCAACGCCCGTTCATCCGGTGGGTGAGGCCATCGGCATTCTGAAGCAAGCGCTGGCTGAGGGGCGCAAACCGGCCGTGCTGGCCGACTACAGCGACCGCTCCGGAAATGCTGTCTGGGTGCTCAGGGAAATCATCGAACAAGACGTGGAAAAGGCGGTGATCGCCACCGTGCGCGATGACCGAGCCCTGGCCGCCCTGGCCGCCGCAGGCGCCAAGGCCGGCGACCCGTTCGACGCCGAGGTGGGTGGCTATATGGACTCGTCCGCTGGAGAGCCGGTACGAGTGCGCGGCGTGCTGGAGCGCTTCACAACCGCCCAGGACGGCCGCGCGCTGGCTGCCCACGTGCGTTTCGGCCAGGGCAACTTGTTGATGATCAGCCCGCAGCTTGTGCAGGTGACCAGTCCGGGAAGCCTCCGTGCCGAAGGCGTGGACGTTGAGGAGTTCGAGGTATTTGCCATCAAGTCGCGAGTCCACTTCCGTCGCGGCTTCGACGACAACGGGTTCGCCAAGACCATCCTGCTGGTCGAGCCGCCCGGCAAACACATGGGCACCGTCCACCTGGATGCGCTGCCCTACGAGAACCTGCGGGTTAGCGATTACTACCCCTTTGGCAGAGCGTCCACCCAATGACTGCGAGTCGCGCGGGATCAATGCATGATCGGTAGTCCCGCCTGACCCCGACCCTGCCCGGACCCCGACCCTGCCCTGCCCCCGACCCTGCCCGCGGCGGTTCGATGAACGCGACCACCATCATCTGCGGCCGGCTTCGCCTTGTTTGGATAGCTCCGTGACGTCTGCAAGCGTCTGGCTCATCTTCTGCAGTTGATAATCGTAAGTACTTGCTTTGGAACGACTTACTCGCACAAGGTCTCGGTGTGGCACCATGCGCGAGGGTCGGCGTGTGCGAATGGACATGGCTTTCGGCACCTGGATCTGCTGGACGGTTGGGGGTAGTGCAACACCGGCCGCGGCGAAAGCCTTGCTGCTAACGCCTCGGGAAATCGGAGGCAACTGTAGAAGATGAGCAAGAGGGATGGCGGATCGAAAGCGCGGGCGGTATAATAGCGTTGTTATGCAACGAGCCGTTCACAGTATTTCGACCCTCGCGGTCTTGCTCCATATATTGGGTGGTTGCTGCCTACACCACTCGCATGGGGCCGATGCCTGCCGGGAGGCGAATCAGCCAGGTTACACCGGTGAGCTAGGCTGCTGTGGGCATCGTGGCAACGAACCGGCCGACACGCCCGATGACACCTCCTCGCACGGCCATCACTGCGAAACGGACCGCTGCGAGTTTGCGGTGCCCAGTTCGAGCAGTGCGGGTCCGGTAGCTGTATCGGAGTGCCCGGTCGGCTTGACCCTCTTGCCGGCTTCGGCCGACCCGTTGCCAAGGGCGTCCGTTTCCGCCGTGGCTGAAGCTCGGCATCCTCCGGGCAGCCGCCTCCGATTGCATCTGTTGAAGCAGGTGCTTCTCGTCTAATCCTCGGTCGAGCGTGAACTGATTCGAAGAGCTGTCGTGCATCTTCCTGTGCGCAGCGGCTGCCTGTTTCGCTTGGATCGAGGAGTCTTGTTATGACGCAATTTGGCTGGAGCCGGCGAGCGCTCGGGCGTCGCCGGTGGCTGTTTGTGGCGTGGACCGTCGTGCCGTTGGCCCTGCTGTCAGTCGTCGGCGCGGCCACATCGGGTCGATGGCGGCACCTGCTTCCGCAGCTTCGCGGCTTCCAGCTTGCCGGTCCGGCCGATGCCGTCGGGCCGGATGCCTGTGGCGATGACCATGCCGCGCATGGGGCGACCGATGCACCGATGAGCCTGGAGGTGAGCGAGCAGGGGCGGAAGAGTATCGGCCTGACGCTGGCGACGGTCGAGCTGCGTGATTATTCGCGCACGGCGTCTCTGCCGGCCATGGTGATCGAGCGGCCCGGCAGGAGTGAGAGCACCGTTTCCGCCTCCATGACGGGAATCGTTACGAGCATTGAACCGGCCCGCGGCGAGGCGGTGCGCCCCGGCGACCCGCTGTTCGAGCTTCGGCTTACGCATGAAGACCTGGTGGAGAAGCAGAGTTCGCTCTTGCGCGCAGTCGAGGAGCTTGACGTTCTGAAGCGTGAAGTTGCCCGGCTGAAGGGGGTGACCGCCAGCGGCGCGGTGGCGGGCAAGACGCTCTTGGAGCGTCAGTACGAGCAACAGAGGCTCGAGGCGGCCCTGCGAGCCGACAGGCAGGCGCTCGTGCTGCACGGACTCAGCGAGGAACAGGTGGCCTCGATCATCGACCGCCGCGAGTTGCTTTCAAGTCTGACTCTGACCGCGCCGCCCTTTCCCAACCACTGCACAGGGGATGATCACGACGA
Organism: Thermoguttaceae bacterium; assembly: GCA_034005525.1. Taxonomy (GTDB): domain Bacteria; phylum Planctomycetota; class Planctomycetia; order Pirellulales; family Thermoguttaceae; genus PWXP01. Next base: position 67,975 of record JAVEUP010000008.1, on the reverse strand, counting down.
CTTCTACGAGGTGGCCCAGGTGTTTGTCAAGCCGGGCGACCACGTGACCGCGGGTACCCCTTTGGCCGCGCTGACCGACTACTGCTCTCTACATATCGAGGGCAGCGCCTTCGAGCACGATGCGCCGGCACTGAACAGGGTAATTGCCGAGGGCGGGACCGTTTCCGCGCTGATCGACGGCCCCGGCGCACAGAAGACCGAGGTCGAGGGATTGAGCTTGCTGAACGTGGAGAGCCGGATCGATCCGCAATCGCGGGCGTTGAAGTTCTATGTAGCCCTGCCCAACGAACTGCTCCGCAACGAAACGACGCCCGAAGGGCACCGATTCATCGCATGGCGCTTCCGGCCAGGCCAGCGGGTCGCGATTCTCGTGCCGATGGAGCAGTGGAGCAGCCGGATTGTGCTGCCCGTTGCAGCCGTGGTCCAAGAGGGGGTCGAGTCGTTCGTATTCATGGCGCGCGGCCGCCGATTCGAGCGAAAGAACGTCCACGTCGAGCACCGCGACGCACAGTGGGCGGTCATCGAAAACGACGGCACGCTTTTTCCCGGCGACGTCGTCGCCGCAAACGGAGCGTATCAGATTCACCTGGCGATGAAGGCCCAGGCGGGCGGCGGGCCCGATCCCCACGCCGGCCACGGCCACTAATCGAACGCCTTCGCAAGCAATTTCCCGGAAAGGGTCCGCGTGATGCTCGGCCGACTGCTCAACGGAGTCATTCGATTCTCGCTCCAGCAGCGAGTCCTGGTGGCGGTCTCAGCCGTGGTGTTGCTGGTTTTCGGCAGTTGGGAAATCGTTCAGCTACCCATCGACGTCTTTCCCAGCCTTGACCGCCCGCGCGTCGTCGTAATGACCGAGGCGCCGGGTCTGGCTCCCGAGGAAGTCGAGACGCTGATCACGTTTCCCTTGGAGACTGCCTTGAACGGGGCGATGGGCGTCGAAGCAGTGCGCACGTCGTCCGGAGTGGGTCTCTCAGTCATCTACGTCGAGTTCGATTGGGGCACCGACGTTCTCGATAATCGCCAGATCGTCGCTGAGCGACTGGCGCTGGCCGCGGAACGCCTACCCCCGGGCATTGCGCCGCAACCTGCCCCCATTTCGTCGATCATGGGGCAAATCATGATTATCGGCCTGTGGAGCGAGGACGGCAGCACCTCGCCCATGGAACTCCGGACGCTGGCCGACTGGATCGTGCGCCAGCGCCTGTTGACCATTGGGGGCGTTTCCCAGGTCTTTTCGATGGGGGGCGATCGCCAGCAGTTTCAGGTCCTCGTCGACCCCGATGCCTTGCTCCGCTACGGCGTTGCGATCGATGAGGTGACCACGGCGCTGGCCGAGAGCAACGCCAACGCCACCGGTGGCTATCTCGACCAGCAGGGGCCCACCGAACTGCTGGTTCGCTCCTTGGGACGCATTCAGACGGTGGAGCAAATTCAGGACGTCGTCGTCACCGTTCGCGACGGCCTGCCCGTCTTGGTAGGCCAGGTTGCCCGGGTGATCGAAGGGCCCGAGGTCAAACGCGGCGATAGCGCTGCGTTCGTGCGGCAGACCGACGGGCAATTCGCCGGCGGGCCCGCCGTTGTGCTGACCGTCAACAAGCAGCCCAATGCCGACACGAACCGGGTCACCGAAGAAGTGGTCCGCGTCCTGCAAGAACTGCAGCGAGTCCTGCCGCCCGACGTGCGCGTGGAGGCGAACCTGTACCAGCAGAAGCGATTCATCGACCTGGCCATTCAGAACGTGGTCCAGGCACTTCGGGACGGGGGCGTGCTGGTCGTGGTCGTGCTCTTCGTGTTCCTGTTGAACTTCCGCACGACGTTTATCACGTTGACGGCCATCCCGCTGTCCATCGTCATTACGGGGTTGGTCTTCACGGCGCTGGGCCTGTCGATCAATACCATGACGCTTGGAGGGCTGGCGGTGGCCATTGGCGAACTTGTCGACGACGCGATCGTGGACGTGGAGAATATCTTCCGGCGGCTGCGGCTGAATCGGCTGCTGGAGCATCCCAAGCCGCCGTTGCTCGTGGTGTTCCAGGCCAGCGTCGAGATTCGCAACTCGATTGTGTTCGGCAACGTCATCGTCGTGCTCGTGTTCGCGCCGGTATTTGCGCTCAGCGGCATGGAGGGGCGGCTGTTCACGCCGCTGGGCATTGCTTACATCGTGTCGATCATGGCCTCGCTGGCCGTATCGCTTACCGTCACGCCGGCCCTGTCGTATTGGCTGCTCGTCCGGCGCCGGCCGTGGCTGTGGCTGGCTGCGGTTGTGTCGCCGTTGGCCGCCTTTGCACTAAGCCGGTGGGTGGCGCCTGACCTGCTCACTTGGCTTGATTTGCCCGGCCTGGCCGCGCGGTGGCAGGCAGCGCCGATTTGGCTGCATGCGGCAGTAGGCATCTCTGCCGGGCTGGCGCTCTGGGGAGGCGTCTATTGGACCGATCGGTTCTCGGATCGCGAGCGGGAGTGGTTGCTCATGCGGGCGTTGCGCGGCTTGGCCGGGCGCATCATCGCGTGGAGCGTCCGGTTCTGGCGGCTGGTGCTGGGCGCTGCCGCCGTGGCCGTTGCGGTGAGCGTCGTGGCGCTGCTGCGGCTGGAGAACGACTTCCTGCCGCCCTTTGACGAGGGGGCGCTGCAAGTCAACGTCGTTCTGCCGCCGGGAACCTCCTTGGCCACTTCCCAGGACGTGGCCCGGCGCGTTGAGGAGCGGCTGATGCGCATCGACGAAATCGTGGCCTTCGCCCGCAAGACCGGCCGGGCGGAACTCGATGAACATGCCGTTCCCGTCAGCGCGACGGAGTTTATCGCGGCCCTCGATCTCCATGGCGGGCGCAGCCGCGAGGCCATTCTCGACGAGGTTCGCGAGGCACTTGCCGACGTACCCGGCATTGTCGGCAGCGTGGAGCAACCGCTGGCGCACTTGATCTCGCACATGCTGTCCGGCGTGCAGGCCCAGGTGGCCATCAAGCTGTACGGCGACGACCTGACGGTCCTCCGCCGCAAGGCACAGGAAATGCGACTGGCGTTGGCCGGCATTCCGGGGGTCGCCGATCTGTACGTGGAGCCGCAAGTCGACGTTCCCCAGTTGCGGATCGAGCCGGACAGCGAGCAGCTTCGGAAGTACGGAGTACGCCGAGCAAAGGTCAACGGGCTGGTGGAAACGGCCATGCAGGGCGAGGTCGTCTCGGAAATACTTATCGGCCAGCGGACGTTCGACTTGCTCGTGCGTCTTGACGATCCTTACCGCGAGAACATCGACGCGGTGCGTCGGCTTTCCGTCGACCTGCCCAGCGGCGGAAGCACGAGCCTCGACTCCCTGGCGAACATCTACCAATCGGCGGGTCCGAACACCATTCATCGCGAGCAGGTGCGCCGGCGGATCGTCATTCAGTGCAACACGTCGGGCCGAGGGCTGGTCGACGTCGTGCGCGACATCAAGCAGCGGCTGGCGCCCATCGAGAGCAATTTGCCCGCCGGCTACTTCGTTCAATACGGGGGCCAGTTCGAGAGCCAGCAGGCGGCGTCCCGCAAGATTGCCGCGTACTTCGCGGCGGCCATTGTCGGTATGTTCCTCGTGCTGTACTCCATGTTCCGCTCCACAAGCCTTTCCCTGCAAGTGATGGTCGCGCTGCCGTTGGCGCTGATCGGGTCGGTAGCGGCGTTGTACGTGACGGGACAAACGCTGACCGTCGCGGCCATGGTGGGCTTCGTCTCGCTGTGCGGCACGTCATCCCGAAACGGCATCCTGCTGATCAACCACTATTTGCACCTCGTGCAACGCGAAGGTGAAACGTGGTCTCCGGCCATGGTGGTGCGCGCGGGCCAGGAACGAATGGCCCCCGTCCTCATGACTACTTTGACTACGGGAATCGGCCTGGTACCGCTAGCCTTGGCAGCCGGCGAGCCGGGGAAGGAAATCCTTTATCCCGTGGCCACTGTGGTCATTGGCGGGCTGATTTCCAGCACGCTGCTGGAGTTTTTCGTGCGCCCGGCCCTGTTCTGGCGATTCGGCCGCGGCGCCGCCCAGCGCGTTGTGCAGCAAGCAGATGAAGAGGTGGCATGGGACGACACCGGCGAGTGAGCCGGAATCCGGATATGCAACAACAGAGTGTCGCAGCGGCAAGCGTCGGACACGCTTCCAGCGCGTCAAGAGAAAAGGCAGCCTGGAAGCCTTTCCCACAAAATCCGACAGGTTATTCAAACGAAGCAATCAAGGTTGACCTCCAACTCAAAACCATGTTTTCTTTGAAAGGAACGATGATGCAAGTGAAACGACTGAAGGGTCTGGTTCTCAGCGCGGTATCAGTCGTGGCTCTCGGTTGCGGCGCCGACGGCCCGCACGGGCATGAGCACGAACCGGCCGGGAAGCCAGCAACGGCCGGCTCCCACGACCACGATCACGGGGCCCGGGCCAAAGGGCCGCGCGGCGGCCACCTGATCGAACTGGGTGATGATGCGTTCTCAGTGGAGTTGGTGCTTGACGACGACCGGCACGCGGTCACCGTCTACCTGCTCGACTCCGCGGCTGCCGCCGCGGCGGTCGGCGACGGACCGGAGGTCCGGATTCAGCTTTTCGAGGACGGGCAGTTCGTCGACTACGCGCTGAGTCCAGCCGATCCTGCCGGCGATACACCGGCATTCTCCCTGGTCGACGAGAAGTTGCACCGCGCCTTCGACGCAGGACACGTACGAGGGCGGCTGCGCGTGACGGTCGGCGCGAAAGAACATAGTGCAACCCTCGACGACCTTTGCGACATTCACGAGCACGACGACCATGACGGTCACGATCACGGGTGATGAGATACTCCGCCCGGATTCGCGATCAGTCCCAACCTGGTCTGCGAAACATCGGAGGTTTGGGTGCCGGGATACATGCCGGTTTCTTTCCGCGAGAACACTGCGCCAGTCTCCGGTGAACGGTTACAACTTGGGCGGGCAACGAGGCCGCTGCCCCCCAATTGAACCATTGACAAAAACCCAGCCTGATGATCATAATACAGTATCAGGGTTTCTTGTGAGTTCGATTTTCCCGGTCCGATGACGCTGCGCACCGTTTACGTGCCGCTGACGATTCTTGGCCTGCTGGCCTGCCCCTTCAACTGCATGTCGCAGGAATGGGCGGCAGTGGAGGCCTCTTCTTCCCCCCAAGGGTGTTCGGGTTGTCCGCACCGCTGCCCGTCAAGCAACGAAACGAGCGGTTATCCGCAACCGGAGTCGGAGAGCTCGGGAGAGGATTGCGACTCCGGTGCGTGCAGGAGTTCGCTGGGCGAGTCCCCCAGGCGACCGGTAACCGATTATCGGCTCATGCTGTCCCCCGCATCGGCCTCCGTATGTTTGAACAGTCTGGATGTTCACAGGGGTTTGGGGCAGTTTCTGGACAACTCCGTGGGTCCGTTTCGACCCTCACCTGCGTTCGGGCGAGAACTTTGCCTCGAAAATCGGTCCCTTCTGCTTTGAAAACCGGGGCTACGGGGCGGCTGCGCCGGCCATTCCGCCGGCAAAGGTAGTCGCACCGTCAGCTATTCCGCAGCCGGACCACACAGGTCGCGACCGCGCGCCCCCTTCTGTTGGCTGTTGCCCGGAGCCGACCATCGCCTGTCCGGCATGACAAGGTGAACCATACCCTTTTGCTCATGGATAAGATTGTGTTGAGACTTCGATTCCTGCCGTGGGAATACGGCATCCGCAACCTGTTCCGTCGCCCGGCCCGAACCGGCCTCACCCTGGCCGGGTTGTCGACGGTGGTACTGCTGGTGTTCGTAGTGGTGGCGTTTCTGCGCGGGCTCGACGCATCGCTGGCCGTCAGCGGCGATCCGCGGGCGGTGCTGGTGTACTCGATCGGCGCTGCGGAAGACATCGAGAACTCGGCCATTCCGGCCCATCTGCCGGCGTTGCTCTCGGCCAGTATGCCCGGCATCGAGCGACGTTACGGGGTCGACTACGTTTCGCCGGAACTGTACGCGGCCACGCGCGTTGCCGTGGAGGGCGGCCCACCCCGGATGGCCGTCGCGCGCGGCGTGACGCCCGGGGCCCCGCTGGTGCGGCGCCAGGTGCAAATGACCGGCGGCGCGTGGCCGCGGAAGGGCGAGGTACTCGCCGGGCGGCTGGCTGCCGCGAAACTCGGCTGCCGGCCGGAGGCGCTGGCCATCGGCAACACGGTATCGCTTGAAGGGCGCGAGTACCGCATCAGCGGGCACTTCGTCGCGGGCGGAGCGGCGTTCGAGTCGGAATTGTGGTTCCCGCTGGCCGACCTACAACAGGCCATGCAGCGGCAGGACCTGAGCCTTGTGGCCTTGAGCCTCGCCGACGGGGCGTCGTCCTCCGACGTCCAACTGTTCTGCGTGGAACGCGTCGACCTGGAGGTCCAGGCCATCGCAGAAACGAAATACTACGCCCTTCTGCAAGGTCACTACGGGCCCGTGCGTACACTGGGCTGGGTGGTGGTGTGCCTTGTGGCGGGCGCCGGGGTGTTCGCGGGCCTGAACACGATGTACGGCGCGGTGGTGGGAAGGGTCCGAGAGCTTGCGGCGTTGCAGGCCATTGGGTTCCGCCGGCGCGCCATCGCGCTGAGTCTGGTACAGGAGGCCACCCTGCTCGCGGCGGCCGGGTCGCTGGTTGCGGCCCTCGCGGCGCTGCTGCTGGTGAACGGCGTGGCGGTGCGGTTCACGATGGGCGCGTTCGCCATGCGGGTCGACAGCGTGACCGTGCTGGTCGGATGCGGCACTGGGTTGCTGCTCGGGGTGCTCGGCGCCATCCCGCCGGCGGTCAAGGCGATGCGCATGCCGGTGGTCGAAGGGTTGAAATCGGTTTGAAAGACAGTTCACACAAAAAGGAGTCTATGATGCATGCTGATTTGAAGCGGTGGTTTTCAGAGGGCGGACGGCACACGGCGTGCGCCTTCTACATGGTGGTTGTCGGGTTGGCGCTCGCGGCGGCGGGATGCGGACACTCTGGCGAAGCGGCCGCCGTGGGGGCCCGCCCTGCGGCCGACGTCGAAAGCGCGGCCTATCGCCTCACGGAGGAGCCGTCCGGGGCGAGGGACCTTGCCGCCGTGTACGCCGATGCGGAGGACGGCGACGACGTGGTCGTGGCCGGGCGCGTCGGCGGCCGCGGAAGCCCGTGGGTCGAGAACCTCGCGGCGTTCACCGTCGTCGATCCGGCGGCGGCGCCGAGAACAAGCTGCTGCCCCGATCCCAATTGCGGCACGGCGCCGGGCGAGCACACTGTTCAGGCCCTGGTGCGGGTCGTCGACGCCGGCGGACAGATAGTCGCGGTCGATTCGCGCCAGTTGCTCGGTATCGAGGCGTCGCAAATCGTGGTGGTGCGCGGGCAGGCCCGGCGCGACGCGGCGGGCAACCTGTCCATCCTAGCCGACGGCGTGTTCGTTCGGCCGTAATATGGAGGAATTGCAGTCATGGCCACAACCGTTGACCTTCGACAATTGGCGGTCGACCGTTCCGGGACGAAGGCGCCGCGGCGCGGGCCGCGCCGCAGCGTGCTGGCACGGTACGTGCTTCCGCTCGGGGTAATCCTTGGGTTCGGCCTGGTCGTGGCCTGGTCGGCCCGCGACAGCATCCTGCCGTCGAAGCCGGTGACGGTGGTTCCGGTGGTGCTGATGCGGGCCGAGGTGCGCGAGTCGGGCACGTCGCTGTTTCAGGCGGCGGGCTGGGTCGAGCCGCGGCCAAGCCCGGTGATGGTGCCCGCCCTGGCCGAAGGCGTCATCGAGAAACTGCTGGTCGTGGCGGGCCAGGAGGTTGCGGCGGGGCAGCCGGTGGCCACGCTGGTCGATGCCGACGCCCGCCTGGCCCTGGCCGACGCCGAGGCCGAACTGGAGGGGAAGCGGGCCGAACTGGCCTCTGCGCGCGCGGCGCTGGCCGCGGCCCGGGCCGAGGTGGAGCAGCCGGTCCACCTGGAGGCGGCGCTGGCCGAGGCGGAATCGGCGCTGGCCCGGGTGGAGACCGACCGGGCGACCCTTCCGTTTGCCATCCGTGCGTCCGAGTCGCGGCGGCAGTTCGCCCGGCACGACCTGGAGGGCAAGCGCAGCGCGGGCGAGGCCGTGGCCGGCCGCGCGGTCCAGCGTGCCGAAGGCGAATACGACGCGGCCGCTGCGGCTCTGCAGGAACTCACTACCCGCGCCGCAAGCCTCGAAGCCGAGGCGGCGGCCCTGCAGAACCAGTGCGAGGCGCTGCGCACCCGGCTCCGGTTGAAAATCGACGAGACCCGGCGGCTGGGCGAGGCCGAGGCGGCGGTCCGATTGACCGAGGCGAAGGTGCGGCGGGCGGAACTGGCGGTCGAGACGGCCGAGCTTCACCTCGACCGGATGACCCTCCGCGCCCCGATGGCCGGCCGCGTGCTCGCGCTGAACGCGCAGCCCGGCCAGCAGGTGTGGAGCCAGCCGTCGGCAACGGAGCGCGAATCGGGCGGAGTGCTGACCCTCTACGACCCGCAGAAGCTCCAAGTGCGGGCCGACGTTCGCCTGGAGGACGTGCCGCAGGTGCAATCGGGCCAGCCCGTGCAAATCGAATCGGCCGTGCTCGCCAAACCGCTGACCGGCGCCGTGCTGACGGCCAGGTCGCGGGCCGACATCCAAAAGAACACCCTGGAGGTGACCGTGGCCGTCGACCGGCCGCCGCCGGAATTGACGCCCAACATGCTCGTGCGTGCCACGTTCCTGGCCCCCGAGCGGCCGGCCGGCTCCTCGGAGCAGGGCGAGGAACCCATGCGATTGCTCGTGCCGCGGCCCTTGGTGGAAAACGGCGACGGAGAAACGACCGTCTGGCTTGCCGACCGCCTGACCCGCACCGCGCGCCGCCAATCGGTGGTGCTGGGCAGCGCCAGCACCGAGCACCTGGTGGAAGTGGTCGAAGGACTCAATGCCATGGACCGGCTCATCGCCGGCGGCCGCGAAGGGCTCCGCCACGGCGACCGTATTCGCATTACGGGCGAGGCGTCCATGTAGGACAGTGGCACGACTCTCCGAGTCGTGAACGTAATATTCGACTCGGAAAGTCGAGCTACTGTAGAGGGAGAACCCAATATGCCGCTGGTGGAAATCCGAAAACTGACCAAGGAGTTTGTCAAGGGCGACGAGAAGATCACACCCCTGCGCGAAGTGGACCTCGATATCCAAGAGGGCGAGTTCCTCTCGCTGATGGGCCCCAGCGGGACGGGCAAGAGCACGCTGCTGAACCTGCTGGCAGGAATCGATCGGCCGACGTCCGGGCAGATTCTCGTCCGTGGCACCGACGTCACGCGGCTTTCGCGCGGGCGACTGGCCGACTGGCGGGCTGCGAACATCGGCTACATCTTCCAAACACACAACCTCATTCCCGTATTGACCGCCTACGAAAACGTGGAACTGCCGCTCTTGCTGCTGCCGATGGCGGCGGCCGAGCGCCGCAAGCGGGTGGATATTGCGCTGGCGGCCGTCGACCTGACCGATCGGGCCGGCCACTATCCGCGCCAGTTGTCCGGAGGCCAGGAGCAGCGGGTGGGCATCGCCCGAGCGATCGTCGCCAACCCAACCATCGTCGTGGCCGACGAACCGACCGGCGACCTGGACACCCGAACGGCCGAGCAAATCTTGCAGTTGATCGAGCAACTCAACGTCGAGTTGGGCATGACGCTGTTTATGGTAACGCACGACCCGAAAGCGGCTTCGGTCGCCGCGCGCCGGCTCCACTTGGACGAAGGCCGCCTGATCGAGGCAGCCGCCAAAAAGCCCGCGCTCGTGCCGGACGACGCTCGGAGGAGGACGTAGAACCCGCATGTTTCGCTTCGCTCCTTACGTACTGAAAAGCCTTTGGCGGCACCGTGCCCGGACGGCCTTGACCGTGAGCGGGACGGCGGTGGCGCTGTTCGTTTTCTGTATCGTGGCCTCCGTCCAGGAGGGGTTGGATCGCCTGGCGCGGTCGTCGGAAGCCCACCGCACACTCGTGGTGTTCCAGGAGAACCAGTTCTGCCCGGCAAACAGCCGCCTGCCGGAGGACTACGCCCGAACGATTGCCGAACTGCCCGGCGTGCGCGACGTGGTTCCCATGCGGGTGCTGACCAACAACTGCCGGGCGAGCCTCGATGTGGTGGTGTTCTACGGTTTACCACCCGGGCAGCTCGGCACGGTGCGCGACCTAAAGCTGCGCTCCGGCAGCCTCGCCGAGTTCGAGGGACGCTCCGATGCGGCGCTGGTAGGCCAGACCGTGGCGCGCCGGCGGCAACTCGACGTCGGCAGCAGCTTCACGCTGGGCGAAGTGACGGTTGCCGTCGTGGGCGTATTCGCCTCGTCGGTCGCCGCCGAGGACAACTTCATCTACACACACCTCGACTTCTTGCAGCGGGCGCCGGGTAGCAACTCGGTGGGCATCGTCACGCAGTTCGAAGTCGTGCTGGCCGATCATGCCGACCCGGAACCCACGGCCGCAGCCATCGACGCCCAATTCCACGGCGGCCCGGTGGCCACCGCCACGCGCACCAAGGGCGTCTTCCAGCGGGAGGCGATCGGCGATTTGGCCGAGTTGATCCGCTTCGCCCAATGGCTCGGCTACGCCTGCCTCGGGCTCGTGTTCAGCCTGGTGGCCACCACCACCGTCATGGCCGTGCAGGACCGCATCAAGGAACACGCCGTGCTGCAGACGCTCGGCCTTCGGCCCATGCGGGTATTTCGCCTGGTACTGGCGGAAAGCCTGTTGCTTGCCATCGCCGGGGGCCTGCTGGGCATCGGCCACGGCATTTTGTTGCTTAGCGGGTGGGGGTTTGCCATCGGAACCGAAGGCGTGGCGATTGCGCTGGAGCCGTCGTTCCGGCTGGTCGGGCTGGGAACCTTGGTGGCCGCGTCCGTGGGCCTGCTGGCCGGCCTGGCCCCCGGTTACCAGGCCGCCCGCACCGAAATCGTCGCCGCGTTGCGGCAGGCCTGATCCGTGGCTAATGATCCATCAGAATGCGGCATTTATCACTGGACTTCCATGCGTGACACTCAAAGTCCCGGGCTTTCCAGGCCGCCGGTGAGGAGCAGGCCGTCGATGCGCACGCGGCTTACTCGGACGTCGCGCTCCGCCTCCACGAAGGCAAGGTGCGTGCGGAAGTAGGTTTGCTGAACCGTGAGCAGCTCCAGGTAGTCGAACTCGCCCTGCTGATAGCCGCTTCGGGCCAAGTCCAGCGCGTCGCGCGCATCGGGCAGGATCGCCTCGCGGTAGCGTCGGACCGTTTCGCGCGCGTCGAGATATTCGCGGAACTCGCGGGCGAGGCGCGCCTCCAGGGCCAACTCGACGCGGCGGGACTCCTGCCGCGCCGTTGCCAATTCGGCGTTTGCCCGGTGGATATTCCCCTGATTCCGGTCGAACAACTGCAAGGGTAGAGCCATGCCCACTGTAGCAAGCGTACCTTCCGACCCGAAGTTGTATCGGACGCCCGCCTCTAGCTCGACGTCGGGAACGCGCCCGGCACACTCGCGCCCAAGGGCGGCGCGGGCACGGTCCACCTCGGCTGCGGCGCGCATTACTTCCGGGCTGTTGCGGAGTAGGTGGTCGCGCGCGGTCTCCCATGCCAAAGGGGCGGAGTCCGGCTCAATGTCGCCGTTAGCCACAGGCGCCGGAGGCAGGTCGGGCACTCCCGCGAGCGTTGCCATCGTGTGCCACTCCTGCACGTGGGCATGGTGCGCCTTTTCCAGCGACAGGCGCGCGGCGTTCAACTCAATGCGGGCCTGAAGCACGTCGACTCGGCTGACCTCTTGTGCCGCCAGCAACTGCTCGGCTGCCCGCAGCCCCTCCTCGGCAAGATGGAGCAACTTCTCGGACAACTCGACGGTCTGCCAGGCGGCAATCACCCGATAAGCCGCAGCTCGCAGGTCGTTGCTTACGCGCAAGCGCTGCATGGCCCACTCCTGCTCGGCCGCGGCGATTTCCCAACCGACCACCGACCGGTTCCACTTGAGCTTGCCCGCCGTGACGATATGCTGGCCAACGGCAATACCCTGCTGGCCGGCGTGTCCCTCGTCGCCAATCTCTTCGCCGATATAGCCGACGATAGGATTCGGGTAGAGGCCCACCTGCTGGTACTTCCCGCGGAGGGCCTGAACCCGGTGCGCGGCCGCGGCCACGGTTGGATTTCGTTGGATCGCAATATGTTCCAACTGCGCGATCGTCAGAGGGTCGGCCTCAGAAAGGCCCTGCTGCAACGGAGGAACCACGCTGCGGAAGGCAACTGCATCCACTCCGGTTCGCGCGTTTTGCGGCCCGGGATCCGCCGCGAGATGAGCCGGCTGCAACAACTCCCCTGCAACCGGCTGCCCAGACGGGAAGAGCCCCAACGCTGCCAGCGCAGCCAACACGCCCCTAATACGGAACGCCCATCCTGTTGACACACTCTCCCCCCTTTCCTGTGCCCGACGTCGAGCAAGAGAATCCCCGTTCGCTTTCTATCGGCTGGACAGAAAGAACCGGTCCAGAAAACCTTGCGGTTTCCGGCGACTGTACCGATTTTGCCACCCACGCACTGGGTACCCTCTTGCCGATGGCGGAGGTCTGCGGTATTCTCAGGGGGCTGGTGAATGCATTGCTTGCCTGCAATCATGAGGCCGGTTTGGAGACTACCCATCGTCGGCCTTGGCGGGAGTGGGCGCGGGTGGTTTTTTCCACCGCGAACGGTTAGGCGGTTGCAAAACAATAACCTACTGGGACCGGCAAACGTGGGATAGGCTTCCAGCCTGTCTTTTCAGCCGACAGGCTGGAAGCCGATCCCACGCAATTCGGCAGATCATTGTCTTACGCCGCCTTAGATGCCCATTCATGGACCGCGAACTGCCTACCGCCGACGTCACCGTCCTTCTGCGTCGCGCCCGCGAGGGTGATGCAGCAAGCCGCGATGCCCTGTTCGGCCTGTGCCGGAGCTACCTTGGGTTTGTTGCCCGGGCGCAGGTCGAAACATGGATGCGCCGCAAGGTCGACGCCTCCGACCTGGTGCAGCAGGCCCTCATGGAGGCGCACCGCGGCTTCGAGCAGTTCCAGGGCAATAGCGAGAAGGAATGGCTTGCCTGGCTGCGGACCATTGTACGCCACAACGCGGCCGACTTCGTCCGCCGCTACCGCGGCACCCTGAAACGCCGTGCCCAACGCGAGGTGCCCATCCGCGACCCGGCCGATACGCTTCCCGCGGGCGCGCCGGAGCCGGCGGCACAACAGCCCACCCCCAGCCAGGAGTTGACCCGGCTCGAAGACGAGCTGCGCGTATCGCTGGCACTGGCCCAGCTTTCGCCCGATCACCAGGAGGTGATCGTCCTGCGGAACCTGGAGCGGTTGCCGTTTGCCGAAGTTGCCCAGCGCATGGGGCGCACCCGTCCTGCCGTCCAAATGCTCTGGATGCGGGCCGTCAAGAAGCTCCAGGAAATGTTGGGCGACGAGCCTGGGTAGGGTGTATGGTGCCATTGTCCAGCGGCGAAGCGGCACGCCGGGCAACCCGCCAAACAACCCTTGCCCCGCACTGCCTCGGTACGTTCAGTGGACCTGGCTCCACGGAAATGCCAGCCGGACGATGTCGGGCCGCCGCCGCGGAGGTTGCGTCCGGTAGGTAATCACGTTCAGCAGCGCGTTATCGCCCGTACCGCGGAAATACGGAACGGCGTAATACGAGTCGCCCACGCGAGCGCCTTCGTCGGGATCGAGTATCACATAGCGCTCCACAGCAAGTGAGTCGGGACGGATCCGAAACAGCGCAAGTTCCATCGAGGGACGGTTCGCTGAGTGGTTTCTGCCCAGCAAATAGAGCTTTTCGTCGCGCCAGAAGAGGCGCGGGCGCCCGACCACGCCGCGGATCATATCGTGCGCCGAGGTCATGTCGGACTCTCGAACGAGGTGGAAGTCCTTGTCGACCACGTGGAGCCGTGCCCTGCCGTCGTATCCGCGGGTAGCCACGATGTAGCCTTCGCCGTACTCGGCCAGAGAACTCTCGTTGATGTCGATGCCGCCGAACTCCCGGCTCAAATTGCGGACATGCTTCCAACTCTCGCCGTTATCGGAGGAGACCAGTACCGACACTTCACCATAGAGTCGCTTGCCATCTTCGTCGAAGAGGCTCTTCCGCCCGGTCAACTCGGGAAAGGACATTGCCAGCATGAACACTTGGCCGCGGGAAACGATCCCCTCGAAGATATATCCGTACTCGACGCCATCGACCGGTCCCATTTCTTGCATGGGCCCAAACGTCCGACCGCCGTCATCGCTTCTGCACCACTGAACACCGGTACGGTGATGCCGGTTCCGCCCGCCGTCTTGGGCGACGCGCTGCACGTCGGCGTACAGGCCGATTCGGCCGTTGGGAAACCGGATCCACTCACCCATCTGATAGATTAACCCTTCATCGACGCCAACGACTTGCCTGGCGCCCACCTCGTTCGTGTGCGTATCGAAGCGGACGATTTCGAGCATCGCGCCGAGGTCAAGGGCGTGACTGCGGCCCCGCTTGTACGAAATAAGGATATTGTCGTCGTCGAGCCACACTATCGTGGGGAAGGCCAGGTACGCCTCTTCGCCGGCAGCGGCCAACTGCTCTGAATCGACAAGCGTCTGTTCGTTCTTCTGCTCCGGCGTCACGGGCAGCAGTTCACCAGCACAAGCGGGCGCGGTCGCCAACAGCAGGAGGAGAGTGGTCTTCAGGGCGGGTGACATTCGAGTGCTCCTTTCAATAAGTGGTCTGTAACGCGGCGTGGTATACCTTGGATCGCTAGTGTACTCGACCCGACATAGGAAAGGAACCCCGGCGAAATACGATCAATTGCGTTTGCCCTGCCCAATCATCCAGCAGGCACAGAACCCCTCTTACTGTGCATCCGGCTATAACGCCAATTAGGGTCTATTGCACAAATGGTATACCTTGTGATATAATCCAGTAAGTCATTTGGAAGGAGCCGCTGTCCGGGATGATCTAGACGGGAGAGTTGAACGAGAGGCTGGGGATAGAGCGATGGGAAGCCGACAAATCGCGGATCAAGAATCGAAAGGTTTTACCCTGGTCGAATTGCTTGTGGTCATCGCCATCATCGGCATTCTGATCGCACTGCTGCTTCCGGCGGTTCAAAGCGCTCGCGAGGCGGCACGGCGCATGCAATGCAGCAATAACCTGAAACAGATCGCACTGGCCATGCACACCTACGAGTCGGCGCACCGGACCTTTCCGATCGGCCTGGTGGCGACCGGGCGGGGCATGTCCCAGTGGCCCGGGCACACGGTCCAGATTCAACTGCTCCCATTCATCGAGCAGGCGCCACTGCACGATCAGTACAACTACAACGTCCGCCTGCTGGACAACCCGACGGTCATCCGGACCTCCGTCGCAACTTTCCTCTGCCCGTCCGACGGCAACAATCAGTATCCGGCCCCGCCGGGCTATGCGCGGTCTAACTACGTCGTCTCGTTCGGCACGAACACGTACTTGCGCGACACCGGCGGGATCAACATCATGAGCAGCGCAAACCGCACCGGCGTCGACATGACAACCGACGGGGCGTTTCAGATGGATAAGGCTCGCCGATTGTCGGCATTCCGCGACGGTACGTCGTCGAGCGTCGTCGTCAGTGAAGTCATTGCGGGTTCCGACACGGTTGTCGGGGCAGACTGGGATACACGCGGGCTTTGGGGTATCTGGCACATGGGCGCCTTCGCGTACACGCACCGCAATACTCCAAACAGCAGCGCCGGCGATGCGTTGTACAGGCAGTCCGGCTATTCTCGATGCGTGGAGGTGCTGCCTATGCTGCCATGCGATTCCGCATCGGCAACCCGGCTCGACGAACACCATGCCGCCGCGCGCAGCCGGCACCCGGGAGGCGTGCATTGTGCATTCGCCGACGGGCACGTTTCCTTTATCAGCGAGAACATCGACATGCATACATGGCATCTGCTGGGCAACATCGCCTCCGGACAGTCCATTTCCGGCGAGTATTGAGCATGGAGCAGGCTATGAACCATCGAGGACGTTTCGTACTGCTGGGACTCGTGACCCTCGCACTGGCCGGATGCGGCGATTCCGGGCGACAGGCGCTGCAAGGGACCGTGACGCTCGACGGCCGGCCGCTCGAAGCCGGCTATATCCGGTTTCGACCCGAACCGGGATCGGCGTCGCCCACCGCAGGCGGCCAAATCGCGGGTGGCCGGTTCTCCATCAGCCGACAAGGCGGCACAATGGCGGGCCGCTTCCACGTCGAAATTACCGCTACCCGGTCTACCGGTAGAACCTCGGTCGACGTCGAAACGGGCGAGACCGTCGAAGATCTCGAACAATATTTGCCACCCAAGTACAACAGCCAAAGCGAGCTGGAGGTGGAAGTCAGTCCGGGTACGGGCAGCACGTTCCAGTTCGACTTGGAGTCGCCGTAGGTCTTCCGGCTGGGCTTCGGACTAGTTGCCGGTGGCCTCCACAATCCCGCCGAACATGATCGCATTGATGAACACCCGGTTGGTTCCGAACCAGTAGCCGCGGAAGTTCAGGTTGTCGGCCATCAGCACCACGGTCCCCTTGCCGTTCCGCTGGACGATCACCGAGGCGCTTCCTGAGAGTCGTTCCAGGTTCTCCGGGGAAGCGTAGCCTGAAAGCAACGGCTGGTCGGCCAACCGGGCGACGGTCTGGTAGCGATTCTTCGCAGGCTGCATGACTTGCGTCCTGTTGCAGAACACGGGCAGGTCGCGGCGCGGCACGCCCCAGCCGAGCGGATGGGTCGTGTCCAGGTCGGCCATGAGAATGGCGCCTCGCAACAGTTGCAGTTCCGAATCGGGTCGGTAATCGGCATAGTCGCGCCGGTCCTCGCCCTCTGTCACGTTCAGCGCGCTCTTGAACTCGGCCTTGGCCATATCGTGCTCTGCCGCCCAGCTTGCTGCACGCTTGCCGGCAAGCAAAACGCCGCCATCACGCACCCAGGCCCCCACCTTCCCCGCCATTTCCTTGCTGTAGCTGCCGTCGACCAGCACAAGGTGCGTATAACGCGACAGGTCACGGCCGGAAAACGCACCGACATCGAGCAACGAGACCGGCATGTGGAACCGCTGGTCAAGAAGATGCCAGACTTCGCCCGCTTCGCTCGCACTCACGCCCGTCCCAACCACCAGCGCCACCCGCGGCAGTCTCAACGCCTTCATACTGGGACTGCCAATGTCCACGCCGGCTTCGGCCAGTCCGGTCACGGCGGCATGCACGCGCACGCCGTCCTCACGGGCGGCTTCGTCGAGCAATTCAATCACGCGGGCCGCTTCCAGTTTCTGAATGCCCATCGGCACCAGGACGGCGCCGGGATCGAATTGCCGGTTGCCGTCGCGAGTCTGCAGGGTGAGCGGCTCGCTTGCGGCGCGCACGACGACACCGGCCTGAAGCAGCCGGTGCAGTGCGCGCGGCGCATAGTAGGTGCCCCAGTCGAATAGATACGCCAGTGCAGGTTCATCGTTCGATGCAACCGGTTCCGGCGCATCCGGCAGCGACTCCAAACGCTTGCCAAGGATGCGCTGGGCATACTGCCGCCGCAGTTCGGCGCGCGGCAACCCGTAAGCGAGCGGCAGCGTCCAGGCCGATACGTCATAAAAGGTCGTGTCCTCAAACTCCGTGCGTGTCTCGAAAATGCCTCGCGCGAGCCGGTACTGGGGTTGCTCCGCGGGTACGATCCAGGCATTCCCCTTGCGATACGGATGCCCCCCGACCTTGATGTCGCGCTTCAGCAGATGTACCTCAATGCCGTGTTGCAGCAGCACGCCGACGAAATCGTGGGCACGCGCCGGGTCGCCGTCATCACCGACGATCCAGCCGCGTGCGGGGTCTTTGCCGCCCTCCTGGTACGCGGTTTGGTAAAACTCACGCTGGTATTGCAGCAGCTCGCCGCGCATGTCCAATGCCGCGCGCAGAGTTGAAAACGAGGTGAGCACCTGATTGCGGATCGTCACCGGAAAAGCCAGGTCGCCATGCTGCGACTCCTGCAAATGCCCGCGGCTCCCGGCCTGCTCGAACAGAATGCCGATCGCGCCGTGCACGTCCGGATAGGTGGACCCTTTGCCAAGATTGAAGTCGTCGTACCGCTCGCGCGTGAAATACAACTGGCCGACTCCGTCGAAAGCTTCCGCATGATAGCGGCCGATCTTCAGCGTCAGTTCCTGGTTGCGGCGCGGAATCATCGGGTGGCTCCGCGTAGGGGTGCCGGGCTGGAAGAAGAAGGTCATGTCAGTTGACATTTCGTGATGGTCGGTCTGCACGTTCGGGCGCCAGCGCTGAAACTCGCGTACGCGAGCCCGTGATTCGGGGTGCACCAGCAGGAGCCAATCCCGGTTGAGGTCGAACCAGTAATGGTTCGTGCGGCTGTTCGGCCAGGCCTCGTTGAGTTCCCGGCTCTGCCGGTCCGACACCAGCACCCGTCCGCGATGAGTGTTCACCCAGTTGGCGAAGCGATTGAAGCCGTCGGGATTGAGCACCGGGTCCAGCAGGATGACCGATTCGTCCAGCAGTCTGAGCGTCCACTCGTCGGTGGCCGCGGCCAGGTGGTAGGCCATGATCATCGCGGCATTCGCCCCGGACGGCTCGTTGCCGTGCACGCTGTAGCCCAACCAGGCGACCAGCGGCATGTCATCCTTCACCTTCATCGGGCGGCGCGGGTCGCTCAGCGCGAGATGCCGCGAGCGGATGTCGTCGATCCGCTCGAGATTTGCCGGTGCGCTGATGGTCAGCAACAGCAGCGGCCGGTCCTGGTACGTGCGGCCGGTCTCGGTAAGGGTAATCCGATCGGATCGCTCCGCCAGCGTTCGCATGTACTGGACCAGCCTGTCGTGGGTGACATGCCACTCTCCGACGTCGTGGCCGATGATGTCGGCCGGCGTCGGGATGCTGTCGTCATACTGAACGTCCCCAGGGAGATAGTACTCCAAGGGCTCAGCCACGCCCGGTGCTGTGCACAATAGAAGAAGGACGCTACAAGCGGCAACCGGGCAGAGTCCCACCCGCGGTACAGCCGTCGCCCGCAAGATACGGCGGAACCCGGCGGCAATCCTGTCAAACATCATGATTTCAGCCTCTTCTGTAAGGAACAATCTTTGCGTGCAGTACGACAGCGTCTGCGGGCATCTATGTCCGCGGCCGCCGCAATAGGTTCATCACGCTGGACGGGCAGCGCGCCGTGCCGCAGGCTGCCGCGTCTGGCGAGCGCAGCGTCCAGGCAATCGCGCGGGCGACGAAACTGGTAAGGACAACATGGCGGCCTCAGGCAGGACTGAACAGGATATGCCTCTATGATAATCACTCGCGCGCCACATTGCACAACTCGCCAGCCGGAATGATTATTGGCAGAGGAATGGCAGGTTGTCAAATGCTGGCTGGCAATGTATGCGGCAAGATTTTCTGGCACGTCTGGAAGCGCGAAGGGCCACCTGCGGGCTTGCCCCGCATGGGGCCGTGGTCACTGAGCGAAGGGGGCACGGTTGACACGAACTAACTCCGCTGCACGCTGCCGCCGCCGGACGCGGCGGCAGCGTGCAGCGGAGTTAGCGAGCCTGGGCGCCGTTTTGGCCGACTGACCATCGCCACCAGCCGGGCAAGCCGGCCGGTGGCGCCCACGAGTTGTGTACAAAAACAGGGGAGTTGCCCAGCGGCTGGGCGAACTCAGTCCCTTCGAGGCACTTTCCAGCCTGCCAGAAAACCTCGCCGCACACATTGCCGCTGTGCGGTGGAAGCCGTATAGTGTCGCTATGAGACGCCAACTTGCCTGCCTGCCGCTGCACTCCGGAAAAGCCCCGCCCTGGCTCTTCAAGCGGATGGCGAAGCTCGCCGGTGCGGTGACCATGGCCATTGTCGAGGAATTCGGTCCCGCCGAGATGCTCCGCAGGCTGTCCGACCCCTGGTGGTTTCAGGCATTCGGCTGCGTGCTGGGGTTCGACTGGCACAGTAGCGGCGTCACGACGGTCACGTGCGGCGCCTTGAGGGAAGCGGCGAAGGTCTGCGGCCCCGACCTGGGCATCCTCGTGGCCGGCGGCAAGGGCGCCACCAGCCGCAAGACGCCCCAGGAAATCGGCGATGCGGCAGATCGCCACGCGATTGCCGGCGGGGAACGCTTGATCTACGCTTCCCGCATGAGCGCCAAGGTCGACTCGGCCGCCGTGCAGGACGGGTTTGGCATCTATCACCACAGCTTCTTCTTCACACCTGAAGGGCAATGGTGCGTGGTCCAACAAGGGATGGACGAGAAGAACCTTTGGGCGCGGCGCTACCACTGGATGGGCGATCGCGTCGACGATTTCGTCTGCGAGCCGCACGCCGCCGTGGAAGACGTGGCCGGCGAGTCGGCCTCGCACCATGCCGGCCGACACGCGGATCGCCCCCAACAACAAATGCTCTTGAACATGGTGGCCGAGGAGGCCGAAGAGAACCGCCGGGCCAGTGCCGCCCTGGTTCGGGAGCCGTCCGACTGGCTGCTGGACGAGGTCGAGCGGCTGACCGAGGGACCGACGCTGTTCGCTCCGGCCCGGCATCCCGTGCTGAAACTCGATGTGAACGAGAAGCGGCTGAAGAACATCTTGCGAAACGCCCACGAACAGCATCCTCAGAGTTTCGAGGCCCTGCTCGGTCTCGGCGGCGTAGGGCCGGCAACGATTCGCAGCCTGTCGCTGCTGGCCGAGATCATCTTCGAGGCCCCGCCGTCTCACCGTGATGTGACGAAACGCCGCAACGCGGCCCTTGCCGGTGGCACGCAGATTCCCGGTCACGAAGCCGACCCGCGCCGCTGGGCCGATTATTCCTACGCTCACGGTGGGAAAGACGGTACGCCGTTCCCGGTCGATCGGGAAACCTACGATCGCAACATCGTGGTCCTGACCGACGCCGTGCGGCGGGCCCGGCTCGGAGAGAACGACAAGTTCAACGCCCTGCGCCGCCTATCCAAGCTGGGCCGGCACGGGACCGCTGGGGACGGTTCTTAAAGAGGCGTCAATTCCGAAACGCAAGCCAGCCGAAAGCAAGACGGCGGACATCCACAGATCCCTCGACACTCCGGAGCCAGATCACGGGCGTGAACTGAAGAAGGGAAATCCTAGCCCGGATTATTCATGTAGGGTGGGCCGAGGTCGCGTAAGTCCTTGGTGGGACTGCGCAAGCCACGCCCCGCTCGTTTGCACGTGGTGCGCTGGAAGCAGACCCAGCCGAGCGACCGAAGTCCCACCAGGGTCTTGGCTTGCTTGTCACCACCCTACATCGCCATTAATAATCCGGGCTAGCTTGCCTTGTTTGCCTGTCTGGGCGGAAGTGTGAATAATCCGGGTTAGCTGAGGGACGGCACAGCGGTGTGTGCCTGCTATAATGGTCGCGGTGTGAGTAGCCCGATGCGGCCGGTATCGATGGTTTCGAAGCCGAGGTCACACGCAGGCGAACCGGGCCGGAGGGTGTAATTGTCCTGGGCGACGTCTTCGAACAGCGGATCGGCAATGACCGAGTTGCGGTCGAAGCCGCGCTCCTGCCACCGCTCAAACGACGCGATGCCCCGCACCCGCATACGCGGCGTTTCCGCGCCGGGGCAGTAGTACAGGTTGTGGTCGACGCGAAGGACCTCCGGCGTCAGGTTCCCGCCGGCAATCAGGATGGCCTCAGGGTCGGTGTAGTAGAAGATGTTCCGCGTGAGCGTCTGCCCGATCGAATTGTCTTGGAAGTTGGGGAAGTAGCCCTGGGCTAAGGTGCTCTCGACGAAGATGTTGTTGACCACGGTATTGCCTTGTCCCCCTTGCAGCATGATGCCGCCGTGGGAGTTGCGGTAGGTGATGTTGTTGGTCACCGTATAGCCGCCTGCGAACGAATCGAGGTAGATGCCCCACGACATGTGGACGTCGCGGTCGGGCCCCTGTGCGTACCAGCCGACCGAGTCGCCCACGATGTTGTAACGGATGGCGCTGCCGCTTCGCAGTGTGCGGTCGTGCTGGGTCACCTCGATGCCGCCGGTGTCATACGTTTCCAGGTTGGTCCAGTGGACGCGGTTGTACTCGATCACGTTGCGCAGCCCCGCGCTCTTCATGGTGATGCCGTAACGGGACATGCGTTCGATGTGATTGTGTGCAACGCGGTTGTCGCCGGTTCCCTTCCCTTGCAGCACCACGCCGCCGATGTGCTTGTAGACGGCGCCGCAGTCGAGGATGAGGTTGTCGACAATCTCGTTGCGGGCGCTGCCGAGGATCAGCACGCCTCCCTGGGCGCTATGGGAAATGTCGTTGCGCCGTACGACGTTATCACCGCCGCCGCTGATGCACACGGCATACCTTCCGGTTTGGGTGAAGGTGCAGCCTTCGACGGTGCAGTGGCGTGCGTCGCCGAGGTAGACCGTTCCGTTGTTGCCCATGCCGTAGCCACCGCAGCCGTCCTGCGGCGTGTAATCGCCGTTGCGCAACAGCAGACCGGCGAAGCGCAGGTGGCTGGCGCCGTCGATCTCGATGATCCGCCCCACGGCGGGAGCGACCACCTCGCAGGCGTCGGTGAAACCTTCGGGCGGGATAAAGGACAACACGCCCGTCCCGCGGTCGAGGTACCATTCGCCCGGCGCGTCGAGTTCCTCGAACACGTTTTCCACGAAGTAGCGGTCGCCGGTATTCAGACCGGCCACGGCTTCGGGCCCGCCGACGGTCACGGTGTGAGTCGCCTCGTCGACGCCCTCGATGCCGAGGATTTCCTTGAATGCCCGACAGGAGCCCGACTGGAAGATGTGCAGTTCGGCGTCCGGCGCGTCGGCCCAGGCGGGCTTGAACTCGCCGGGGGCGTAGTGGAACTCGGTCTTCGAGCCGCCGCCCGACCCGCCGACGGTCAACTGTCGTCCGTGCGATGCGGTGAAGTCCTCGGCCTGGAACAAGACCGCGTGCTTGCCCTCCGGCGCTTCGGGGGCCACGGGGCCGGCGGGCTTCCACCCGGGATCGTCGCACACAATGAACGCGTCGAGCGTAAGCCCGCCGCCGCGCACGTTCTGCCATCGCAGGACGCGCTCGCCCTGTTTCAGCGGCACAGTGGCCGCGCGGGCCCAGCGCGAGGCGGCCCAGTTCGGGGTATCGGCCAGGTCGATCAGCGGGATCGGCTCGCCGCCGTCGACGGTCAGGACGGTGCGGCCCGACATATCGGTCGTACCGTGCGGCGCGTTCAACGCCCCGTAATAGACCCACAGCACGTATTCTCCGTCGGCAGGGATGTTAACCTGGTATTCCGTCCAGTCGCCCGGGTTGTGGATGTTGCCGACCGTCAGCCCGAACCCGCTCCGGCTGTGCGCCACGTACAAGAAGCCGCCTCGGATCGGATCGTCGGGATCGAAATTGGGATATCGCGCGCGGACCTGTCGCCGGCCGTTGACGAACAGTTGCCGAAAAGACCACTCGCCGGCCTCAACCGCCGGAAGCTGTACCGACAGCATGTTTCCCCCAGCCGGCCGGAAGCCTTCGACCCGCCGGCCGCCTACCAGTTCGGGCGTCTCGCCGGGATAGGCCTCGTACGAGATGACGGCCCCTTCGGCACCGGAGTCGCCGGCGTCCAGCGCGATGGTTTCGGTAACGTAATACACTCCGCCGCGAATCTGGACGCTCACCGGCTCGTCGAGCGGCCCGGTGGCCTTCAACTTCCGGACGGCGTCGCGCGCGGCGGCCAGCGTGGCCAGCGGCCCGTCGTCGCCTGCGGCGTTCGGCTCCGCCAGTTTGCCCGACCATGCGTCGTTGCCATTGGTCGCCACATAGAAAGTGGCTGCGTCAGCTTTGCCCAGGTTAAGTCCCAGCAAGCCGGCGAGGGTTAGAAGCATGCAGAACAGGTGTTGGAGATTGCAGTTCATTGTCGTTGTCCTTTCTGGTTCATCCGGCCGATGCGTGGGGTGGGGATTGAAAGAGGGTGGACATACTGGCCTCATCTGGAGTCTTTGCCAACAGCTTCAGACGGGACGACTCAGTATGTCCACGACACTGTTGTACCACGGATTTGGGGTGCGTGACTACCGGTATGTGAGAGCCCAATACATCAGAGGGGGTATTGGCTTTACCATAGGCCAAGATGGCAGTATACTTTTGCGCAAATGCCGTTGCCATCCACGAACCACGATAGGGGGTATCATGCGCAATCGCTTTCCTCAAACTGCCAAAGCTGGGTACGGATTTCGCGTTCTCCTCGCCGCATTGGCGTTCGCCTTGTCCGGCTATGCCGGACGCATTGCAGCCGACGAGCCGGCGGGCACGTCCCCGCGGCTGAACGTCGTATTCATCCTTGCCGATGATCTCGGATGGGGCGAATTGGGCTGCTACGGCCAGCAGAAGATCCCCACGCCGAATATCGACCGGCTGGCGGCGGCAGGGATGCGGTTCACGCAGCATTACAGCGGAGCGCCCGTCTGCGCACCGGCACGCTGCGTGCTGATGACCGGGCGACACCTGGGCCGGGCGGAAATACGCGACAATCTGCAGGCGCGGCGCAACTTCCCGGAATTCACCGAGGGACAGCATCCGATTTCGCCCGACGCCGTCACTCTGGCCACGGTCTTTCGAAAGGCCGGCTACGCGACGGGCGCCATGGGCAAATGGGGTTTGGGGCCCGTCGGAAGCACGGGCGATCCAAACCGGCACGGGTTCGACCTGTTCTTCGGCTACAATTGCCAGGCCGTCGCGCACAGCTTCTATCCCCCGTACCTCTGGCGCAATGCCGAACGCATCGAAATCAACGCCCAGCCTATCCCGGGCCATGCGAAGCAACCGGAAGGCGAGGTTCGGCTGGACGACTGGATTGGCGAGACCTACGCACCAAAGCTGATGGTCGCAGAGGCCGAGCGATTCATCACCGCCAACCGGTCGCGGCCGTTCTTCCTCTACCTGCCGTTCATCGAGCCGCATCTCGCGATGCATCCGCCGCGCGAGTCGGTAGAACGCTTTCCCGAGGATTGGGACACCGAGCCGTATCGCGGCCAGTTCGGGTACCTGCCGCATCCTCGCCCGCGGGCTGGATACGCCGCGATGATTGCCGATCTGGACAGCTACGTAGGGCGGGTTATGGCGGCGCTGGACGAAGCCGGGGTTGCCGATCGTACACTGGTCGCGTTCACCAGCGATAACGGCACGACCTTGCCGCGCGCGCCGGAGGCCGAGTTCCACGTCGGCGGCGTCGACGCCCGATTCTTCAACAGTACGGCCGGGCTGCGCGACTATAAGGGCAGCGTGTACGAAGGAGGCATTCGTGTGCCGATGATCGTGCGGCTCCCCGGCCGAGTGCCGGCGGGAACCACCAGCGACGCGCCCGGCTATTTTGCCGACTGGTTTCCGACGCTTTGCGACGCGGCAGGTTTGGAGAAGCCCGCCGGTCTCGACGGCGAAAGCCTTTGGCCCGTCATGACCGGAGGCCCGGCGCCGGAGTCGCGCAAGCCGATGATCTGGGTCTTTCCGGGATATCGAGGGCAGGTTGCCGTGCGATTAGGCGATTTCAAGGTCGTCCGCCAGTGGCTGAGAACCAAATCGCCCGGCAACTGGGAAGTGTACAACCTCGCCGATGATATCGGCGAAGCCAACGACCTGGCCGCCCGGCACCCCGAAATCGTCCGGCAAGCCGTTGAACTGCTCCGCCGGGAAGTGGCCGAGAATCCCACCTTTCCGCTGGCAATCCCCGGCGTAAATGCCCCCGCGGAGTAACCGGATTACTCGCGATGGGTGGGCAAAGGTCGCGCAAATCGTTGGCTGTTGCACCTGATCAATTGTGGACCGGAACGGACGATTATGGACGAGAACAACCTGGTGATTCGACTTGATCCGTCGGACAACGTGGGCGTGGCGGCATGTTCACTCCACGATGGCCAACTGGCCCATTGCGAGGGCCGGCCGCTTACGGTGATCGGCGACGTGCCGACCGGGCACAAGATCGCAGTCCAGGCCATTGCGGCCGGGGCGAAGGTGGTCAAGTTTGCCGCTCCGATCGGGTCGGCAACCTGCGATATCCAACCGGGGGAACACGTTCATTTGCATAACCTCAGGAGCGATTACCTCCCGACGTATACGTTCGACCCCGGAAAGGCGTATGTGCGGAGAGTGTAGGGGCAAGGTGTCAGGTGTCAGGGACAGGTGCGAAACTATGCGAGGATATCTGCGTGAGGATGGCCGGAAGGGGATTCGCAACGTCGTGGCGGTGGCGTACCTAGTCGAATGCGCGCATCACGTTGCGCGCGAAATCGCCTGGCCCTATCGCGACCGCGGCGTGCATCTGATCGGGTTCCCGGGCTGTTTCCCCAACGAGTACGCTGAACGGATCATGCAGCAGCTTTGCACGCATCCCAACGTGGGCGCCGTGCTGCTGGTTTCGCTCGGTTGCGAGGGCTTCAATCGCCACAACCTCGCCGACGCGATCCGCAACTCCGGCAGGCCGGTGGAAACCCTGGTCATTCAGCAATCCGGAGGCACGTTCCGCACCAT
Source organism: Thermoguttaceae bacterium (assembly GCA_034005525.1). Lineage (GTDB taxonomy): Bacteria > Planctomycetota > Planctomycetia > Pirellulales > Thermoguttaceae > PWXP01. The sequence continues at coordinate 41,588 of JAVEUP010000008.1, read as the reverse complement.
CGAGGCTGGGCGGAACTGGGTCGAGGCAGCCCGTCGCGAACTCGACGCCCAAGAGCCGGTGTCCATGCAACCGGGTGAACTGGTGGTGGGCACCATTTGCGGCGGCTCCGATGCGACAAGCGGCGTGACGGCCAACCCGGCCGTCGGGCGCGCTTTCGACCTGTTGCTCGCCGACGGGGCAAGCTGCATCTTCGAGGAGACTGGCGAACTGATCGGCTGCGAGCATCACATGGCCGGGCGCGCCGTGACTGAAGAACTCGGCCGCGAGATTGTCGCGTCGGTCGCGAAGGCCGCGCGGTACTACCAGGCCTTCGGGCACGGCAGCTTCGCACCGGGCAACGCCGAGGGCGGGCTGACGACCATCGAGGAGAAATCACTCGGGGCGTACTGCAAAAGCGGCACGGGGCCCATCGCCGGACTGATCAAGCCCGGCGACCTGCCGCCGCGCCCGGGACTGTACCTGCTGGACGTCGTGCCCGACGGCGAGCCCCGATTCGGGTTCCCCAACATCGTCGACAATGCCGAAATCGTCGAACTTGTGGCCTGCGGCGCCCATCTTACGGTGTTCACCACCGGCCGGGGGTCAGTGGTTGGATCGGCCGTCTCGCCGGTAATCAAGGTATGCGCGAATCCCGACACCTACCGGAATATGCCTGACGATATGGACATAAACGCCGGACGCATTCTGGAATCGGCGGTCCCGGTCGACGACGTGGGTCGGCAGATCTACGAGCTTGTGCTGACCGTCGCCGGAGGCCGTCAAACCGCGTCGGAGCGGCTCGGCCACCAGGAGTTCGTTCTCACGTACAAGACGTTCGAGCCGACCGGCCCTGACTGCCTTCCGGGAGTGTGACCGCTCTGCCGTGCAACCGCGATGCAAGCGGCGGACGTCGCACCGGTGCCTCGGCCGAGAAACCTCCGCATCGGGCCGCTTTGGGGGGGCTTGCCAACGGATTCCATTCGGGTGATAACTATAGTAGGGTGTGGGTGCGAATTGAAAAGTCGGAAAATCCACAAAAGGAGAGTTGCATGTCAGTCAGCGGAAAGCTCTCGCGACGCCGACTCCTCGGTCAGGCGTTGGGTGCGGCGGCAATCTCGTTGTCCGGTTGTCCAGGCCCAGGCCGGACGACGCCGCCTCCCCAGCCGGAGCCTTGTTGCGGGCCAGAGCCGGCACAGGAGAAGAAGCCGACTCCTGGCCCCAACGACCAAATCGGCGTTGGGATCATCGGCTGCGGCCGGCGCAACGGGCAGTTGGTCATTGGCAAAGGCGGTCAGGGCCAGCCACCGCCTCATGCCCGCATTGTGGCCTGTGCCGACTTCAACCTTGCCCGCGCCAATGAGTGGGCGCGCAATTACCGCGCAAAGGCTTACCAGGATTACCGGGAACTGCTGGACCGCAAAGATGTTGACGTGGTCATCTATGCCACGCCGGAGCATTGGCATTATCTGCCCTGCATTCATGCTTGCCAGGCCGGCAAGCACATGTATGGCGAGCAGCCGTTGAGCCACACGATCCGTGAAGGCCGCAAGATGATCGAAGCGGTCCGCAAGTATCAGCGGGTGTTTCAGACCGGTGAACAGCAACGGTCACATCCTGCGACTCGCAAGGCCGTGGAACTGATTCGCAACGGCCGAATCGGCAAGATCCAGTCGATTATCGGTTACAACTACCCCAGCGCGTACGAGTGCAATTTCTCCGCCCAACCTATTCCGGACTGGCTGGATTGGGATGCCTGGTGCGGTCCGAACGAGGTCGTCCCCTATCACACCGACCTGTACCTTTCGCGCATCCCCTACGACCGGGAGCCTCCCTACTACACGCGGCCCGCGGAAAAGTGTGCAGTCGGCCCGGGTTGGATGTCGTTCCGGCCGTATTCGGGTGGCGAGTTGCCCAACTGGGGCTGCCACGGGTTGAGTATGGTCCATTGGGCCCTGGACATGGACCACAGCGGCCCGGTCGAGATATGGGTCACCCCTGAGGAGAAGCTGGCCACGGTGGTGTACGATACGCCCGGCACGCGCGACCGGGGTGATGCGGCCTGCTCGCAGACGGTCATACACTATAAGTATCCCAACGACGTAGTGCTCTCGCTCAGTTCCGTCGACCCGAAGCTGGGAGGCGGGGCCACGTTTATCGGCGAGAAAGGCCGGATCACGATCTTCCGCGACGGGTACGAGTGCGATCCCGTAGGCCTGGACGAGGACCCGCTTCCGCCGGACGCCCAGCGCGTCTACGAGAGCGACAACCACATGGAGAACTTCTTTGAGTGCGTGGCCTCGGGCAAAGACCCGATCATGTCGGTCGAGGCGGGGCATAGCGTAGCGACCCTGTGCCATCTCGGCAACATCGCCCGCTGGTTGGGCCGGCGCCTGAAATGGGACCCGGAGAAGGAGGTCTTTCCTGGCGACGACGAGGCCAATGAGTACCTGGACGTGCCGAAGCGCAAACCGTACGAACTACCCACCGAAGTATAGAGAGAGTACCAACATGATATGGCGATTCCTTACGGCCGCCCTGCTGGCGGCCTGGATTCTCGAGTTGACCCACTGCCCGGCCGCTGAAGAATCCGCTGAACCTGCGGCCAGTGGAACGCTGGAACCGTCGATAGAATACGTTCCCTTGGACGCGCCGGAAGGCATGTCGCAGGCGGTCATTGTCCAAGGGGGGCCGGTGGTCTATACCCGCCAGTTGCTGCCCCTGGATCCGGCGGGAAAGCTGGTTGGTGAAAATGCGGTCGACGAACAGATCGAACAGGTCCTAAGCAATCTGGACACTGTATTGAAGGACTGTGGCTCGGGCCTGGACAAGCTGGTCCGGCTGAACGTCTATGCACTGGCGCCGACGACCGTTACCCGCGTGCGTGAACTCTTGAGCAAGCGGTTGGCCCCGTCGGTGCGTCCGGCGATTTCGCCTGTTCAGACACCCTTGCCGCACCGCGGCGCACTGGTTGCTCTCGACGCGGTGGCTGTCGGCAGCGACAGGGACAAGGGAGTGAACCGGAAACGCTGTGAGGCCGTCAGCGGCGAGGCGGGCCTCGCCGATGCGGCCGTGTTGCCGGCCGGCGGCATCGCTTATCTTTCGGGTGTGCCGGACGACGGCGGGCTGACCGAATCGGCAGTTGTCCGCTCGATGTCAACGCTGATGAGGACACTCGGGCACCTGAAACTCTCGCCCGAGCAGGTCGCGCACGTGAAGATCTTCTTGCGGCCAATGGACTCGGCCGACGAGGTTCTTCGGAAAGTGCAGAAGTTTTTCCCGGATCAGATGATGCCACCGGTGGTCTTTGTGGAATGGCTGGCGGCGGTGCCGATCGAGATCGAAATGGTCGCCCAATTGCCGCTGTCGGATGAATCGGACGAACCTGTTGAATTCTTCACCCCGCCGGAGTTTCGACCCTCCCACACGTTCAGTAGGGTGGCCCTGCTGAAGACCGATCGGCAGATCTACATTTCCGGGCAATATGCTCGCGAGCCCAGCCGCGGCGAGCCTCAGGCGATCTTCGTTTTCGAGCAATTGCAGGAAATCCTGGACAAGACCGGCAGCGACATGCGGCACCTGGTCAAGGCTACGTACTACGTGTCCGACGACGACGCCGCCCGATGGGTAGACCGCACGCGGCCGAACGTGTTCGACCCGGATCGCCCGCCCGCGGCTTCCAAGGTGATGGTGCATGCGGTCGGCATGGAAGGGCGCACCATGACGATCGACATGATCGCCGTGGAAAGCGGGAAGTAAGCGGGGAACACACTGCGAGCGCCCTGGAAAATGGGCTTGTCCCCTTCGGGACCCCAAACGCCCCGCGGCCGGACCCGAAGTCGTGTTGCCGCAGCTGGAGCGACCCTTTTTTTATTTGCGGGACAGCCGGAAACCCGGATTGTTCACGTAGGGTGGGACAAGGTCGCGTAAGTCCTTGGTGGGCCTGCGCAAGCCAGACGCGGGGTGGTTTGCACGTCGTGCGCTGGAAGTAGGCCCGGGCAAGCGACCGAAGGCCCACCAGGGTCTTGGCTTGCTTGTCACCACCCTACATCGTCGTGAATAATCCGGGGAAACGGGCCTGAAACCCGCTTTGGGGTTGCCCCGAAAGGCCAACGGGAACACAATGCTAGTGGAAGCGGCAATGCCGCAGACCATTACGCGAGGAGATCGAGCAGGAGTATGGACGGGCGTTTCGCGCATAGAGCATACCAATCGAGGGGATGAATGTCATGGTCTATCGGGGATACGTGAAGGACGGAGTCGTGGTTGTGGACCCGCCGAACACTCTGCCGGAAGGTGCGGAAGTGCGTATGGAGGTTGTACCGGCAGGAGCCGGAAGCCCGCTGCCGGATGAAGATGGGCAGACACTGGGCCAGAGACTGATGAAGTACGCAGGCCGGGCCGTTGGGCTGCCCGAAGATGCCGCGCGGAACCACGACCACTACCTTTATGGGACGCCGAGGCGATGAAGCCGGTCTTTGTTGATACGGTGTACTACCTTGCCTTGACCAATCCGCGAGATCAGTACGCCAAGGCAGCGATACGATTCACCTCCGAATTCTCTGGGGTCTTCGTCACCACGGCCTGGGTGTTGGCCGAGGTAGCCAATTCACTGACTCGAGGCCCCGACCGATCCTTGTTCTACGAGCTGTATCGCGACTTAGTCCAGGACCGTTGCGTTACCATTGTACCTGCTGATGACGACTTGTTCCAAGAAGCGATCGGTTTCTTTGCGGATCGCCCGGACAAGGAGTGGTCGCTGACGGACTGCATTTCTTTCCTCATCATGCAGAAACGAGGGCTTACCGACGCCCTCACGGCAGACCATCACTTCGAACAGACGGGGTTCAAGGTTCTGCTAAAATGAAAACACGTCTACCGGCATCGGCTCGCGCTCGCTGAGCCATCCGATTGGCAGCACCGATCCGCGCGAGCGGCACATGCTTTTCATCTTCTTCTTAATTCGGTACGTCGGCGGCGATTTCTTCGTCGGTCAGCTTTCGGACGCGAATGTTGCGGACGGCGCCGCTGGTCTGCCAGGTGGAGAAGCCGAGCGGGCGGCTGAGGTCGACCTCCATGCGAACGTCGAACTTGTGGCCCTTGCGCGGTTGCTCCACGACCTTGTCGTCGTCGATCCAGGCGGTGATCTTGTGGTCGGACACGCGGATGCGTATCGCGTACCACGTGTCGTTCTTGAATTCCTTGAAATTGGTGGTGAGGTTGTCGGAAGCGTCGTAGAAGTCGACGTTCGATAGGCCCACCACGGTGCCGCCCCAGCCGCCGACGACCAGTGAGCAGTGCTCTTCTCCTACGGGAAAGGTCGTGGTGCAGAAGAAGTCGTGTCCTGCAAGCCGCCGGCCCTCCAACCGAAGTTCGTAGTTGGTGCGGGGTGGCTCGCCGTCATAGGTGATGCCGGTCATGTCGCCGCCAATGTCCATGACGATCATACCGTCACGGACCTCGACTTCGCCTTCGCCGCCGAACTTCGTGGCCTTCCACCCTTTCAACGATTGACCGTCGAACAGCGATTGCCACGGGTCGGCCTCAGCTTGCGCCGCCGCCGGCTGCGGTGCTTCGGCCGTGCCGGGGCAACATGCCACACGCCGGCGCAGCCCGCGCCGAAACGCCAGACGCGGACGGCATCGACATGCGACCTGGTGGTAGCAAACCGCCGCGTAGGGCGCCGGCTGAACTGACACGGGGCCGCACGCGGGCGGCAGGGGCGTCGGCTCTTCAGCCGGCTCGGCGGCCGGCGGCGGCGCGTCGCTTGGGCTTGGCGTCGGGATTTCGACATCTGGGGCAGGCGCTTCGGGTTCGGCCCCGAGCACCGACGACGGTCCACCCCACAGGATCGGCATCAGGCAAAGTATGGCGAGACACAAGCACGCCGACGGCAGAACAGTAAGTTGAGTTCGAGCGTTCCTCCGGTTCATCGCAGTTCCTCCTCCGGGGTTTGTTGTGAACAATCCGACACGGCCACGGTCCATGGCTTCGGCACAGACCGCCCATCTACCCTATTCTGCGGCACGGGCTGCAAGAAGTCCAGCGGGGGGTGTCTCTCCCGGCTCTCCCGTGATATCCTTTCAGCCATGCATCATCCACGAAGCCACGCCGCGTATCGCCAAGCCTGCAACCTGATGCCAGGCGGAGTGAATAGTCCCGCCCGCGCTTTCGGGGGGGTCGGTGGGGAGCCAATCTTCTTCGCGCGGGGCGAGGGGGCTTACTTGTCTGACGTCGACGGCAACCAATACGTCGACTATGTTGCCTCGTGGGGGCCGATGATTCTGGGGCACGCCCACCCGGCCGTCGTTTCGGCCATCGAGGAAGCGCTGAGGCACGGGACCTCCTTCGGGGCCCCCACGCTGGCCGAGAACGAGTTGGCTGCCCTCGTGATCGAGGCCGTGCCGTCCATCGAGAAGGTCCGCCTGGTCAACTCGGGCACCGAGGCGACGATGAGCGCGATCCGATTGGCCCGCGCCTATACCCGCCGATCCTTGATCGTGAAGTTCGCCGGGAATTATCACGGCCACGTTGACAGTCTTCTGGTGGCCGCGGGCAGCTCGGCGGCAACGCTTGGTGTGCCGAATTCTCCGGGGGTGACCGAAGGTACGGCCCGCGACACGCTGGTGCTGCCCTACAACGACGTCGAGTCAGCGGCGCGCGCCTTCGAGGAGCACGGCGGGCGCATCGCCGCGGTGATCGTCGAGCCGGTGGCGGGCAATATGGGCTGCGTTCCGGCCAGTCGCGAGTTCCTTGAGACGCTGCGACGGCTCTGTGCCGATAACGGCACACTGCTGATTTTTGACGAGGTGATGTCAGGTTTCCGTGTGGCGTACGGTGGCGCCCAGGCCTTGCTGGGCATCACGCCCGACCTGACCACGCTCGGCAAAATTATTGGAGGGGGGCTGCCCGTCGGGGCGTATGGCGGCCGGGCGGAGATCATGGAGCATGTCCTCCCGGCGGGGAAGGTCTTTCAAGCAGGCACGCTAAGCGGCAACCCGCTTGCGACGGCAGCTGGCATTGCCACGCTCACATTGCTTCGCGACGGCGACGCCTACCAGCAACTCGAGCAGTTGTCTGCCCGCCTGGCCGACGGGCTGGAAGATGCGGCCCAAACGGCCGGCGTCCCATGCACGGTTGGCCGGTGTGGAAGCATGCTTACGCTGTTCTTCAGCCCGGAACCGGTTATCGATTGGGCCTCGGCCTCGCGATGCGACACCGGGCGGTTCAGCCGCTTCTTCTGGTCGATGATCGACCGCGGTTTCTACCTGCCTTGCAGCCAATACGAGGCGATGTTCGTCTCAACGGCGCACAGCACGACCGACGTCGATGCCACAGTCGCGGCAGCTACCGAATCGCTAACGGCATAGCTTCTCCTCGGCGGCACTGGGCCGCGAGTACCGGGGCGCAAGGGTCCACAGGTCGTCGCGGCGGCCGGCGTCGTAGTCGCGGGCGGCCAAAACAGCCACCGCCTTGGCCGTGGGGGGCCAAAGCTCGGCAGCAAGCGGTCGAACGTGCTTGGGCAACTGGGCCGCAGCTTTGTGGAGCACGGGCCCGGTTATGACGGTATCTTCAGGCAGTCCGGCCAGCCACGGTTCGGCATCGACCAGTTCAGCCGGACCCACAGGCCCGGGCCACTCGTCGGCAGACCTGCGGAACTCTCGGACAACCCACTGGCCCCGCTGTGCATCAACGGCTGTCCAGAATCGTTCAGCCTCGGGTGGTGCGCCGGCGGCGATTGCCTCCAGGGTATCGACCCCGAGCACCTCGGCACCGACGGCATACGCGAAGACCTTGGCCGCCACCACACCCACCCGCAGCCCGGTGAAGGAACCAGGGCCGATGCTTACGGCAACCAGGTCGACCTGCCTGGGCTGCCACTGAGCGGTGTGCAGCAATTGCTGAATGCCGGGCACCAGCGACTGGGCGCTTCGCATCGCAGGGTCGCACGGCTGGGTCGCGAGGAGGCGGCTATCCTCGGCCACTGCGACGGTTGCCACCTTTTCGGAGGTCTCCAGGGCGAGTATTCTCATGATGTTCCTTGGTCGGCCGCACACCGCAGTGGGCCCATCGGAGTGGATTCCGGCCACTTGACCCTCTCGGCATGGGGGGATAGACTACAAAAGTAGAAACTGCCCGAGTATTCGGGTTGGCGCTTCCTTTGCCCCGGTTTGGTGGGTGGTGCGGGAGTCGTGCTCGCGCGATTCGGCGTCGGCGAGACTCCCGCGGCACCCGGCTCGTCAAAATGGGTTTTGGCAGGCTGCTAGTGTGCCATATCATGCCGTTCGCGTCGAGCGGTGGGAGGCTGAAGAGTGAAAAGGGCAATCATCAGTGACATCCACAGCAACCTCGAGAGCCTCGAGGCGGTGCTGGCCGACATCGCCAGCCAGAACGTGGATGAGATATTCTGTCTGGGCGACGTGGTGGGCTACGGGCCCAACCCGCGCGAATGCATTGATCGGGTCATGCAATGCCGGGTGTGCCTTCTGGGCAACCACGACCAGGGCGCCCTGTTTGACCCGGAAGGGTTCAACTCCGGCGCCGAACGTGCCATTTTCTGGACCCGGAGCCAGTTGGAGGGTTCCGGCAACGGTGCCGATGCGCACCGCAGGTGGGATTTTCTTGGCATGTTGCCCCGCAACCATCAGGACGGCGATTTCCTGTTCGTCCATGGTTCAGCCCGCAATCCGCTGAACGAATATGTTTTCCCGGAAGACATCTACAATCGTCGCAAGCTCGAGAAGATTTTCTCCCTGATCCGCCGATACGCTTTTCAGGGACATACCCACGTTCCAGGCGTATTTACCGAAAGCCTCAACTTCGTCAGCCCGGAAGAGATCGACCACGAGTACCATTTGGGAAACGAGAAGGTGATGATCAACGTGGGGTCTGTGGGGCAGCCGCGGGATGGGAACCCTCGATCCTGTTACTGTATTCTCGATGGGGACGTGGTCCGGTTCCGGCGAGTGGAGTATCCCGTCGAACAGACCATCGAAAAGATCTACGCCGTGACCGAACTGGACAACTTCCTGGGCGATCGGCTGCGCGACGGGCGTTAGGCATTGCATCATTTCGCATCTGGGCGACAATAGAAGGTTTCGCGGGTTTCTCGGCGGCGGTCCCGGATGGCCGCCGCAAGTTGCCCGTCACTGTCCGAAAAAGGTCATGCGCCCATGCAGCGTCGTCCCGCTCCGTTTCCAGCCGCGAACTTCCTGCTGTTCATTCTGCTGTCGTTCGGGATTCTGATCCTCAACCTCTGGTTCATGGCGAGGTTCCAGCCCCCTCCGGAAGAGCGGGTTGATGATCGGGCTGCCGTGGAACGGCCCGAGCCGAAGGAGCCCCGCGAGGAGGCTCCGGACCCCGGAAAGGACGGTGCTGACGTCGACGCGCCGCCGGAGCCGATCGAACAGCCCGGCCTCGCCGATCCGGAGCCGCCGCCGGACGTACCCGCGCCTCCGCAAGCCCCGGCTCAGTGGTTCACGCTGGGGTCCATCGACCCCGATTCGCCATATCGCATGTTGGTCACTCTCAGTAATCGGGGGGCATCGGTGGTCCGGCTGGAACTGAGCAGCAAGCGGTATCGCGACCTGGAATACCGGGGCGGCTATCTGGGGCACGTATTCGTCGAGGATCCGCCGGGCGTGCGCGGTTGTGCCGTGCAGGTTGTCGGGGCAGGAACGCCCGCCGAGAGGGCGGGAATACTGCATGGCGACGTGATTTCTGCCGTCGATGGGTTCGCGGTCACGAGTGGCGGTTCGCTCGAAGCGATCCTGGACGAGCGGTCGCCGGGCTCGACCGTGGTGGTTTCCGTGCAGCGTAGCGGGAAAGAGCTTCAACTGCCCGCCACCCTGACGCGCCGGCCCATGGAAGTGATTCGCCCGGAAGGCGCCGATCCTTTTTCCGTGCTCCTGACGTTTCGGCAGTTGGGCGCCGAACGGCTTCCTCGCGACGAAGAAGTTGAAGAGGAGGAGGACGACAAGGATCCACACCGGGCGGCGCCCGAGTATGTGGCGCGTGAACTGCCCGGCCTGAACCTGCGTACCGGCACCTGGGAGGTGCTCGACGGGGCGAATCAAACCGAGGTCCGTTTCCGGCGAGTTCTGCCCCGGTGGGGTGTCGAAGTCGTCAAGTCGTACCGCCTGGCGGAAGCACCGCCGGAGGAGCAGGGCGACGCGGACTACAAGGCCTATCACCTCGTCGTCGGGATTGAGATCAGCAATCTTGGCGACCGGCCTCGCACGGTGGCATATCAGTTGGATGGGCCAACCGGTTTGCCCACCGAGGGCTGGTGGTATGCCAACAAGTTAGGGCGCGAGGGGTTCTTTGGCGGAGCGGCTGGGATGCGCGACGTGGTAGTGCACCGAAACGGCGGTCCGCTGAGGCAGATCGGATGTCCGATCATCGCCGACGACGGATTCGGCGCCCCGCCCCAGGATGAGCGGGTCCAGTATATCGGCGTCGACGCGCAGTATTTTTCCGCGGTCCTCATCCCCAAGAAGCCGGACCCGGAAGACCTTTGGTTCAAGCAGTGGCAGCCGTTGCGCGTCGGGCGTCGCCATGAGATCGTGAAGCTGACGAACACCTCTTGCCGACTGGTCAGCCTGGACCACGAGTTGATGCCCGGGGACACGCTCGTGCACCGTTACGAGTTGTTCACCGGGCCGAAGAGACCGCGGCTGTTGGCCAAGTACGGCCTGGATGAATTGGTGTACTACGGTTGGTTCGGCTGGCTCGCGCGGCCCATGGTGCAGCTTCTGCACTTCTTCCACAACTACCTCGTCTTCAACTATGGCCTGGCCATTATCATGCTCACAATCGTGGTGCGCGGCTGTATGTATCCGCTCAGCCATAAGCAGGCGCTCGGCGCCCAGAAGATGCAGGAGATTCAGCCGGAGCTGAAACGCCTTCAGGAGAAATACAAGAACGACGTCGAGGGCCGCACCAAGGCCCAGCAGGAACTGTTCCGCAAGCACAACTACAACCCGCTCAGCGGCTGCCTGGTGCTGTTCATCCAATTGCCGATCTTCATGGCACTGTACCGCTCGCTGATGGTCGACGTGGAATTGCGGCAGGCGCCGTTGTTCACCTCGGCCATCCGATGGTGTTCGAACCTGGCGGCGCCCGACATGCTGTTCGACTGGAGCGGCTTCATGCCCGAGTGGATTACCAGCGGGCAGGGAATGCTGGGCCTCGGGCCCTACTTCAACCTGCTTCCCGTGATTACGGTGGCCCTGTTCATCTGGCAGCAGAAGATGTTCATGCCCCCGCCTACCGACGAACAGACTCGCATGCAACAGAACATGATGAAATACATGATGCTGTTCATTGGGATCCTGTTCTTTAAGGTGGCCAGCGGGCTGTGCGTCTACTTCATCGCGTCGAGTCTGTGGGGCGTCGCCGAACGCAAGCTGCTTCCGCACCCCTCGAAAACCAAGCCGGGCGAGCCGAAGCGGCCAGAGGAACCGGGCGTCGCGCGGCTTCTGCGCAAGAGGCCGGCCGATGACGGCGGTTCATCGCCAACGAGGCGGAAGAAGAACCGTGGACGGAAGTGAGCCGAGGTGAGACTGGCGCTGGACGATACGATTGCCGCAATTGCATCGGCCCACGGCGGGGCCGCCCGCGGCATCGTTCGCCTCAGCGGCCCCGCGGCCGTCCAGTGCGCTTTGAACGTGTTTTGCAGCGATTCCGGTTCCGATGCAACTTATGGGGCCCGATCGGTTGTGCAGGAAGGCCGTGTTCTGCCGCAAGGATGGCACACCCCGGCGCCGGCAACGCTGTTGGTCTGGCCCGAAGGACGCAGTTACACCGGCCAGGCGGCGGCAGAACTGCATACGTTCGGCTCGCCGCCCCTCGTGGAGGCCCTGTTGCAGTCGCTCTGCCGATCCGGCGCCCGGCTGGCCGAGCCGGGCGAGTTCACCATGCGGGCGTTCCTCGCCGGCCGGCTTGACCTGGCCCAGGCCGAGGCCGTACTCGGCGTTATCGAGGCCGAGAGTCCCGGGCAACTCGACGCCGCCCTGAGGCAATTGGCGGGCGGATTGTCGGGGCCGCTCGGCGCGTTGCGGGAGAATCTCCTCGAACTGCTCGCACGGATCGAGGCCGGTTTCGAGTTCGTCGAGGAAGATATCGAAGTACTCTCGCCCGACGAACTTGCCGGCGGCCTTGCACAAGCGGCGGCGGAACTGGGCCGTCTTCAGAAGCGGATGGAACAACGGACGGAATCGGCCGACCCGACGGTGGTGCTTGTCGGCCTGCCAAACACGGGAAAATCCACCCTCTTCAACGCGCTGACCGGCGGCAAGGCCCTGGTTGACGCTCAACCGGGAACCACCCGCGACTACCTGAGCGCCAATATCGACCTCGGCGGACTCCGCTGCCGGCTGGTCGATACGGCCGGGCGTACGCCGGAAGCCGTCCTGGAGCCCCTTGCCGAGGCAGCGGATCGTCTGGCCGTGCGCGAGAGCGGCGCGGCACCGGCAACCGTGTTGTGCCTCGACGTGACAAGCCCCCTTCGCCCCTGGGAACGGCAGCAGTTGGCTCGGCGGCCCTGTTCCAAGCAATTGATCGTGCTTACCAAGTGCGACCTGCCGCGAAGGACCGATTACCGCGGGGAAGCCATCGAGACAAGCGCCCACCTGGGCCATGGACTCGAAGCCGTGCGGGCGGCCCTGCGCGAAGCGATTGGCAGCGTCCAGGCTACAGCAAGCGACACGGTCGCCACGACAGCGGCTCGATGCCGCGAATCGATCGACCTGGCTGCGACGGCAATCCGGCGGGCGGAAGACATCGCCTTGCAGCAGGGCGGCGAAGAGCTACTGGCCGCCGAGCTGCGTTTGGCACTCGATGAACTCGGCAAGGTCGTCGGCGCCGTCTACACGGACGACGTGCTCGACCAGATATTCAGCCGGTTCTGCATAGGGAAGTAGGGCTCCTCCGTTCCCAGGTGCAAGCCGCCAGGGTTGGAGTCCCGCCTTCAGGCGGTTTCCTCGCGCCGGCCGAAACCGGTACTCCGGCAGAGCACGGTCCGCGCCCAGAAACGGAAGAACCCAAAACAGCGAACCGAAGGCACGCCAGCCGATGCCTGAACGGGAACCCCCAGGCCAGCAGGGAATCGGCATTGCCGGGAAATCGTGTCACAGACTCCCTTTCCGCCAAATTGACGGTCTTCCCCGCTCAAGCCTATAATACCTTGAGAAGGACATCGTTCCTTGCCCGGGCGTGGAGCGGGTTGGATTATTCACGTAGGGTGGGACAAGATCGCGCAATTCCTTGGTGGGCCTGCGCAAGCCACGCCGGGGTGGTTTGAACGCCGTGTGCTGGAAGCAGGCCGGGCCAAGCGACCGAAGGCCCACCAGGGTCTTGGCTTGCTTGTCACCACCCTACATCGTCAAGAATGATTCGGAGTAGCCGTTCACGGGGCGGATCGCAGCCGAACAAAGGTGGGGAGTTGTTTCCGATGAGGCAAAGGGCACGAATACCGCGGGAGCGAGCCGGCAGACCACCCGGTACGGCTGTCCTTGCGGTCGCGCTGCTGCTGGGAGCAGCCGCGAGGTCGGAAGGCGACTTTGCCGAAGTTGCCGCCCCGGCCGGCCCAGAAGCCGTTGCGGCAGATGCCGCCGCTGCTGGTGGGCCGCGCTTCGGGGCTACTATGCGGCTGAACCTGCCCATCGACGACCGAACCCGCAGGGAAGTTGAACGGTTTGCCGGCCGCGCGCTGGCGCGGGCAGCCGACCAGAACGCACGACCGGTGTTGATCTTCGAGTTCTTCGTTCCACCTGGGGGAGAGGAACATGGCCGGAGAAGCGACTTCTTCACGGCCCACGGCCTGGCCGAGTACCTCTCCGGCCGGGAACTGAATCTGGCGACAACCGTTGCCTACCTGCCCAAAACGGTTCAGGGGCATGCCGTTCTGGCGGCCATCGCTTGCGACGAGATCATCATGGCGCCCGGTGCTGAACTTGGCCCCGCGGGCGTCGACGACGAGGTTATCGACGAAACGCGCCTAAGTGTTTATCGCAAGATCGCCGAGCGCCGAAGAACGGTCCCGGTGGCCGTTGCGCTGGGGCTGCTGGACCCGAGGGTCGAGGTGCTGCGCATCGAGACCGAATTGGGCCGCGAGTACGTTCTACCTGCGGAAATCGAAGCAATCCACAAGACTCGCACCATCGAATCGACGGACGTCCTGTTCGCCGCAGGCCAACCGGCACGGTTGACCGGGCGCGAAGCCCGGGCGCTGGGATTGATCGACTACCTGGCCACCGACCGTCGCGAGGTGGCTTCGGCCTTGGGGCTGACGCCCGACGCCCTGCTGCTGGACCCGTCGCTTGGAAGCCAGTGGCGCGCGATCCGGGTCGATGTGAGGGGCCCGGTCAACGCGACGCTCAGCCGGCAGGTGCAGCGGCTCATTGACGACGCCATACGCGATCGCGAGGTGAATTTCGTGTGCCTGTGGTTCGACAGCCCGGGCGGCTCGCTGGTCGACAGCGTGAGCCTCGCGAATTATCTGGCAGCGTTGGATGTCGGCAAGATTCGCACGGTCGCGTACATACCGCATCAGGCACTGGGCGATGCCGCCCTCATTGCGCTGGCTTGCGACCAGACGCTGATGCATCCCGGCGCCGTTCTGGGAGGGGCAGGAGCATATCAGCCGACCGAGCGGGAGATCGAGCAAGCGCGTCAAACGATACGCGAAAGCCTTGCCCCGGCCAAGGGACGTTCGTGGTCGCTGCCGGCTGCAATGGTCGATCCGGAACTGGCGGTCTTCGAGTGTGTGCGCCTGAACCTCGTGGAGTATTTCAGCGATGATGAACTGGCCGAGCAGGCGGGTGATTGGGAGCAGGGCCGCAGGGTGACCACGCCCGGGACGCCGTTTCGGGCGCGCGGCCGGGAGGCGGTCGACTACGGACTTGCCACCCGGGTGGTCGAAAGCTTCGACGAATTGAAGCGCTACTACGCTCTGGAAGACGACCCGTACTTCGTGGCGCCGGGCTGGGCCGACCACTTCGTCGAGGCGCTGGCCGCGCCGGGGGTCAGCATGCTGCTGCTGATGATCGGCGGGTTTGCACTGTATTTCGAGCTGCATACGCCGGGACTTGGCATCGGCGGGTTCCTGGCCACGGTCTGTTTCGTGCTCTTCTTCTGGTCGCACTACCTGGGCGGCACCGCGGGATGGCTGGAGATACTATTGTTCACCGTTGGCGTGGCCTGCGTTTTGCTGGAGGTCTTCGTTCTGCCCGGCTTCGGTATTTTCGGCCTGGGGGGCGGCACCCTAGTGATTCTATCGCTCGTGCTGGCGAGTCAGACGTTTATTGTCCCGCGCAACCCGTACCAGATGGCCCAGTTCCAGCAGTCGATGCTCACCATCGCCGGGGCGGCGGTGGGCATGGTCGTGGCGGCGATTCTGGCCCGGCGCTGGATTCCCAGCACGCCGGGGCTGCGTCACGTGGTGCTAATGCCTCCCGAGGGGGAAGAGGCCGCCGACCTCAGCCGTCGCGAGGCAATGGTCGATCTCGCCAATCTGCTCGGAAAACGCGGCAAGACCACAACCCCGCTGACCCCCAGCGGCAAGGCCCGGTTCGATAACCTCCTGGTCGACGTGCTGACCGATGGCGATCCGGTCGGCCGGGGCGTGCCCGTGGAGGTGGTCGAGGTGCACGGCAACCGGGTCATCGTTTGTGAAGTGCGCGGCGCATGACAGTCGGAGCATAACGGGCGGAGTCTTGGAAAAGCCGCACGACTGGATACAATACCGGAAAACGATTTGTGCGTTCCGTGCAACCTGGAGTCCCGCGATGGATCCTTGGATTTGGGCCGTGTGCCTGATTGTACTGGGGCTTGGTCTGGCTGTCCTTGAGGTGTTCTTCCCATCGGCCGGAGTATTGGGCTTTCTGGCAGCCTGCTCCATTCTGGGAGGGATCCTGCTGGGGTACCTCCACGGCGCGGCGACCGGGACGATTCTCCTCCTGATTTCGATCGCCGGTTTGCCCGGCACTCTCGTTCTGGCACTGAAATACTGGCCCCACACGGCCGTGGGCCGTCGCGTCTTGCTTACCGCCCCCACTCGCGAGGAGGTTATGCCCGTTGATCCCGAACTGCAGCGGCTTCGGGCGATGATCGGGCAGGTTGGCCAGGCGAAGTGCGATATGCTGCCGGCCGGCGCCATTATGCTCGACGGACGAACCATCGACGCGGTCAGCGAGGGCATGCCGGTCGATGCGGGACAACGGGTTCGGATTGTGGAGGTGCGCGGCAACCGTGTGGTCGTGCGGCCGGTCGATGACGAGGTCCCCACGCCCGAGGTCGCGAGCCCTTTGGAACGGCCGATAGATGACCCGTTTAGTTGACATTAAGGGCCTCAAGGGCCTCCCAACCGTTGACATGTGGAGCCAATCCGGCGATAACTAGAGTGCGGTCGTTTGTCAGGTCCCGCAGGCCAAGCGGGATCCGGCGTGAGTGGATGCACCGGTGTGTTCCGCTCTGTCCGCGGCATTCACCTTTTTCACGCTACCTGGCAAGAACGCCGGTCGCCTGATTTCCGGAAACGAAACAAGGAGCAAGCCATGCCTGAGGACCTCTGGTTTATTATTTCGGTGGTTGGCGCGGTCGCGGTTCTTGTCGTCTTGGCCGTGACGCTCATCGTGTTCGCTACCTATTTCCGATTCTGGATCCAGTCGTTCACGACCGGAGCAGGTATCGGGATTCTCGACTTGCTCGGCATGACGTTCCGAAAGGTGAGCCCGGCTGTCATAGTTCGCAGCAAAATCATGGCGGTTCAGGCAGGAATCGGCGATGAACAGGGGGTTACCTCGAAGGCTCTTGAAGCGCATTACCTGGCTGGCGGCAATGTGCCGCTGGTGATCCGTGCGGTGATCGCCGCTCAGAAGGCCAAAATCGTCGACCTCAACTTCAAACAGGCCACAGCTATCGACTTGGCCGGCCGGAACGTGCTCGAAGCCGTGCAGACGAGCGTGTACCCGAAAGTCATCGACTGCCCGGCCCGCGGTGGCCCCCGCGATTCGCTTGACGGTGTTGCACAGAACGGTATTCAACTGAAGGTGAAGGCTCGGGTGACGGTTCGGGCAAACCTCCAGCGGCTCATCGGCGGAGCTACCGAGGAGACGATTGTCGCCCGGGTGGGCGAAGGAATTGTCAGCGCGATCGGCTCGGCATCGATGCATGGCGAAGTGCTTGAGAACCCGGATCGCATCTCGCGGACCGTACTAGCGCGCCGGCTCGATTCGCAGACGGCGTTCGAGATCGTCTCCATCGACATTGCCGACGTCGACGTGGGCGAGAACATCGGCGCCCGGCTGCAGGCCGACCAGGCTGAGGCCGACATGCGGGTGGCCCAGGCGAATGCCGAAGGCCGGCGAGCCATGGCCGTGGCCGAAGAGCAGGAAATGATCGCCGCCATCGAAGAGAACCGTGCGAAAGTGGTCCAGGCCGAGGCGGAAGTGCCCAAGGCTATCGCCCAGGCGTTCCGCGAAGGCCAGCTTGGAATCCTCGACTACTACAAGCTTCGCAACGTGCAGGCTGATACCGAAATGCGCACGGCGATCGCCAAGGCGGGAATCGTCCCAACCCAGAAGCAAGGAACCGTGGCATGAACCCGCTGCCTGTGTTGATTGCCAACGGACTCGAAGACGTTATCGGGTTTATTGTCTTCCTGGCGGTTGCAGGGTTCATCTGGGCAATCCAGGCGCTTGCGAAAATGGCCCAGAAGGGCCGGATGCAGCGGCCACAGCGGCGCCCTCAGCAACGTCCGCCGGAAGGGGTCAATCTGGAGGACGAAATCGGCGAATTCCTGCGCAAAGCAGCTCGTCGCCGGCAGCAAGAGCAAGCGCCGCCGCCTCCCGCGCGGCAGCCTGCCGGGGAGCAGGCCGTGCGGGCCGAAGTGGTTGCAGGCCAAGGGCCGGCTCGCGCCGAGATGCTGCGCCAACGTGCCCGCGAAGCGGCACGCCGACAGGCCGGCGCCGGTCAGGCCGCGCGGCGGGCGGCGCAGTACGGCCCACCGCAGGCGGAAGCGAGACCTTCGCCCGGGCCGACCCGCGCTCGTATCACGGCGCCGGCAACGCCCAGCGTTGCTGCCAGGGAGGAACCGACTGCCGAAACGCCGCGAATCGCGTCTTTGGCTGCACTTGCTGCCGGTAGCCCGGGGGCGGCAGCTAGTGGCGCCTCCGCAGCCGGCCTGTATGCCTTGCTGTCGGAACCGGCCAACTTGCGGCAGGCCATTGTGTTGACAGAAATCCTCAACCGCCCCGAAGAACGGTGGTAGCGCAAGTAGGTCGCGCGAGCCGAGTGGGACTTGCCCGGACTTGTGGGTTCTGCTCGGGCGAGCGGCGAAGCCGGATTTCCTGTTGCGGTGGCTCTCCGAGACGCTGAAATCCGAGTCTCGGAGAGACTCGGCTACAAGGTCGTCGTCAGAATCGTTTCTGCCGCTCGCCTTGTTCGCTCGGCCCGTGACGCCCAAATTCCCTGGAGACGACCGTGGACGCGGCAGGCCCAAACAAGACTTGCATCGGATGGATTGGCACCGGCGTGATGGGTTCGAGCATGTGCGGGCACCTGCTCGACGCCGGCTTCCAGGCGACCGTTTTCAACCGGACGCGGCAGCGGGCCCGGCCGCTTCTGGACCGCGGGGCCCGCTGGGCCGCCAGTCCCAAGGCGGTCGCCGAGGCTGCCGACGTGGTCTTTACCATAGTCGGCTATCCCAACGACGTGCGCGAGGTCATTCTGGGCACGGAAGGCGTGCTGGCCGGCTGCAAGGCGGGAAACATCATCGTCGACATGACCACCAGCGAGCCCTCGCTGGCTGTTGAGATTGCTGCCACGGCCTCCCGGAACGGCGTCTATTCCGTCGACGCGCCCGTTTCCGGCGGCGACGTGGGCGCCCGCGAGGCGAGGCTTTCCATTATGATCGGCGGCGAGCCCGAGGTCGTCGATGCATTGCGCCCCTGCTTCAAGTGCATGGGGAAGACCATCGTGCGTCAAGGCGGGCCCGGCGCCGGCCAGCATGCCAAGATGGTCAACCAGACGCTCATCGCTTCCGGCATGGTCGGCGTGTGCGAGGCGCTGCTGTATGCCCACAAGGCCGGGCTCGACCTGGAAACCGTCCTGCAATCGGTCGCCTCGGGCGCCGCTGGAAGCTGGTCGCTATCCAACCTCGGTCCCCGCATAATCCAGGGCAACTTCGACCCCGGCTTTTTTGTCGAGCACTTCATCAAGGACATGGGCATCGCCCTGAACGAAGCCAATCGCATGGGCCTGTCGCTGCCCGGGCTCGCGCTGGCCCACCAGCTTTACCTGGCCCTGGCCGCCCAAGGCCATGGCCGCAAAGGCACCCACGCCCTGCAGTTGGCCCTCGCATCGCTCTCAAACATCGACTGGCAGAAACGCTAAAATTGACTGGATAGAAGGATTTCACACTCGCCTGCGGGGCCGCAACGGGGGCGGCGATCCGTGGCATACGGATGGACGATTGCCCGTTGCCATAATGAAGACCGATACGCATGCTGCCGCGAAAGCGCAAAAGAACCATGCTCTGCTCGCGACGACCGCTTCCGCCCACGTCGAAGCTCAACGATGCCCGCCCGGGAAGACCGCCACCGGCAGGCCGGTCCGACCGCGAACCTGCTCAGCAATGGCATCGATTTCTGCATCGGGCAGCGCGGCCACGCAGGGCTCCGCGGGGCGGCGGGCGACGGTGTGCAATTGGACGAGCTTGATCTGCCCGCCGGCCGACACGATGTCCGTGAGGCGGTGGCAATACTCCGCTACTTCTTCAGCCGAGGGCGGCTGACCGGCCAATTGCATCAGCAGGGTTTGGATGACAATCGGGCGGGCAAGGGCGGCGTCGCGGAGGTTGTCCAGCAGCTTCGTGAAAGGCACGGCCGATCGCGAAACTCGCCGATAATAGCCCTCCGTGCCGGCGTCGAGCTTCGCCCAAATCTCGCCGTTGCAGGCGTCGAGTACGGCCAGGCTGCGACGGACCGGCTCCCGGTCCAAAAGGGTGGCGTTGGTGATGAGGACCAGCTTCACGTCGTCCAGGCGGAGCCTCCGGTGGACCTCGGCGCATACTTCCACTGCCTCGGCGAACTGCGGGCATAGGGTTGGCTCGCCGTCGCCACTCAGCGCGATGTCGTTCAGACGCCGGAGATGCACCGGCGTCTGAGTGAAGCGCGGCCCTTCAAACAGGCGCCCGGATTGCACCGCGCTGACCAGGGCCGTTAGTTCCTCAGCAAGAAGGGCAAGATCGATAGGCTCGGCCTGACGGACACTGCTTTCGCCCCTGCCCTCGCGCTCGACCTGGCAGTAAACACAACGGAAGTTGCATATCTTGTCGCGGCTGAGGTTCACGCCGATCGATATGCCGCCCGACCGCCGACTGAGTACCGGATAGGCGTAGCGATTCGCAGCGAACCGGCGAGTGTGATCTTCAAAAAGCGGCCTCGCACAACCGCGTTTACGTTCAGGCAGGTGCTTATCTTCGCGCATAGCCTGACGCCATCTCGTCTATGCTGGAAACATTCAGCGCCCAGTGCCCAGTACTCAGTACTCGGTCCTCGATACCCACTACCGCCCGCTGCGACTTCATTCGACTTCTTTCGCGTCGATCCACGACATCAGCCGGCGAAGCTCTTTGCCCACTTGTTCGACGGGGTGTTCCCGCTCGCGGCGGCGGAGGGCCTTGA
Organism: Thermoguttaceae bacterium; assembly: GCA_034005525.1. Classification (GTDB taxonomy): domain Bacteria; phylum Planctomycetota; class Planctomycetia; order Pirellulales; family Thermoguttaceae; genus PWXP01. The sequence continues at coordinate 20,924 of JAVEUP010000008.1, read as the reverse complement.
AACACGGGGCGTTGGCCTTGTTTTCGAGGATCCACTCGCGTGCAAAGCTGCCGTTGCGGACTTCTTCCAGAATGCGCCGCATTTCGGCCCGGGTTTCGTCGGTCACCAGGCGGGGACCGCGGGAGTAGTCGCCGTACTCGGCCGTGTTCGAGATGCTGTAACGCATGTAGTTCAGCCCACCCTGATAGATGAGGTCGACAATGAGCTTCACCTCGTGGACGCACTCGAAGTAGGCCATCTCCGGCTGGTATCCGGCCTCGACAAGCGTCTCGAACCCGGCCTTGATCAGCGCGCTCAGGCCGCCGCACAGGACGACCTGCTCGCCGAACAGGTCGGTTTCGGTCTCTTCGGCGAAGGTAGTTTCGATCACGCCGGCCCGCGTGCCGCCAATCCCCTTGGCGTAAGCCAGCCCGAGGGCGCGCTCCTTGTCGCCGGCATTCTCGCCCAGCCCGATCAGGCAGGGCACGCCGGCCCCGCGGACATACTCGGCCCTAACAAGGTGCCCGGGGCCTTTCGGCGCGATCAGGATCACGGCAACGCCCTTGGGAATGTCGAACTGTCCGTAGTGGACGTTGAACCCGTGCGAGCAGACGATGATGTTGCCGGGCGACAAGTTCGGACGGATCTGTTGCCGGAAGATATCGCCCTGGAGTTCGTCGGGAAGGAGGATGGTGATCAGGTCGCCCTGCTTGACGGCCTCTTCGGTCGATAGCGGCGTGAAGCCGTCTTCAACCGCCTTCTCGTAGTTGCGAGTGCCCGGCAGTTCGGCCACAATCACGTTGCACCCGCTGTCGCGCAGGTTCTGGGCATGGCCGTGCCCCTGGGAGCCGTAGCCGAGGATGGCAACGGTCTTGTTCTTCAGCAGCGAGATATCGGCGTCTTTGTCGTAGTAGATAGTAGCGGGCATTCGAGCACTCCTAATGGCTATGTCGCATGGGAAAGATTGACTTGGAAACCGGCCAGGGCGGAACCTGACGACTCACGATGCCGCGGGCTCTTCATCCTGATGATTCGTCTGCTGGCCGCGCACCATGGCAATGCGGCCGGTGCGGACCAACTCGATGATTCCGAAGGGTCGCATCATTTCGATGAAAGCTTCGATCTTGCGTTCCTGGCCGGACATCTCGATCATGATGATTTCGGGGGCGACATCGACGATGCGTCCGCGGAAGATGTCGGTCAGTTCGCAAATCTCGCTCCGTTTGCCCGGCGGCGAGGCCACCTTCAGGAGCATCAGGTCGCGCTCGACGTGGTCCTGCGAACTGATGTCGTCCACCCGGACCACCGTGACGATCTTCTCCAGCTGCTTGCGGACCTGTTCCAGCACCCGGTCGTCGCCCACCACCACGAAAGTCATTCGCGAAAGCTGGGCGTCCTCGGTCTCGCCGACCGCCAGACTGTCGATGTTGTAGCCGCGCGAGGCCAGCATGCCGGCAATGTGCGAGAGCACCCCGGGCACGTTCTGAACCAGCGCCGAAAGCACGTGACGCATGACACGCTCCTTGAGCAAGCGAAACCAACCATTGTACCACGCGATCAAACCGCAACAAGGGGCGGCTTCGGGTGGGAATCCCGCCTTTAGCCTGGATTTCTCGTCGACGTAGGGTGACAAGGTCGCGTAGATCGTTGGTGGGCCCGCACAAGCCTCAATCAACCTGATTTGCGGCCCGCTTGCCTGGAAGCACGCCGGCAGTAGCGACCGACGGCCCACCCAAGAAGCGGCTTGTTTGACCCACCCTACCTACTCCAACGGGGCATATTTCGCACCTGGAGGCCGAAGAGCCTCATACCTCAACCGCTCTTCCCAGCAACCGGACACCGTGGAATACCAGCGCCAGAATGCCGATTGCCGCAAGGATGGTCTTGAGCTGCTCGGAGCGGCTGGGTGGCGGGGGGGTATTGTTTTCGTCTTGCGGTGGGGTCGCCGGTGTGGCGGCGACCCAGGGCTCGCTCACGCCACCTGCGGGTGGGTGCCATGCTCCGGCGGGCGCACCGATGCCGGACTCGTTGGCAGGCAGTGGCGGTTGGGCCGGACGGGAGTGTTGTCCAGGGGGCTGGCCGGGCACGGCTGCGACGGCAACACCGCCCGGACTTCTCTCCGCCGAGACTGTTGGAGGCCCGGGCCGCGGGCTGGTCCCCTCGGCTTCACGAATGGGCCGGACGCCGTGAATCGATGCAACGGGCGGATTGGCCTGCGCATTCCCGGCGATCATGCTGCCGGTATGGGAAGGAAGCTGGTAGAAGTCGTTCCAAAGCGGCGCGAGGAACTGGCGTACTCGCCCGCTGTGGCTGCCGGTGGTTCGCCCGAACGCCGAGCCGAACAACACGCCGGCCAATTCACCTCGCGTATTCAGAATGGGCCCTCCCGAGTCGCCTTGACGCGCCGACGCGGTCAGTTCGACCAGTTCGAAAGGATGGTGTTTGCCAGGGGAAAGAAACTGGGTGCAACGGCCCGTGTCGACCCGGTATTGCCCCTTCCCGTAGCCTGCAATCGCCAAAGGCTCGCCCGGGCGTGGTGGGGTCGCAGCCAGCGGAATCGGATCGGCTCGGGGCCGCCAGATGACCAGAGCGGCCAGGTCCCAGTCGCGATCGATCCGGGCTATCGTCGCAGCCGATTGGAAGCCGTCGGGAAAGATGACCACCGGCGGCGCGGCGGCATCACGGACGACGTGCCAGTTGGTCAGCACCAGTCCGAACGAGTCGGTTACCGCCACCAGGGCGCCCGATCCGTGCGACCTGCCTGACTTGTCCTGGACAACAACCCGCACGACGGCCGGATGGACGCGAGATTCGACGGCCTGGGCAAAGGCGAGCGAGCCGTCCAAAGCGACCAGTAAGAGTACCACTGCGCACAGAACGTGCAAGCTCCAATAAGGGGGTGGGACCTCGCGATTCCGGGGAGGATCGTTGCACGGACACATAGGCATTATCGGAAAGCCACCACCCCCAATTCCTTCTTCGGCACGGCTCGCTCCCTGAGTCTACTCAGCCGAAGTCGTCCGGCAGAACCCATGGAACGAGCATTCCAGGCCCGTCCGGCACATAGGAGCGTTTGGCCACGGTTTGCCTGAGTCGCAATGTCGGGGAAACCGGAACCATTCATCGGCCCAAACAACAGCAACCCGGCATTGCTGGAAGCCTGGGCCGTGGAAGGCTCTACCACAACCGATTTCGATGTGCCAAAATCCAGCGAGACCCCAAACGTCGTCTGCGGATCCTTCTTGGACCTCCGGTCGGGTAGCCAAGCGTAAGCCGTACAGCTACTTGGCCCGGGTTATTCGTGTAGGGGGGGGCAAGGTCGCGTAAGTCCTTTCATCCGAGCTAGCCGACCGAAGACACTGCTTATGATAGACCATTCCCCCAGCAAATTGCGCGGACGGCTATGGATCGTTGCCGCGGCACTGTTATGGAGTACCGGCGGGTTCTTTGCCAAGGCGCCGATCTTTCTTGCGTGGGAGGAAGCCGCCCGCGGGCCGCTAATCGCATTCTGGCGCTCGGTGTTTGCGGCGCTGGTCCTTCTGCCCGTGGTGCGCCGGCCTCGCTGGCGGCCGGGACTGGCGTCCTTGGGCATTGTTTTTCCGGCGATGAACGTGACGTATATGTCGGCAGTCGCCCTGACGACCGCCGCCAACGCCATCTGGCTGCAGAGCACCGCGCCCTGGTGGGTGTTCCTCATTAGCGTGCTCGTATTAAGGGAACCAGTGGTCCGCCGCGAATTGGTTCCCTTGGCGTTTGCCGTGGCCGGGGTCGGTATGATCCTGGCGTTTGAAGTGTACGGTCAGCGCGGAGTGGGCGTGTTTTTGGGAGTGTCTTCAGGGGTCCTGTTCGCCACGGTGGTGGTTCTTTTACAGCATTTGCGCGACGAGAACTCCGCCTGGCTTATTGCCCTTTGCCACGGGCTAACCGCGGCGATGCTTCTGCCCTGGGTCGTATACTACGGCGTCTGGCCTACGACGGCCCAACTGCTGGTATTGGCCGCGTTCGGCGCCGTTCAAATGGCCATCCCCTATATCCTGCTGAACCAGGCCCTGCGTTCCATCAGCAGCCAGGAGGCCGTGCTGATTTGCCTCATTGAGCCGGTGCTCAACCCGATTCTCGTGCTCGTCTGGGGCGAGCGCCCGGCCTGGTGGACAATTGCCGGCGCCGCCTTTATCTTGCTGGGGCTCCTGTTACGATACACCCTGCTGGAAATCCCGCGCCGCATTACCCCGGAAGAAGTTCCGCACGAACTATAGGCTGCCGTTGCAACTGCAAACGGCCGGTGTCGCTGGTCAACTGGGCAAGCCGGTCTTGAAGATGGCGGCTGAGCGAGTCGGGCGGCACTCGCCAGGACCAGTTCGGGTGCTGGGCCGTAATGGTTCCCGGCCGGTTTATTCGCGACGGGGAGCCGAGGTTGAGCAAGTCCTGCACGGTGGTCATGGCAAGGCGGGCGGAGGAACGCCATGCCACCTCAATCAGGTCCCAAGCAACGGTTTCGGGCCGCGCGGAAACGAAACGGCGGATGCGATCAAGCTGCTCCGGATGGCGGGAAACCTCCTCTTCAAGCCAGCCGCGAGCGGTGTTGTTGTCGTGCGTTCCGGTATAGACAACCGTGTTGTAATCGATCGCCGCTGGGTTGAAATCGCCTTCAATGGCGCCGGTCAAAGCAAACTGAAGCACGATCATCCCCGGCAACCTGAGGCGGCGCTGCAGTTGATCGACGTCGTGCGTAATGTGACCGAGATTCTCTGCGATGAACGGCAATGAGGTATGGCCGGCAACGCGTTCATCCGGACGGGAGAGGATCGCCCGGTCGATTGCCTCGAACAGATCCGCCCCGGGGCCGGGAACCCAATGCCCCTGCTCAGCCGTCAGTGCGCCGGCGGGAATCTCCCAATAGGCCTGATATCCGCGGAAATGATCGAGGCGGATGAAGTCCACCCGGTCGAGCAGCGCGCGAACTCGCTGAATCCACCAGGCATAGCCCTGCTGCCGGTTCGCCTGCCAGTCGTACAAGGGATTATTCCAGAGCTGGCCCGTCTCGGAGAAATAGTCGGGCGGTACGCCGGCGACGACGGAGGGGAGGCCGTCGGGCGCAAGCTGGAACAGGTCGCGGTTGGCCCACACGTCGGCGCCGTCGTGCGAAACGTAGATGGGCAGGTCGCCGATCAGTCGGACGCCCCGCTCGTTGGCATATCGGCGCAGCGCTTGCCACTGGCGGCCGAAAAGCCACTGAACGAAGCTATGGAACCGAACGCGGCGGCGCAACTGCCCGGCGCCGTCCGGCAGCGGCCCCTTCTGGCGGTCGACGCCGCTGTGCCACGACGTCCACGCCTGTCGATCGTTGGCCTCGCGCAGGGCCATGAACAGCGCGAAGTCGTCAAGCCACTCGGCCTGTAGGGCGCGATACGCGTCGAAGTCGGCTTGCAGCGGGTGCGTTGCCGCAAGTTCGTCGAACCGGTCGCAGGCGGCCTCCAGTAGCCGGCTCTTGACACGTTCGGCCAAAACAAAGTCTACCCGGCCGACGCTCCCGGCACACGCTCCTTCCGCACCCTGCAATTCATCGAAAGAGAGCAGTCCTTCCGCGGCCAACGCTTCCGGACTGATCAGCAGGGGACTGCCTGCAAAGGCCGAGAGCGACTGGTAGGGCGAATCGCCCTCGCCCGGCGGGCCGAGCGGTAGGAACTGCCAGAAACCCTGGCCGCTGCCGGCCAGCCAGTCGACGAACCGAAACGCCTCGGGCCCAATATCGCCAATACCGAAACGTCCCGGCAACGACGTCGGATGGAGCAGCACACCGCAAGCCGGCTGTGGAGTCATTACGAAACACACATTCCAGGAAGGTTACCGAGACAGCACTGCGGCATTGTAGCGGGATACCGCGTTCGGGCAAGTGAGTCGGCTGCGGAATCGCAGGAATACTGCAGGAGCGTGCTTTCGCAGCAAGCAGCCCTGCGAACCCTAACTGCCACCATCCGCCTGGTAGTCCCACGCGAGATTCAGGCGATTCACAATACCATTCCGCATGGCTCATCTTCCGGAGGTATCAGCCAGCATTCTCAAGCCCGAACGAGGCCATTGCGTCCCAGGTCATCGCAATCAACTCGTCGGCGAGGTCGTCAGCCTGCTGGCTCCAGAGGTCGCGGAGCGTGGTGGTGACTTCGTCCTTGGACTGGGGCAAGGCCTCCCTCAGGCAAATCACGCCGGCGGCGGCGCCTTGGGCCATGTGGACGGGCTTGATGCCTTGGGCCAGTGCAAGGCGCATGGTGCCAAACAGGCGGTCGTCGTAGCCGAGCTTCCGTTGCGAGTCGCGAGTGATGCGGACGACCAGATCGTTCAGGTGGGGGTTGACCATGCGCTGGATCAGGTCGTCGGCATAGGCGCGATAGCCGCCGGCCGTGAAGAGGGGATCGCCCGTGTGCTCGTACTTCTTCACGAGCGCGGCGCCCGACTCGGCAATGAACGCCGCGCGAGCGGTGGACATAATGTCGGCATGATGGGCGGCCTCGGCCATGGTGGTCAGCCCGCGGAGCCAGGCCAGGTAGCCGATCAACGCGTGGATTGCGTTGTGGCCGTAGAGCTTGGCCTCCTCGAACGGCAGCAGATCGTCCTTCTCGACGAATACCTCGATGCCGCGCCGGAAACCCGCGAGCGTCACGCGGGAAATGAGGATATGGTTGAACCGCTCGACCAGCACGGCCCGCGGCGTGCCGGGGGTGAGCGGGGCGAGGCCGAGGCGGCCGATGGTTTCGGCGTCGGCAATCACGCCGCTCATCTTACCGACAACCGTGTTGAGCACCTGCACGTTCGTCAAGGCATCGGCGCCGACCAGCGCATCGAGCCGTTCGGAGAGGATTTCGGCCGCGTGGTTGTGGTTCTCCGCAGCGTAGATAATTGCCGGCTTCGCGGGATCGCGCCGCCGGAGGCCGTCGGCGAGCAGTTGGGCCGGGCTGGCCGGGTCGCCGGTGTCGTAGAACCGCACGCTGGGCAGCGCCGTGGCCATTTCATCGGCGGCGGCAATCGCTTCGACCAGTGCCTCGCGGTCCGACGGATCGGCCGGCTGGCACAATCGCACGCCATCGACCGTCACCTGCTCGATTCCGTCGGGGTGCGCAATGTTGATGCAGTAGCGGCCGTCGGCGCCCACGGCGCGGACGAGGGCTTCATCGACCTCAGCGACCACGTAACGGTCGAAATTGCCGGAGCAATACGCCTCGTAGAGAAACAGCGCGCTTTGAATCGGCCCGAAGCCGAAACCGACGAACGCCTTCCCTCCGCGCGGCGCGTCCGGACGTCCGGTCTTCTCAGGCTGGCCAGTCGAGTTCATTACGATCCTCCTCCCGCAACGTGCAGCAGTTCCTGTTCGGCCTCGCGGGTCCAGCGGCCGCCGTCGAGTTTGGCGGCAACGGTGGGAAACTGCTTGCCCAGGTCGGCCAGCGGAATGAGTCCAACATCATGCAGCGCCGGATAGACGACGATCTTCCCGGCCAGGGTGCGGTTTTCGACGGCGGCAATGCCTTCAGTCGCTCCGGCCATGCCGCTGATCGCGTCGACCGAGGCGTTCGTGTCGAGCTGATTGCTTTCCACCTTCTCCAGCACGATGCGCAGGTCCTCAATCGTGGAGCCGCTCGTGCCGAACATGAAGCAGCGCTTTTCGATGTACGTGTCGAGGTCAAGATCGTGCCGGACCGGGGCGGGTATGCCGGCGAAAATGTTGATGATCGCGCCGCGGCCTGCCTTCTGGATGGCATCGGCCACCAGCGCTCCCACCGGGGCCATCGACGCGAAGTAGGTGAACGCCTCGTCGAGCTGCTCCTTCTGCGAATTGACCAGCCGCAAGGGCACGCCGTTCGCCTTGGCCATCGGTTCCGCTTTGCACCGCAGCGATTCGATCCGGGAATCGTCCAGATCGGTGCCGACGACGCTCACGCCGGCCGTGCCGAGACACACGTTGCGGATCACGTGCATCTGCCCCATCGGCCCGGCGGCGCCGATCACCACAACCTTGTCGTTCTCGCGAATCTCGCCCGTGGCCGGGATGGTCTGGTACGAATCGGCGGCGTTGTCGCCCATCGTGCCGATCCAGCGAGTCACGCCGTAGTGAACGCGCCCGACCCCGACCGACACGAGTTCGCCGATCCGCCGGCCGCCGAGGACGATGTTGATGATGCCGCCGATGGCGAGTTTGTCGTTCAGTGCGTCGATGGTCGCCTTGTCGGACCCGAAGTAGATGATGTCGTCGAAGTGCTCATGAGGCAGATCGGCCACTTCCGCAGGCAAAGCCGCCCGGACCTCCACCGGTTCGCCGTCGGGCGAGAAGCTGTCCTTGACTCCCTTTGCCGCCCGACCCTCCCCCACGACAACCAGCAACTTGCCGCCGGGCTTGATGGTCCTCCGCTCCGGGGCGACGTAGGAATCCTCCACACACGCCCACGGTTCCACCAGTGCCACCGCCGACGCGCTTTGCTCCTCGCCGGCGGACATCAGAAAATGCTCGCCCGCGGGCGAAATGACTACCCGTTCATCAAACGACGTATATTCCTGCAACCCGCCCTCGAAGTTGTAGCCGAACGCCGCGTTCGACCCGCCGGCCGTCGGAAGCTGGCGATAGTCGGCCTGCACAAGGTAACGCCCGCCGACCTTGTGATGCTTCACCTGGTCGCCGACGGCCACGACCCGGCAGACGACCTCGTGCCCGGGCACGGTGGGCAGCATGCCGGGAACGTAGCTCTGGATGCCCTCGAGCATCGCGGGCTCGATGCCGGTGATGATCTTCGTCTTGCGGGCGTGCTTGTCGAACTGTTTGAGCAGCTTCAAGTCGGAGAAGCACAATCCGACGGCCTCGACCTTTGCGACGATTTCGTACGGCCCAGGCTTTGGCACCGGTTTCGAGGTGTTCAGTTTCAGCTCGTCGGGGCCGACAAGCTGCACAGCGTGTTGGGTTTCAGGAAGGGTTGGCGTTTCGCTCATGTCATGGATATCCTTGTTTCTGGCCGCGGGCGTGCGGCCGAATGGTCAGCGCAACATGATCTGCCCGCCGGTTACGGGCAGGGCCTGGCCGGTTTCGTATTGCTGTTCGATCAGGTAGAAGATCGCCTTCATCACGTCGGGCGTGGTGCAGCCGCGGCCCATCGGCACTTTCGCCTCGTAGGCCCGGCGCACGTCGTCGATGGTCTTGGCACCCGGCACCTTGCCGGTCCGCAAATACTGCACAAACAAGCCGTTGTCCGGATCGGACCAAAGCGGCCCGTCGAAGAAGTTGCCGGGACAGACGGAATTGACCTTGATGCCGTCGTCGAGCAGCTCTAGCGCGAACGACTGGGTCAGGCCGACCCCGCCGAACTTGCTGCCAGCGTAGGCCGCGTTGCGGCTGGACCCGGCCAGCCCCGACTTGGAGTTGATCTGGATGATATCGCTCATGTATGCCGGATTCGCCTTGCGTTGCGTGGCGAGAATCGGCGCGGCCTTCTGCACGCACAGGAAGTAACCCTTGTAGTTCACGTCCGTGACGAACTGGAAATCCCTTTCTGGCTGCGTCTTGACCGATTCGGCCTTCAGCACACCTGCGTTCGAGATAAACACGTCGAATCCGCCGTAGGTGCGCACGACCCGGTCGAGGCACTCCGCGACGGCGTCCGCGTTGGTCACGTCGATCCGCAGGCCGATGGTGCGTCCGGTGTTGTGCGCTTCGTGCATGCCCTCGGCGGCGGCGGCCGCGCCCTGCTCGTTCACGTCGGCCAGCACGACATGCGCGCCTTCCGCGGCGAGGCCCCGGGCGATTTCGAGGCCGAACCCTTGCGCGGCTCCCGTAACGACGGCCACTTTCCCTCTGAGCCGGCCGGCGGTGGCGCTGCCGGCCGCGGCGACCTTCTTGCGGTACACCTCGAACTCCCACGCCTCGATGAAGAGCCGCTGGGCATCGGTCAAGTAGCTCACACCCTCGGGCCCTCCGCCGAGGCGGGTGGCGCCGGCCATAACCTTAATCGCGTCGAGGTACACGTCGCGCACGGTATTGGCCATCTTGAAATCGTCGCCGGCGGCGAACAGGCCCACGCCCGGCACGAGCACGACCTTCGGCGCGGCGGACGTCTGGCTGGTGTGCCGGCCGATCGCGTCGCGCAAGCGGGCAATCAGTGCATCCTCGGTCTCTCCGTCTTCCAGCGTGAACCACAGGGGAAAGCTATTGCAGTAGACGATCTGGTCGGGCGTGAGCGGCCCGGTGCACGCGGTGGCCTGGCCGGACTGGGCCCCGACCAACCCCAGCGCGACGGGTGAATCGTCGAAAGCGACCACCTTCAGCGGGCCCGCGGGATCGTCGGCCAGCAGAGCACGGAGCGCGGGGCCGATTTGCCGAATCGCCGCGCGGGGATCGTCGATCCGCGTGACTTCGCCGAACGACTCCGTTTGCCAGGCGTCGCCAAGGCGCGCGGCAATCTTGGCGAGAAGCTCATCGGTAGTGGCGCGGATCGCCTCCGGGGCGTCGCCGGCGACGATCAGGCCGTGGTTGGCCATCAGGATCGCCTTGACCGGCCTGTTGCCCGTGCGAGCCTGGTGCTCCTGAAGTGCCTGCTTGAGCGTCTGGGCGAGGATGAACCCGGGATCGACGTAGGGGATCCATACGATGTCGTCGCCGAAGATCTCCTCGGCCAGTTCCCGGCCGCGCGTATGGCAGGTGAGCGTATTGGCGATGGTCGCGTGGCTGTGGACGACGTACCTGCCGGGCACCAGGTGATGCAGCAGGACCTCGACCGACGGGCGCTGGTTCTTTTCCGGCTCGCAACGTGCGTCGGTGATCGAGTCGCGGTATTGCGATTCCCGCGTTTCGGGGTCCGCGTCGAGCGTGGCGTTAGCCAGGTCGCTGAGCTTGTTGCGGTCCATCTTCACGAAACCATCGCGGGTCATCGCCGCCAGCGAGGTTCCGCTCCCCTTCACGTACAGGACGTCGTCCACCTTGCACGACGTATTGCCGCCGCCAGCCAGCACGATCGAAGGGTCGGAACCGTAGAATCGCGACAGCTTGACAATCACGTCGAGCGGATCGTCGCTTGGACTGAAGGTCGGCCATGAGATAGTGTTGGTGGTGCTCAAAGCTGCTTCTCCGCGGGACGCGGCTTGATGATGTTCACGGGGGGGTGCCCCCTCGCTGTCGTTCACAAGTTGCGATCGCCACCGGCCGGCTTGCCCGGCCTGGAGCGGTGGTCAGCCGGCTAACACGGTGCCCGATTCCCCATTTCCCTGCACGTTGCCACCGCCTCCGGCGGCGGCAACGTGCAGGGAAATACTCTGATGGACCATGCTCGTGTAGCTCAGTGACCACGGCTCCGGCGGGGCAAGCCCGCAGGTGGCCAGTTATACAAACTCCTACCCAACGACGACGGGTTGCCTTTTTCACCCATCATAATACCGCTCGATCACCGCCGCGCCGATCTTGGCGAACGCCATGATGCGCTCGTCCGCCGAAGCGTAGTTCGGATTCGGATTGCCCGCGCCGTCCACGAACCCGCACTCGCCGTGCAGCGAAAGGAACTGGTGGGCCGCGACGGTGCAGGCGCCTTCCCAGAAGACCGCGCGAAGGTCGTCGGGCACGTCGCCATCCTTGCAGAACGGGTCGAGCGGGGCCAGGTCCAGCGTGTTGTGTTCCGTGCCGGCGGTCATCGCCAGGCCGGCGTCGCGCATTTTCAGCACGTAGTCGCGGAGGACGGCAACCGTATTGCGCCGCGGGATCCATTCGACAGCGTGGATATTCCGCTGCCGGACTTCGGCAGTCAACTTCTCCGGCGACTGCTCGAAGGGAGAAATCGGCGACGCGCCGTCGGCCACGGCCGCGTAACACGGAACGCCCCCGAGTTCGAGGATCAAGCGGTACGCATCCTCGAAGCTGATGAAAGTCTCCTCGACGAACGCCGGCTGGCCCGCCTTCATCAGATGCGAACGGATATCGTCCTGCATTGTGACGAAGTCGCCGGGGTCCTTGGCCTTCGGCTCGGCGCCGAGAATCGCATGGAGCCGTCCGATCCGCTCTTGCGGCCCGACCATCTCGAACAGCGCTTCCTGAAAACACTGCGAGATGTGCCGCTCCTGGCAGACCACCGTGCCCGGATCGCTGCCGTGGCGGCGAACAATCATCTCGACGACCGCCTGGTGGTCGATGTCGGTAGGCAAGCCGCGCTCGGCAAAGACCTGCTTCATCCGCTCGACCATCTCCGCCATGCGGGCTGAATCGTTGCGGCGGATGGTTTCGAGCAGGCGGGCGGCTTCAGGCGTCATTTCCTCGAAGCGTGTGATGCCCTTGCCGCAAATGTAGAACTTGCCGGGATTGCCGGGATCGTTGATCTTCTCCCCTGCGCGGCGCAAGGCATCGTCCATGCAGATGATTTCGGTGCCGAACAGGGGAAAGATACCCTTGCGGCGGGCGCAGTCGACGAAATCGCCGTAGACTTCGTAGTCGTAGTAGTTACTGACGCCCAGCGCGCCGATCCCCTGCTCGGCCGCGAGGTTCACCGCTTCCTCGACGCTTTCGAACGCGGAAAAATTAGGCGGCAGGTGGATATGGGCGTTCACCCGCGGCGGCGACTGCGGGCCGAAGCCCTGCTGCGCGAGCGCACGCATTTCGTCCGGCGTTCCGAGGTTTCGCAGCGTGTCGAGCGCTTCGGCGACTTGTCGGCCCAATTCAGATTCCTCCTTGGCTGCTTACCGCGGCTGTTTGCCGCTATACCCCGGCAGGCACGCGGATGATCTTCCGCGGGGGCAGGTGCAGGCCGGCGTTCAGGGCGTCCTCGGCCGATTCCTTGATCGATTCGCTGATTGTCGGGTGTGCCCAAACCGTCTCGGCGACGTCGAGCATCGACGCCTTCTTGTGCAGAAGTGCCGTGGTCGCCGCGATGCACTCCGTGGCGTTCTGGCCGATCATGTGGGCGCCGAGCAGCGCCCCCGTCTCGCGGTGGCGGATCATCTTGACGAAACCGTCCGTATGCCGTGCGGCCATGGCCTTGCCAAGGTGCCCGATGGGGAAACGCCCGATGGCGATCGGCAGCCCCTGGTCTTTCGCCTCCTGCTCGCTGAGCCCCACGGCGGCAACCTCGGGAAACGTGTAGACTGCGGAGGGAATCGGCGAGTGGAACGGCTTGGCGTGCCCCAGCGCGTTTTCCACGGCCGCCACGCCGTGGGCCGAGGCGGCGTGGGCCAACATGCACCGGCCGTTCACGTCGCCGATGCCGTAGTGGCCCCGCACGTTCGTTTCAAGCTGGTCGTTGACCGGAACAAACCCGCGGTTGTCGGCCCGAATGCCGGCACTTGCGAGTTCCAGACCTTCCGTATTCGGGCGCCGGCCGGTAGCGACCAGGATGCGGTCGACCGCCAGTTCTTCGCCACCGGACAGCCGGGCCGTGACCAAGCCATTCGCGGACGCCGCGTCAACGCTCTCGACTTTCGTATCGAGGTGGCATACGATCCCGCGCGACTTGAAGACGGCCAGCATCGCCTTGCCGAGTTCGTGATCGAGCGTGGGCAACAGGCCCGGCATCATTTCGACCACGGTCACGTCAACGCCGAACGCCCGCATCATGCACGCGAACTCGCAGCCGATCACACCGCCGCCGACGATCAGCAGCTTCCCCGGCAGGGCCGTCCAATGCACCGCTTCGTCCGACGTGCACACCAGTGCCGGATCGTCCGGCCAGCCCGGAATGCGGATGGGGGCGGAGCCGGTCGCGATGATCACCTTGCCGGCGGTTACCGTTTGCGGCGGCCCGTCCGCCGGCGTCACCCGCACGCGTCCGGCAGCCTCGAAACTGCCACGTCCCTCGAGCAGTTCGACCCCCCGTCTCTTGAACAGGCTGGCGATTCCGCCGCGCAGTTGCCTGAGAACCTTGTTCTTGTGTCCGACGATCTCTTTCCAGTCGAAGCCGATCTTGCCGTCGACGGTGACGCCCCACTGCTTGGCATTCTGCACGGAATGGAGCATTTCCGCCGACGACAGCAGCGCCTTCGACGGAATACAGCCGTAGTTCAAACACGTACCGCCGAGGTGATGGTGCTCGACGACCGCCGCGCTGGCGCCCATTTGGGCCGCCTTCAGCGCGGCCACGTATCCGCCGGGCCCGCTGCCGATAACGAGAATGTCGAAGTGGCCGTTCTTCATTGTTTGGTGTCTTCCGGTTAAGTCAGCTCTTCACTTGGGTTTTCCAGAATCTCCTTCAGCCGGCCGAGGAACCGCGCGGAAAGGACGCCGTCGACGACGCGATGGTCGGTGCTGAGCGTCAGCGTCATTACCTTGCCGGGCCGGATCGCGCCGTTTTCGACAATGACCGACTCGCGCAGGGCGCTGACGGCAAGGATACCCGACTCGGGCGGGTTGATGATCGCACTGAAATCCTCGACGCCGAACATGCCCAGGTTGGTCACGGTGAAGTTGCCTTGGCCGATATTCTCCAGCTTGCCGTTGCGCGCGTTTTCGACAACCCGCTTCGCCTCCACGGCAAGCTGGGCGAGCGAAAGCGACTCCACCCGGCGTACCACGGGCACGACCAGCCCGTCCTCGACGCCCACGGCAATGCCGACGTTCGCGTGGGGAAACTCGACCATCTCGTCGCCGTCGATCTGGCTGCGAACGCCGGGAAACTCCGCCATCGCCCGCCCGACGGCCAGCACCACGCAGTCGTTCACCGTGCAGTTGGTCTGCGGCTTCTGCTGCCGATAGAACGCGAACAGCGGCCCCGCGTCGATGGTCATGCGCACGTAGAAGTGCGGGACGGTTTGTTTCGACCGCTGGAGGTTCAGGCCGATGGCGCGGCGCATCTTGCGCATGGGCCGGCGAACCGGCTGCCCGTCTGCCGAGACGGCGGCCGGAAGCTTTGCCGTTAGAACGTCGGCAGAAAGGATGCGCCCGCCGGGACCGCTGCCGGCGCCGAGAGCGGCGAGGTCCATGCCTCGTTCCCGGGCGATCTTTCGTGCCGCAGGCGATGCCTTGATGCGGCCTTCGGCGGTCGTGGGTGGCGGGCCTGTGCTCACTCTCATTTCGGCAGGCGCTGCCGCCGCGCCGACCGACGTCCCGGACGAGGCAGTTGCAGGCGCCGCCGCTGTGGGCGCCGCCGATCCCCCTGCGGCTAAATAGGCGTCGGCGTCGGCGTCGTTCTCGGCCAACAGCGCGATCGGCTGCTTCACCGGGACGATCTCTCCCTCCTGGGCCACGAAGCGGGCGAGGCGGCCGCCGTCCGGCGATTCGAAATCGATCGTGGCCTTGTCGGTCTCGATCTCGCAGATGACCTGGCCGGCCGCGATCCGGTCGCCTTCGGCTACCTTCCACGAGATGACCGTGCCTTCTTCCATCGTGTTGCCGGCCTGCGGCATCAGAATGGGCGTGACATTTCCAGGTGTTCCGGATGACGCGCGTTGGGAAACTGCGGAAGGTTGTTCGGTCACGGTTGTCTCCTGCTTCGACTGTGGCGCCGGCGCGCCAGCAGCCTCCATCTGGGCCAATTCATTACCTACTTTCACCGTCTGTCGCGGCTGGGCAACGACCCGGGCTAGAGTGCCCGCTTGCGACGCCTCAACGTGCACCAGCGCGTCCTCGATCTCCAATTCCACCAGCACGTCGCCAGCGGAAAACGGCTCGCCAGGCTGTTTCAGCCAGCGAACTACGGTAGCGGCGGTCGCGCCATTACCCATTTGGGGGAGAGTCATCGATTGCATACTCACATCCTCCGGCCAACCCGCACGCGGCCAAACGCCCGGCGAGCGATCCATCATGCTTTGTGAAAACGTCGAGTTTAGGTGCTTTTCGGCAGAAGTCAAGCCAATGCGGCTGGAATTTCGGCTTCCCTTCTCCCTCTTCTCTTTCCGAGGCGAGCGATATCTGCCAGCATTTTGAAGGGCAACGAAAGACGTCACTTTGCGGCTTCGCGGCTTTGCGTCTTTGCGTGTCATCCAGAGCCGGGCATCCCTAAACGCAAAGGCGCCAAGCCGCGAAGACGCCAAGGGAAAGATCTTGCTTGGCTATCCCTCGTTCCTCAAGATGCGTTTCCCGCGTGCGGGGAAAATTCTCGCCCCCAATGGGTTGGCGACGCGAAACACAAGCCACAAACTATCGGATGGTTCAGACTGGCAGCGGCCCGGGAAAGGGGATTCTCTGTAGACATACGAGTTCTGCCTGAAGGACAAGCCATGAACCTTTCTCCTACCACAAATTCTTCCAATCGCGGCTCCCGAGCGGTTCATGCTCCATCTGGCGTGTTGGAATGGCGAGGAACACCCGCTGGATGTGTTTGTCAGTGACCGAAGCGAATGGGACGGCTGGAACACATGGCGTGGCGGCCGGGATGATTTTCACCGCGGTTACGTTTTCGCCCTCATCGATGTACAAGAGGGCGGTTGATGAGGTGCTGGCATCGCACATTGCCGGAACGCGCGCGCTGTCAGAATAGGTCCACACCAGTAACGCTCGATACGCAAGAACGGGCGGGGCATCACCGCCGGCGCACCAGCAGCCCGCAGGCCAAAGCCAGAAGTAGCATAAGCCAGCCGCCCGGCTCGGGCACGGCGCTGAGAACAACCCAATGGCGGCCATCGGTCTCGCCGTAGCCGACCTCGAACCACTTCCACCCGCCGAGCAGTTCCCCGCCGCTCAGCGCGGCAACCTCCGGCTTGAACAGAAGTTCCTCGTCGATGCCTCCGGCGCCGTCGAGGATGATCCAGGAATCGCCGGGGTCCGGGCTGAAGCCGAGGTGGACGCGGATGGTTGCATTGCCGGGGGTCAGCCAGCCGCCGTGCATCATGAGCAGGTCGGCGCTGTCGGTGCCGGCGATGTCGATGTCGAAGAACGCGCCCTCGTTGAAGGCAAGGTCGCCCAGCACGTCGAGTTGCCCGGGGCTCGTTCCGGGCGACAGGATGCCGCCATCCCGGAGCGACACGTTGCCGCCGATGGTGCCCGTGCCGCCCACCGTGGCGCCGTCGTGGACCGTGTACTGCCCGGCGCCGGTGTGCGTGCCGTTGACCAACAGCGTTCCGACTTCCACGGCGGTCGGGCCGGTGTACGTGTTCAGGCCGGCGAGGGTGAACGTGCCGCTGCCGGTCTTGACGAGTCCGCCGGCTCCGGCGATGCCGCCGGAGAACGTCGTCGGCAAGTTGTCGCCGCCGGTGGTGAGCGTGGCGCCGCCCAGCAGCACGGTTCCGCCGCCGCCGTTGTGGTCGGCCAGCGAGCCGATGGTCTGGTTTATATCGTTAAGGTCGAACGTACCGCCCGCGGCGATTTGCAGGGCCGTGTCTTCCGGCAAACTGCCGCCCCAGGGTGCCAGCCCGCGCAGGTGGAGTTGTGCCACGTCGCCGGCCCCAAGGGCGTAATCCCAGATACCGACCCCGGCGATCGATTCGTTGACGTAGGTTCCGCCATGCCGGGCGAGGAGGATCGGCTTATTGCTCACGGCGCTGCCGGCCTGGCTGCTCGTGCCGAACAGCACACCGTCCAAGTATAGATAGAGGACGCCGCTATCATCACGCACGCCCACCAAGTGGTGCCACTCGCCGTCTCCGAGGCCCCAGTCAGTTGGCGCGCGGACCTCACCGCGCTGGTTGCTGGCGTTTCGGACGGAGAAGCCGAGTTGGTTGGCGGCCATCCAGCCGAGCCCCCAGAACGGCGTTTGCGAACCGTCCAATCCGAAGTTGCTCACGATCGAACGATACCAGCCGCCGGTCGTATCGGACTTGATCCACGCGCTAACGGTGAATTCGCCGCTGCCGATGGCGTTCAGCGCGGAATTGGGATTGATCTGCGCGTACTGGTTGGTGCCGTTGAACGATACGCCGTACGTTCCGGCGCCGCCCGGCCCCTCGACCCAAACCGGAGAGTTGTAAAGCGTTCCGTCCGGCGACCCCGCCACCGTGTTGGTAATCGTCGCCCCGGCGCCTTCCGACATTTCCCAGAAGCCGACGGGGTTACCGATGCCGGCCTGCCCGAGTTGCAGCGTTCCGGCCTCGATGCCGGTGCTTCCGGCGTAGGTGTTCCTGCCCAGCAACCGGAGCGTTCCGGTTCCGGTCTTGACCAGCCCGCCGTCGCCGGCGATGGTGCCGGAGAAGGTGGTCGACGAGTTGTCGCCGCCGGTGGTGAGCGTGCCGCCGCCCAGCAGCACGGTTCCGCTGGCGCCGTTGTGGTCGGACAACGACCCGACGGCCTGATTCATGCCGTTGAGGTCAAACGTGGCGCCGGCGGCGACGCGCAGCGCGGTGGTGTGCGGCAGGCTGCCGCCCCACGGGGCCAGCCGGCGGGCGTAAAGCTGCGCAACGTCGCCGCCGTCGAGGGCGTAATTCCAGATGCCCACTCCGGCGATCGACTCCTGCACGTAGGTACTGCTGTGCCGGGCGAGTTGGAAAGGCCGGGTGTTCGCGGCGCTGCCGACGTTGTCGGTGGCGGAGGCGCGAAGGACGCCGTCGAGATACAGGTGTACCTGCCCCTGGCCGTCGCGCACGCCTACGATGTGGTGCCACTCGTCGTTGAGCCCCCAGCCGCTGGGAGCCCGGACATCGGCCCGCGTGCCGCCGGAGTCGCGGATGACGAAGCCAAGCTGGTTGCTTTGCATCCAGCCGAGGCCCCAGAAATTGTTAATGCCCGAGTCGCCGAACTTGCTGGCGATCGAATTGTACCAGGTCCCCGTATTGGTCGTCTTCACCCAAGCGCTGACCGAAAAGGCCCCCTCGCCCACCGCATTGAGCGCGGCATCGGGCGCGATGTTCGCGTACTGGTTGGTGCCGTCGAAATAGACGGCGTCGCCGCCCGCGCCGGCCGGGCCGTCTACCCAGGCGGGGGCGCTGAGGAGGGTTCCGTTCGGTGCTCCCGTTACCGAGTTGAACAGCGTCGTGCCGGCGCCTTCCGACATTTCCCAGTAGCCGACCGGGTTGCCCACACTGGTTGCCACACCCAGCCTTAATGTGCCAGCTTCGATGGTGGTGCTTCCCGCATAGGTGTTCGCGTCGAGGAGGGTCAGCGTGCCCGCGCCTCGTTTGACCAGGTCGCCCGAGCCGGAAATGCGGTTGTGCACGTTCAGAGCGTCGGATCGGTTGAACACCAGCGTGGCATGGTTACCGACGTCGCCCATGCCGAGCGTGCCTGAGGTGCCGCCGGCGCCCACCTGCAACATGCCCTCGTTTATGGTGGTCGTTCCCGTTTGCACGTTGTTGCCCGTGAGGACCAGCGTTCCGCTGCCCACCTTGGCCAAGCCTCCGCTGCCGCTCAGCACGCCGCTGTACGTGGTGTTTGCGTTGTTGCCTCCGACAGTGAGGGCAACCGCCGCCGGCGTGGCGGCGTTGTTCCGGAGGGCGACGTTGCCGGACCCGGAAAGCCCGCCCATCGTGAAGGCGTTGCCCGCGACCGATTGGTCGAACTCGATGCCGCCGGTGGTCAGGGTGCTGTTTTGCAGGGCATGGCTGTGGGCCAGGCGGAGCGTCCCGTCGCGCACGGCCGTGTCGCCCGTGTGCGTGTTGGCGGCGGTCAAGGTGAGCGTATTCGCGCCGACCTTCACCAACCCGAGAACATTGCCGCCGACATTGGCGATCGCGTCGCTGTACGTGCGGTCGCCGAGGCTGGTGTCGAAGCCGATGCTCGCGCCGGACGCGAAGTTGCCGGTGCCGAGCATCGTGGCGATATTCCCCGCCGTCAGGTTGTTGCCAACCGCCAGACCGGCGCCCGGGCCGACGGCGTACCTACCCGCCTCGTTCCAGCCGGGCAACGCGCCCGTCGCGGGTATGGCCAGCACGCCGGCGTTGACGCTCGTGCCACCTGCGTGGGTGTTCGTGCCGGAAAGGGTCAGCACGCCGGAGCCGCTCTTGATCAGGCTGCCGGGGCCGGTGAGCGAGCCGCCATAGGTGGTGTTCGCGTTGTTGCCTCCCACCGTTAGCGCAATGGGCGCCAAGGAGTTGTTCTGCAATACAACGCCCAGACTTCCTTGGAGCCCGCCCAGGGTAAACGCGTTCGCCGCCACGCCGCTGTCGAACACCAGGCTGCCGCCGTCGAGGGTAAGCGTCCGATTCTGCAGCGAGTTCTGGTTCGCCAGCACCAAGGTGCCATTGCTGAGCGTGGCGCTGCCGGGGTGGTTATAGGTGCCGCTGAGGGTAAGCGTGCCGGGCCCGGCCTGGGTGAGATTGACCACCGTGCCGCTGGTGTTGCCGGCCAGCAGCCAGTCGCCCGTGCCGGAAAAGGTCACGTTCGGGTTGTGGCCGCCGGTGGCGTTGAGCGTTACGTTGGACCCGATGGTGGCCGGGTTATCGGAACTGTTGACGAAGTTGGACGTTCCACTGCCCAGATTAAAATAGAACGAATTTCCTCCGCCGATCGTCACGGCGCCCGCGCCGTCATCGATTTGGAGGCCCGCGTCGCCCACGAAACGAAGGCCCACAAGCCCTCCACCCCCGGCATTGGAAATGGTGAGTGGCGAGGTCTGGCCATCCGTGACGTGAATCCCTCCAAAGCCATCGCCGCCGCCGAGTGTCGCGGCGAAGGTCGGATCGTTCTGATCGCTGCTGCCGCTGAATACCGCCGTGTCGCCCGTGCCCGGCACGCCGGGCGGGTCCCAGTTCACGGCGGTGTTGAGGTCGGCCGTTTCGCCGGCAACCCATACTTTAGACTCGGCCCAAACGCCGGTTGCGAGGCCGTGCAGCAGCAGCACGCACACAAGTGTTCTCAAGAAGCTCATGACATTCTCCTTGAAAAATCGAAAAGACCGGAGGCTGGGCGAAGAAACGCCACCGGCGAAGCGATGCCCGCCCCGCTTCCCCGGCACACCACCGCGAGCCCCGATTCCTCCAGCCTCCTACTATAATCGCTGCCAACGGAAAGGTCAATCGCCAGGATATGAACTCGTCCCCTATGCCGTTGCGCTTTTTGGCGTCACGGGGCTGTTTGCAAGCAGTGGTAGCACGAAAAACTGATCTTGAGATAGCAAAAAGGACTCCATATCTTG
>JAVEUP010000108.1:0-28039 GCA_034005525.1 Thermoguttaceae bacterium | reverse complement strand
TTGGTTTAGGCGGCGTGAAACAACAACCTGCCGAATTGCGTGGGATAGGTTTCCAGCCTGTCGGCTGAAAAGACAGGCTAGAAGCCTATCCCACGTTTGCAGCTCCCAGTAGTTGATTGTTTCACGCTGCCTTATCGTCTCAAAACCCCAGTCCCGGACCGTTCAACACGGCGGTTCCCAGGGTGCCATCGGTAATTTGGAACATGGTGGGGAACCGCTCGTCCCACCCGGCGTTTGCAGCGGGGCAATACTGGCGACCGTTTCCTTCAATGGCTGCGATCGTCGGGATGCGCGCCGACAGGCTGGCCGAATGCAGGAACGAGGCGCCGGGGCACGTGAGGTCCTGCACGCACAGGAACATGCCATACTTCTGGGCGGCAGCGCCCATCAGCAGTGCCTCGCTATGTCCCTTGCACGCCTTCAACGCCACGCCGGAGTATCCAAGTTCCCGGCTGAGCAACAGGCTCTCGAAATCGACGAGCGACTCGTCAATGACCACCGGTTTGATCTTCGCCGCGGCGTGCATCCGGTTTTCGGGGTTCGCCCGCAGGTCCCGATGGGTCGGCTGTTCAATGTATTGCAGCCGCTTCAAGGCCGTCGGCGACTGCTCGCCCACTTTGGCGAGGAAGTCGAGCACGTATTCCACGTTCTGGCACTTCTCGTTGAAATCGGCCGAGTAGAACCACTCACGGCAGCCCCGGGCGGCCTGGGCCTCGGCAGAAACTCGCTCGACCGAGGTGACGCGGTCGACATCCCACGCCAGATCGTCGCCGTTGAGCTTGATCTTCATATGCGTGAGCCCATCGGCGGCGATCCACTCGGGCAGGGTTTCGGGCAGTCCGTCGTTGACGCGCTGCGCGATGTCGCTTGCCGTGAGCGGATCCAAGGCGCCGACCAGATGATAAAGGGGCATGCGCGGCTTGGGCTCGCGCAGGGTGTAGCGGTCGAGATACTCGCCGGCGAACTCCTCGCTGAGATACTCGCCCAAATCGCGCGCCACGTACTGCTCACCCAGCAGGTTGTACGAATTCTGCCCGAGTGTCTTCCCGTACGCGTCGTAGATGGCCGCCTCGACCGGGCTGGCAGCGACGAGTTGTGCCAGTCGCGGCATGGGCTCGGCCAACTCCAGATCACGCACGGTTCCCCCGGCGACCGACGCATACGTGCCCGACAGGTCGTGCGTGATTTCCAGCGGGTGGCCCACGCCTTCGTAGTCGGTGGCCGCCCGGGTCACTCGCCGCCCCAACTCGATCATTGCGGCGAGTGTCTGGTCCGTTGTCAGTACGCCCGACGGCCATCCCCAGACGTTACCCATCGGCATGGAGCCGAAGCCCTCCCCGCGGCGTCCGTCGCGGGTTTCCACCTTCGCGGTAACGTGCAGCAGCGTGACGTCCGAAAGGACCCGGCCGCCGAACTTGATAGGTACTCGGTAATCAAACTGTTCGGTGGCAGCCGTGACCTCGAGCACACGGATATCCGTCGATTTGCCCATGAGCCTCTCCGGTAAGCGTTACGGTTACACGAGTTCCTTGCGCACGGCCCATACGGCAGCCTGCGTACGATCGGAAACGCCGATCTTGCGCAGGATATGCTGGACATGCTCCTTGACGGTTTCGTAGCTGATGCTCAGCGTTTGGGCAATCTCCTTGTTGGTCAGCCCGTACGCAAGCTGCTTGAGTACCTCGCTCTCTCGCTGTGTCAACGGCACCTCAACGTCGGCGGTAAGCCGCGGGGTGGCCAAGGCGCCGGTCACCCGACGCAGTTCCTCGCGGGTCCAAGCGCTCTCGCCGGCCACCGCGGTGTGAATTGCGTTGATCAACTCATCGCGCGTGCAGCCCTTGAGCAAGTAGCCGCTGGCCCCCAAGGCCACGGCGCGCGCGACGTACGTGGGATTGTCGAATGTTGAGAGGATCAGGATGGGCAGGTCGGGCTTGTCCAGCTTGATTCGGCCCAGCGAAGTCAGGCCGTCGCCTTCGGGCATTCGGATGTCGAGAAGCGCCACGTCGATGTCGTGTTCCAACGCAAACTTCACCGCCGCGGCCCCGGTTGCCACCTCGCCGACGATCTTGATGTCGGTGTCGGCAAGCAGGACCTTCAGGCCACTGCGTACTACCTCGTGGTCGTCGGCAATCAATAGCTTGATCTTGTTCGTCATGTTACTCTCCCTGTTCTGTTGGGGTTTGCGAAGTGGCAGCGGGTTCGCCGCGGCCGGTTTGTGTGAGTCCGAAAGAAAGTGTCTGACCTCTGTTGGGTTGTTAATCGGTAACCAAACGCATACGGCCAGGTTTTCTACAGAGGGTTTTCAAGATGCCCCGGCAGTCGGCCCCCTGCCTGACCGTTCAGCGCTACTACCAATCATAGCAAGAAATGCAAACTTGGGGAGTCCCCACACCGCCCAGCCGGCTTGATTTTTTCCAAACGCCGAGCAGAAGCAGCACGTGCAGGTGTAATGCCAATACCCGGCTTAGGGGGTATTCGTGCTCACATGCGGTCGATCTTAGGTATACCATTCCGCCTTTCAGAGGCATCCACGTGCGCGCTGTCGCGTTTGCATTGTCGTGCGATTTCTGAAGGAGCCGTGACATGGATGCCCGGCAACCGTTGACGGGGGGCGTCGCGCGCAGTTCTCTGCGCTGCATGCAACGGAGACAGTTCCTAGGGAACGTCAGCGCCGCATCATAATGGGCGCTCGCCGCGGTAGCTCAGGTCGAGCAGGTCCATCGGATGCATGACGCGGAGCGCCAGCTTGCGGCGGCGCACCTCGGAACCAATTTGCAGCAGGCAGCCGGCGTTGGCGGCCAGGACCAGACGAGCGCCGGTGGCCACAATGTTGTCGATCTTGCGGGTTGCCAGCCGGTCCGCCATTTCGGCTTCGTTCAGATTGTAGGTACCTGCCGAACCGCAGCATATCTCCGTTTCGGGCAGGTCGAGCAATTTGAGGCCGGGTATTTTGCCAAGCAGGTTGCGCGGCGCCTCGGTGACCTCCTGGGCATGGCCCAAATGACAGGCATCGTGATAGGTGGCCACTTCCTCGATTCGGCCGGATGGAAAGAGCAGCCCGAGGTCGTCGAGAAACTCGTGGACGTCCATCACCTTTGCTGCGAACTTCTCGCGGTGCGGCTGGAGTCCGTCCTGCCAATGGACGCCGTACTCCTTCATCATGGCCCCGCAACCGGCATGGTTGACGACAATCGCGTCGCAGCGGTCGAGTTGGAATGCCACAAGATTCGCGTCGGCCATTTCGCGGGCTTTCCGGCTGCTGCCGGCGTGGAAATGGATGGCACCACAACAACCCTGCCCGTCGGGAATGAATACATCGCAGCCGTTTTGCTGCAGGACGCGGAGCGTTGCCCAATGGGTGTGGCGGAACATCACGTCGGCCACGCATCCGACGAAATAGCCCACCTGTGCCCGCTTGCGACCCATCGCCGGCAGAAAACGCGGCAACCGGGGACCCTGGCGGACCGGGGGCGGCAACAATCGGACCATTCGCCCCATGCGGCCGGGCACGAGTTTGAGCAGCCCCAAGCGTTCGGCGGCCGTCCAAAGGCCGAGTTGCTGAGCGATACGGACCGGCGCGAGCAGCATCCGCATCCGTTCTGCGTACGGGAACAGCCGGTAAAGGATGATTTCGCGGAACCAATCGAACTTCTGCTCCGCCTTCTCGCGTTGCTCATCCTCCTGCACAGCCACGCGGAACGGCTCGATGAGCCGGCCATACTCGACACCCGAGGGACAGGCCGTCTCGCAGGCACGGCAATCAAGGCACAGTTCGAGGTGCCGGCGCATGCGGTCGGTCAGAGGCGACCGGTCCTCCGCCACCATGCGCATCAGTTGAATCCGGCCGCGCGGCCCGTCGTTCTCGTCACCCAATTCGGTGAACGTCGGGCAGGTTGACGTACACAGGCCGCAATGGACGCACTCGAGAAACAGGTTGTGATCCACGTTCCTCGCGGGATTGCGGTTCGGCTTGTGGTTCGCGTTGTCGCCGCGCGTGGTGTTCATGAAGACGGCCGCCTAAAAGACCCAACGTCCGGCATTCAAGATGCCTTCGGGATCGAAACGTTCCTTGATTGCTTGCATGATGGGAGTCGCCTTGCGCGCGGGCCCCCAAACGTCGTCGCGCGTCAGTTCGGTGCCTGGCTCCACGGACAGCACCGTCAGGTGTCCCTCCAGGTCTTCGGCAGCGGGCCGCAGCTTGCCTGCCAGTATTGCCGGCAGGATGCTCGCCGCCTCGTCGGAGAGACGAATCCTGACCACTCCGTCGCCGGCATATGCCGCAATGGCACACGCCGGGTCAATTTCCGTCAGGCGGCGGATCAGTGCTCCAACGCGACTCGGCAACACGCTGGCCTGCAACTGTGCCGGCAACTCGGTTATCCACTGCCACATGCGAGCCGTGTCGGTTGCGTCGAGCACCCGCACGTCGCGTGCTGAAGAGTCCTTCCATTCCCGGCATACGGAATCGACCATCCACTGGACCTCTGTCCGGGTGCCTTCAATACCGGCCAGAACCCGCCCGCCGCCTCCTGCGAGTCCGGGATCCGGGGATGTATCGGCATCCCAGCCGTTGCCGAGCCAATCGACCGATACGGGTCGAACGGCCGAGTGCATCAAGCGGGTGATCAAGGATTCCGCAGCATCGTAATCGGGCACTCTCGCCAGTACCATGGCAGCCGACTCGGCGGTCGGGCGCACCATCAGGCTCACGTGGGTAATGACACCCAGAGTACCCATCGAGCCGACCAACAGCCGCGGCATGTCGTAGCCGGCCGCGTTCTTGACAACGCGCCCGCCGCCCGCGAACACCTCGCCCCGGCCGTCGACCGCGCGCACGCCTAACAGGTAGTCGCGAATGGTTCGGTAGCCGAACCGCCGCGGCCCGAAGGTGTTGGTCGCGATTACCCCGCCAATGGTGGCCCGCGAAGACTGGGGCACGTCAACGGGCAGCCGCTGGCCCTTCTGCGCCAAAACGGTTGCCAACTGGAGAAGCGTTGTGCCGGCCTCGACCGTAATAGTCATGTCGTCGGCCGCATGGTCGACGATTGCGCTGAGCCCGGTGGTGCACAGTCCGATTCCCGCCGCTTCGGGAGGCGCACCATAAGCAAGCCGCGTGCCTCCACCCATGGGGTATACCGGGTGCCTTTCCTCCGCCGCCCGGCGCAGCGTTTCGGCTACCGCAGCCTCATCGGGCGGGGTCACGGTTTCGCTGAGCGGGAGGAATTGGGCCACGACGCTGCTCATTGAGCTTCCTGGATGCTAGGCGGGGAGGAGTTTCCCCGGGTTCATTTGGCCGTGCGGGTCGAAGGCATCGCGCAACCACCGCATGGCACGAAGGTCGTTCGGACCGAACAGTCGTTCCATGAATTCAATCTTCTCAATGCCGATGCCGTGCTCCGCCGTCACACTTCCGCCGCACGCGATGCATTCCTGGAGCAGCTCGCGTCCGGCCGCCAGGGCCTGCCTCACCTCGTCGCGGTTGCGCTCGTCGAACAGCAGGATC
Organism: Thermoguttaceae bacterium; assembly: GCA_034005525.1. Taxonomy (GTDB): domain Bacteria; phylum Planctomycetota; class Planctomycetia; order Pirellulales; family Thermoguttaceae; genus PWXP01. The sequence continues at coordinate 22,536 of JAVEUP010000108.1, read as the reverse complement.
GGATGCACATTGCCGTCGCCGGCGTGAGCGACGTTGACGATGCGCACCTTGTGTTTTCGGGCGATCTCGACGATCCGGCGCAGTATGTGAGGCAACCTGGTGCGCGGCACGACGCCGTCCTGAATCACGTAACTATTGCTCAACCGGCCGACGGCCCCGACGGACAGTTTGCGGCATTTCCACAGGGTTTCACGCTCTTTGGCGGTTTGGGCCTCGAGCACTTCGCGAGCGTTGTTCTTCCGGCAAAACTCGACGATCCGGCGCTGCTTTTCGTCGAGACCGACGTTTGGCCCATCCACTTCCATAATCAGGATGGCGCCGGCGTCGGGTGGGAATCCGAAGTGAAACGCCTCCTCCACGGCACCAAGGATTCCTTGGTCCATCAACTCCATGGCGGCAGGAATAATCCCTGCCGCAATGATCTGGCTGACCGTGGCGGTCGCATCGTCGACCGAAGCGAAGATAGCACGCAGAACTCGGCAGCCCTCAGGGCTACGGGTAAGCCGGACCCATACCTTGGTAACGATCCCGAGCGTTCCTTCGCTTCCGCACATCACGGCCTGGAGATCAAGCAGTGCCGGGTCCTCGACCGGACCGACCTTCAGCACGGCGCCGTCGGCCAGCACTGCCTCAAGCCCGAGGACATGATTGACGGTAACCCCATCTTTCAGGGTGTGCGGTCCACCGGCGTTCGTGGCGACGTTGCCGCCGATAGTGCTTGCCCCTTGACTCGAAGGATCCGGCGCGTAGTGGTAGCCCGTTCCGGCCAGCCGGCGGGCGAGTTGAATGTTCGGCACACCGGCCTCAACAACCGCCATGCGATCGGGCACGCTGACCTCAAGCAGGCGATTCATACGCGTGAGCATCACCACAACACCACCCTTTATTGGGGTACATCCCCCGGCAAGACTGGTTCCGGCCCCGCGAGCGATAAGTGTCGTTTCGTGCTTGCGGCACGTCTGGACGGTGGCCACAACCTGTTCGGTGGAATGGGGGAAGACCACGGCATCCGGCCTGTGGCGTTCAACCGTGAATGCATCGCAATCGTACACAGTCAACTCGGAGGGGGCGTACAAGACATTGTCTGGACCGAGAGCCCGGCGCAGGTCGGCGATAAGCGGTGCGAGTGCCATAGTCCGCAATTATACCCCAATCCGGCGCAGTTTGCCTAGTTAGACCGGACAAGTTGCTTGCGAATCGTGCGGACCACGCTTGGAACCGGGTGCCTTCTCGACTAAACTGGATAGTAAGTTATGGGGCTATCCCGCTCTTCGCGCCGGTTCACTAGCAGGCATTCGGGATGGTAGAATGGGGGCTTCTGTCGGAGTTTGCCGGCTGAACGCTTCTCAAGGAGAAGGCTTTGCATTTTTCCGGGTTTGAGCACATCGCAGGGCACTCTTCAGTCACCGCGGACGAGAACCGTGGGGGGTGGGTACCCTCTGTGCGCAACACGGATCGATCTGTTCCGGCAAAAGGCGATTGTCTCACCCGCGACGGATTGGCAGTGCCTGTCTATGCAGGTTGTTGCCGTCTTCTGACGCTGTGCTGGGTGATTCTGGTGCTGATCTCGCCGGCCGCGGCCCAATCGGACGCGCCGCAGGCCGCGCCGAATGAGGGTGCGCCGCAGGCCGCGCCGAATGAGGGTGCGCCGCAGGCCGCGCCGAATGAGGTTGCGCCAAGTCCGGGAGTTGTCGAGGAATCGCCGCTGACGACTTTCGTGTTCCGTGGCGAGGATGGCAATCTGGTGGAGATGCCCAACTTCAGCTTCGCCGATTTCGAAAAAGCCTACAAGTTGATGCGCGGGCTGACACAGCAGGATCCTCGGCCGCGGTTCAGTATTCAATGGCTCTCGCTGGTTGGCAAGGCAACGAACAGCCACGCCGAAATGCTGCTGACGATACGTGTGCTCACACGGGACCGGCATTGGGTTCGTGTTCCATTGCGGCTCGATCAGGCAATGGTACAGGAGCCGCTCGAATCGGACGATTCGGTCGAAGCCTTTCTGCATCCGGAAACGGAGGGCGAGGGCTACGTGTGTTACGTGCGGGGGGAGCCCGATCAGCAGCATACGATCAAGCTGAAGCTTCTTGTGCCGCTGAGCATCACGGGCGAGCGCACGCGGTTCGTGCTGCGTTTGCCGCGAGCGACGGCTTCGGAACTGAAGCTTTCGGTTCCGATGGACGAGGTCGTGGCAGAGGTGTCGGAAGGCACCACGCTACTTCCGCCGGCAAGTGCCGAGGGCGCCACGGAACTGACCGTCCTTGGGGTCGGCGGCGATTTCCGGCTGCTGTGGCACAAGCCCGAAACCGATTCTGTCACCATGCCGGCCGTGCTGCAAGCGGACGGGGCGATTTCTACGCGAATGGACGGCCAAACCGTCACGTGGAACGCATCCGTTTCGGTGCGAAGTTTTGGCTCGCCGTTTGATCGGTTCCGGTTACGGCTGCCGCCGCAGTCGCAATTGGTTCCCGACAACCCGACCGGGTATACGGTTACCGCACTCGACACGCCGGAAGCGGAGGCGCTGTTGGGCCGCGTGGTCGAGGTTCGGCTCGACAAGAAGACTTCGGGCCCCGTCGAGGTGCGCGTCACGGCTCGTCGCGTGATTGAGGAGGAATTGCCGGGCGACTGGATCGATCTTGCGGGCTTCTCGGTCGTGGACGCGGTGCGGCAGTGGGGGCATTTGGCCGTCGCGGTGCCGAGCGACTGGCAAGTACTCTGGGGGCCGCAACGCGGGGTGAATCGGGTGGATCAATTGCCCGAACCGCTCCGACGGGAAGACCTGGTGGCGGGCTTCGAGTACGCAATGCAACCGGCGCTGCTGCAAGCCCGGCTGGTTCCAAAGACGACCAGGTTGAGCGTCGACCCGGAGTATCTCGTCTTCGCCGGAGCGGAGCGCACCGAGCTTCGGGCCAGGCTGCGGTACTCGATACGCGGCGCGAAGGTGTTCGCGTTGCAGGTCCATTTGCCTGGATGGCAACTCGACAGTGTGGAACCGGAAAACCTGGTTGCCTTGGACGGAGTTGAAACGGACGAAAACGGTGACGTGCACATTCCACTTTTGCAGCCCACCCGCGGCGAGCTGGAAATTGTCATCCTGGCGCACCGCGACGTGTCTCTGCCGACCGGGGAGAGCGAGCCGCTGGCCATCGAGTGGCCCCTGCCGCGGCCGCACGCCGATACCAGCGCCGCCGCCTTGGTGGTCATTCTGCCGGACGATAACGTGGGACTGGCGCCCGACCCGGCCAAGACCACGGGGCTGGTGCGCCAGCGGACTGCGCCGTCCATCGAGCTTCCAACGCGACAGCAGGCGCCGCTGTGCTATCGGGGCGAATTGCCGGATGCCGTTTTCGCGGCCAGTGCCCGACGGTTGATGCAGCGTATCGAGGTGAATACTTCCTCGCGGATTGAGCTACATTCTTCCAAGGCCCAAATTCGCCAGATTTTTGAGTACATGATCCTGCACGAACCAGCGGGCCATTTCCTCCTTGAGGTGCCCGAGTCGCTGACGGCCGGCGACGGCCTTGAAGTGCTGCACGAAGGCGTTGCGGTTCCGCTCCGGCCCCGAGCAAACGAAGCTGCGGAGAACGAGGGGCCGACGGTCATCTTGCAGGCCGATTTGCCTGAGCCGTGTATCGGCCGATGCGAACTCGTGCTGAGTTACGCCGTTCCGCTGTCTCCACCGCCGGATCGCGACGGGCTTTCCGTTCCGGTTCCTCTGATCGTGCCTCACGATGCCAACCCGAACGCGAACCGCCTTTCTTTGGTGGAGAGTGCAGACCTGTTCGCCGAGGTGGTCGACGATGCGTGGAGCCGTGCCGAACAACCGGCGGTGCCGGAGCCCTCGGCTGTCCGCGAGGCGGAGTATGCGGCGACGGGCCGGCGCCATCACGTTAGCTTACGGATGGGGCCGCAGGACTCCCTGAGACTCGGAACGACCGTTGTCGAGCGGGCCTGGGTGCAAACATGGCTGATCCGCACCGACCGCTCTGACCGGCAGGATCGTGCGGTATTCCGCGTGCGCAGCAGACGCAACCGGCTGGAAGCGACCTTGCCGGAAGGGACGGCGATGGAGCAGGTCTTTGTGTGGCTGAACCTTGAGCGGATCGAAGACTTTGCGATCGACGGCAACCGGTTGTACATCCCGTTACCGGGCAACGGGACTCCGCAGACCCACATCCTTGAACTTGGGTATCACTTTGTGGAACCGGCGGATCGGCACGGGCCACTGTCGGTCGAGTTGCCGCAAATCGACAATCAGGTTTGGGTGCGCCGGCTGTATTGGCAACTGGTGCTGCCGCGTCACGAACACGTCATCGCGGCGCCGGAAGGGTTTACGAGCGAATCCCCCTGGCGCTGGACCGGGTATCTTTTTGCCAGGCAGCCGCTCATGGAGCAACCCGAACTCGAACAATGGGTCGGCGCGGCCAGACGGAGTCCCGTGTCGCACGAAACCAATCGATACGTCTACAGCACGAGCGGTTTTCCCAAGGTGGCCGTTCTGCGCACGGCGAACCGTTCGTGGGTTGTACTGGGCGCTTCCGGGTTGGCACTCGTCGTAGGCCTGATGCTGATCTATGTCCCTGCAAGCCGCCATCCGGCCACGCTGCTGGTGATTGCCGTCGGACTCGCCTGCGTCGGCGTCTTGTACCCGGCGCCGACGCTCCTGATTGCCCAGGCGGCAGGTTTGGGGCTCGGTTTGACCTTGCTTGCCGGCTTGCTTGAGCGGAGCGTTGCCCGCGGACGCGCCACGCTGTCGGCGCCGGGCGGAAGGCCCGGGCCGGAAGGCGATTCGACACTGACGCAACACGACGCGGTCAGGCCGGGAGACCCCACGTCAACGCAGACGGCATCCATCGGCGTCGGTTCGAGGCTGCCGCAGGATGCTTTCCCATGACACGCCGTTTGCTTGTTCCACTTCTATGTCTGGCCTCCGTGCTGGGCGGTTCCGGCGCCCGGCAAGCCGCCGGCCAGCCGGAAGAGTCGGCCCGCGCTCCGTCGATTCGCTTTCGGCGGGTGTTGGTGCCGGCGGCCAGTCGGGAGGATTGGCCGTTGGGTCAGCAGAAATACCTGCCGGTTGCACCCGAGGACTTCGAGCGGCTGCTGGCAGCGTCGGCAGGGCCCCTGCCCGACACCGAACGGCTGGCTGTTTCGCCCCGGCTCGTGTACGCGGAATACGAGGCACTGCTCGACGGCGATCGATTGACGGGGGGGCGCGGAACCCTATGGGTGGAGCATGCGTCCGAGGAACGGGCGCTTCTGAGGCTTGAACCGTGCGGGCTTGCCGTGCGCGGGGCGGTCTGGGCAGGCGAGGAGCTACGGCCTGCCACTCTGGGGCTGGGAGTCGATGAATGCCTCGACCTGCTTGTGGAACAGCCGGGCCGTCTTCAGATCGAGTGGTCGCTGGCAGGCGTGCGCGACACGGCCGGCGTCCTGTCTTTTCCGCTTCGGTTTCCCGCCTGCCCGATCAACAGCCTCGTCCTCGAAACCCGCGATGACGTCGAAATTGCAGTGGATCACGGCACCGTGCTCGATGCCGGGCGCGGCGAGGAAGGCATGCGCCGCTGGCGAATTGAGTTCGGGAACCGTTTTGAAGCCGAGTTGCGAGTCGCGGCGCCGGAGAGTGAGGCAGCCCGTCATGGTTTGGCGATTGTCCGCGAGCGGACCAGTTACGACCTCTCGCTGCGTGGAGTCGAGGTTGCCACGGAATGGGACCTGGAGATTCATCATGAGCCGCTCAGCATAATCGATCTGAAGATCGATGAGCAGCTTCAGTTGGTAAGCGCAAGACTGGGTGAAGAGGCCGTGCCATGGACTGTGACGCCGGGCGAGGGTGGGGGGCAGTCGCGCGTGTCGTTAAGGCTTCCCAAGCCGATCCAGGGTACCGGCCTGGTCCTTCGCCTCGGCGCGCTGACGCCGCTGGTTACCGGCCAAACCTGGCGACTGCCGCGAATTCGGCCGGAAGGCATTTTCTGGCAGGAGGGCAGTGCAACCCTGATGGTGCGGGCTCCATTGGTGATCGAGCAATTCGTGCCGGTCGGCTGCCGCCAGACGGGGGCTGAAGCCCTGGCCCCGCCCCGCCAGGGCGAGTCCTTTCAATTACAGTTCTTCCATCCGGACGCCACGGCTGAACTCGACGTGGTGGAGTATCGGGACCGCGTCGAGGTGACGTCCGGCACCAGCATCCAATGGGGCGAGGAGGAGGTCCGGGCCGCGGTTCGGGCGGACTTTCGCCTGAAGGCTGGCACGCGGTTCCAGCTTGCCGCCGATTTGGGGCCGCGGTGGATGGTCGATTCGGTGGAGTCGGCGCCCGCCGATGCGATCGATCAGTGGGCCGTTGAGCCCGATGGGCAGGGAGGACGCCAATTGGTAGTCCGGCTGGCCCGGGCACTCGCTCCCGGACGCCCGATCCGCCTTTCCGTTAGCGCGCGGCGGTTAGGTGCATCCCTGGGGCAGTCGCTGGAAATTCGCGAATTGGCGCCGCTCCACTTCGACAACGACGCTTCCGGACGGCAGTTGCTCGGCCTGCGCACTCCCGATGCGTGCAAGCTGGAGTACGTCGGATCGGCGGGTAGTCACGTGCTCGCTGGCGAATTGTTGCAGCCGACCGAGGTGGAACTCCTTGGGGCCGATCAGTCCATGACGGTGTTTCGGCTGGAGGGCAGCGAGCAGAGTCCGCAAGTACGAGTGACGGCATTGCGGCCGAAGTTCTTGGCGGAGGTTGAAGTCGAGGCTCGGCTGGGCAAGAACGTACTGAAGGAGGAGTATCGTATCCGATGCAAGCCGGAGTCGGCACGACTCGATCGGATTGTCGTTTGGTTGAGCCGGCATCGCGAGGAGCCGCTGGAGTGGGCACTTGCAGGGGACCAGGCAGTGCGGGTTTCCGCGAGGCGATGGACATCGGACGAGCAATTAGCAGCCGGTCTCTCCGCCGACGGCGAAGTGTGGGACATTCGTCTGGATACGCCCATTGGCGAGCCGCTGGAAATCGTAGCCCATCGCGAGTCGTCCTTTTCCGGCGAGATGAGTCCCAGTCTGGCATCGGTACCCGATGCCGAGAGCCAGAACGGGCTTCTGTCAATCCACGCGGTGCCAGGCGTTGGAATACACATCGACAATCGGCGACTGCGCCAGGTGCCATTGGAACCCTTGCCGAGCAATCGATCGGGGACCCTGCGCGCCACGTACCACTACGACCCGTGGCGCGAGGTGGGCAGGCTGGCCGAGCCGGCCTTGATCGTTTCCGGCGGCGTTGCAGAGCAGCCGGCTCTCGCCCTGGTGTGGGAAGCTGTCCTCGACTCCCGCTTTGATACCGATGGAACGGGCTGCCACGTTGCGGTGTTCCACGTGGAGAATCTTGGCGAGGACGTTCTGCGCATTCATCTTCCCGCCGAGGCGCGAGGCAGCGGGCCCGTTGAGGTTTGGGTCGACCGCCGGCGCATTGGCGACGACGAGATTCGCGCAGGAACGGAGCCTCGCCGGGAAGTGCGGCCGCAGCAAGGTACGCCGACGGTTCGTGCTCCCCACGACGAGTTGCGGATTCCGTTGCCATTGGGCCGGAAGTATCCCACGGTGACGCTTGCCTTTGCCTCGAAGCAGCCGCGGTTTCTGCCGGTCGGCCAGTTGCGCGCTCTCTGGCCGGAGCCCGACGTACCGGTGTTGAGCCGCTCTTGGTCGGTATGGCTGCCTCCCGGGTATGCTGCGTATGGCCGCCAGGCGGTTTCGTCACCCGTGCCTCCGCCGGCCCTGAACTGGAATGAGCGGCTTGTAGGACCTTTGGGCCGGCCCGTTGGCCAGGCGGCATTCGACCCCTTTTCCGCCGATGACTGGCTTGCTGTCCGCGGCGAAGCAAACGACCGGCGCGAAGCTGTGCAACGCGTGGAGGAGTGGCTGCGGCAGGGCACGGTTTCCAGGGCGGCAAGCGATGCGACGGGGGCCCCGGCAGCGTCCATCAACCTGCGAACGATTCTGACACATGAAGCCACCTCGGGTTTGCGGCGCCGATTGCTCGTCGATCGCGAGGCTCTGGCACGTCGCGGTATCTCTCCTGCAGAAATGGTTGTCGGCCGGCCTATGCCGGCAGTGCCCGAAGAGCATCTGTTTGCGCATAGTGGTTTGGCCCTGCTCCTTTGCCGCGATGCGGCCTTGCTGACCACGCAGACCGTTGCAGCGAGGCTGCGTCCGCATCTCGACCCGATGCCCGTCGCCCATGTTTGGTGGATTCACTCCAGGCCGCTTGCGGGCCGGCTCGCCTGGGCGGGGCAAAACGGCGATGATGCGGCTTTCCCGCCGGCGACTTCCTGGGTCGAGGAGTCCGGCGATCCGCCAGGCCCGTGGATGAGTGACCGGCTGCCCGGCCGGGAACCGGGCGATCCGTTCGGGTGGCAGGCGGTCGCAGTTCCGGGCGGTGGCGACGTGGGCGGTGTGCGGTACTATCATGAACACTCGCTGCGTTTGGCCGGTTCCATCGCGCTGCTGTTGGCGGTGTCGGGAGGATGGTGGCTGGCGAGAAACCGGCCGTTGGCGCTTCTGGGTGCGGCATGCCTTGCAGGGCTGGCCGGTTTGGCGCTGCCGGAGCCTTTTGTTCCCGTTGCCTCGGGCGTTGTACTCGGATCGCTGTTCTGCCTGGCCTTTCGGATGGTTCACCGCCATCTGGCCCCGCGTGCGCGGAGTCGGCAGTCGGCGGTTCAGCCGCCTCCAAGTTCCGTTTCAGCGACGATTCCGTGGGGACTGGCCCTCTTGGTGGCGACGGCCGTCGCCGGTTCATGCCGGACCGCATGTGGCGAGGAAGATCAGCCGGAAGGTGGTTCAGGCAGGTACCGCGTGTTCATCCCCGTTGACGACGAGAAGCAGCCGGTGGGCGGGAAGTATTATCTTCCGGAGCCGCTCTTTGCGGAACTGCATCGCCTGGCTGCGGCAAGGCGTGAGTTGCCGCAGGGCTGGCTTCTGGGCGAAGCAACGTACCGAGGGGAAGTGGTGCGCGAACCGGTCGGCGAACGTATTCTCGTCGACGAGATTCGGGCCCAGTTCGACTTGCACGTCCTCAGCCCGTCGGCGAGGGTGAAGATTCCTCTTGAGCGCGGCGGTGCGAATCTGTTGCCTGACGGCGTTAGCGTTGATGGAAGAGTCGTGCAGGTGGAATGGTCGGCGGACAACCGGGCCTTGGTGGTCGAGATCGCTGAGCCGGGGCAGTATCAGGTTGAACTCCGCATGCGGCCGCAAATGCGGGTTGAGCCGCCTGCCGGCTTCGATTTGAGCATACCGCCGTTGCCCATGGCGCAGCTTGAGCTTGCGCTGCCATCGGGTGCTCCGGCCATTGAGGTTCCCACGGCGCGCGGGGCAGTCCGCAGGGAAGACGCCCCCGCACGCATCGTGGCCGAACTCGGGCCCTCCAGGTTGTTGTCCGTGCGCTGGCCCTCAGAAGGCGGACCCGCAGGGGCCGGCCCGGCGATTGATATTGAGGAACTCCTCTGGATCAAAGTTCAACCCGGCTCGGTACTGGTCGAAGCGAAATGGAAAATGACGATCGTAGAGGGGCAAATGCGCCGGCTCCGGCTGGCAACCGATCCGCGTATGAGGCTGCTGCCGTTGGCGGGTGACCGGAGTCCAGCGGTGCGCACCCTTGCCGGCGAGGATGAACTGCACCGGCTCGTGCTGGAATGGCCGGAGCCGCTCCAGGAGCCGACAGTTGTGGCCGCCCGCTTTCTGTTGACGGGTACCTCAGGCGTCGGAGCCCTCCGGGTCCCGCAGTTGGAACTGCTGGATGGCCGGGTCACGCGCCGGTGGATGGCTGTTTCCGTAGCCGATGCGCTGCAATTTGAACAAAGCGGCAAGGAGAAGCTTGTGCCGGTTCCGCTGCCCGAGTTCCTCGCCGCGTGGGGAGCCACGGACAGTGCGCCCACTTTCGCCTGCCGTTTGCCGACAGGCGTGCCGGATTGGACGCTTGCCACGCGGCCCCGCGAGCCGAAGACGTCGGTCGAAAAAGACCTGACCTTGCGATTTGCCGAGCATGCGACCGAGGTGACGCTGAAGGCCAGGCTTGTGACCGCCTCGGGATACGGCTTTCACTATCGGATCGCCGCTCCGGAGCCGTTCGAGGTGACGCGCATGGCGCTGCTGGCGGAGGGAGTCGACCGGACCGTCCGGTGGTCGCAAGACGCTGGCGGCACGATCAATCTGTTTCTTGCGGGGCCCGTTTCCGACGAGCAGGATCTCGTCGTGGAGGGGCGGCTACCCGGCCTGCCGAGCCAACCGGTACCTGTCCCCGCGTTCCGCGTTGAAGGTGCGGACCATATCGGGACCACGCTTCATGTCATGCGAAAACCGGGCGTTCTGGTCGAGGTGCAGAGCGCGAAGGGTCTGCTGCCGATCGACGCGCCGGCGACGAAGCCCCAGGAACGCGGCGAGTGGCGCCCTGTTGGATCGTACCGTATCGGGGCCGGTGCAGAGCCGGCCGCGTCGATTACCTCGCGGGCAAACCGACCGAGACTCGCCGGTAGCGAGATTCTGCGGCTGTCGGCCGTCGAAGGAGCGTGGGAGGCACGCTGGGAATGCCGGCTCGACGTCAGCGATGGGCTCCTGGAGGAGCTTCTGATCGAAGCGCCGGCGAACTGGGGCAACCGTTTGCGGGCAAGCGATGGGCTGGCATTCAGTCTTACCGCCGCGCAAGGACCACGGCAGAAGCTGCTTCTGCGGCCGGAACAACCGGTTGGCGGCCGATGGCTGGCCTGGGTTTCCGGCCGGCTTCAGTTGACACCCGGTGAACCCGTCGCCGTTCCCGACATCGCACTCAGCGGGGACCACGCCATTGCCCGGTTCGTCATCCTGCCGCGGCAAATCGACGGTCGAGCCGTCGACTGGCAGATTCATGGCCTTCAGCCGATCGCATTGTCCGAAGTCGTTCCGGAACTGGCTTCCGAATACGGCGCCCTGGCGGCATACCGAATTCTGGGCAGGCCGTTTTCCGCGGAACTGCCCGAGTTGCCCACGTCGTGGGGCGCCGGCCGCGTCTACCTGGCCGAGTACGCAATGCAGTGGCAAGAGGATGGTTCACTGCGGGGCGCGGCACGCTTCGATATCGAGCCTGGCGTTCCGTCGGTCTGCACAATCCAGTTTCCCAACGGCGCGGTCCCGGTCCTCTTGGAAGTGGATGGGGTACCGGCGCAGTTGGCCGGATCGCCGGATTCCGGCGTCTACGAGGTTCAGCTTGGGGCTCCGGGCGTTCCGCAGCGTGTCGAGGCCGTGTTTGAAGCCGGTGTGGCATGGCCGGTTCGAAACATGTTGCACCTGGCCGCGCCCCGGGTCGTGAAGATGCCTGTTGAGCACACCATTTGGACTTTTTCCACTCCCTCTTATCAGGTTGCATCGTTTTCGGAAGATGTGCGGAAGACGACCGCTTTGCAGACAGCCTTCGCGAGGCTCGAATGCCTGGGCTCGCTCCTTGAACGCTACGCGGCCGTGACGGGTGACGATTCCGCAAGCGCGCTGCGCTCGTACCGGCAGTGGCTCCAGCGCTGGGGCCTGGCACGGGAAACAGCTCGGGCGGAAATCCGTCGCTTGCCCGAGAAGACCGAGCAACTCGCTGCAACCGAACGCATCAATGAGCTTACCGAGCAGCAGTTCGGCATCGCCGCCCGGCTGGACGCCGCCGACGTCCTGACCGAACTGCTCGAAGCCGATGCGCCAGTACGCGCCGGCTCCGATGCATGGCATGCCGCTTTCTTCCAGGGCAGGCGCCTGCTCGTTGAGCAGGCTGCCGGTGCTCTGCCCGAGATTGCCGTCCAGGTAACGCCCTTGCCGGTTGCACCCGTGGTGGCCCGTGTCCTTGCCGGCGCGGGCTGGATTGTGCTGCTGGGCCTGGTGGCGATTGGTTTGCGGCGCGGGCTGCTGGTCGAAGTGTTCCGCCGCTGGCCGCAGGCGATCGGCGTGCTGGCCGGCCTGGCGTGGTGGCTGTGGCTTTCGCCCAGTGTGCTCGGGCTGCTGCTGGTCGCCGCGTGCGTCGCTACATCGGTCCGTTCGGGCTGGCGATCGGTGTCCGGGCCGGGACCCGACGCCAGCGGAGTGTCGGTCTTGCGGAGTTGACCGAACGGGCAAATCACCCTTTGTGCTGCGACACTTGCGACAGCCCCCTGTGAACGGTTGCTACGTGGCAATGCCGCCTTCCTTGGGGTACAATAACCGACGGTTTTGCCGTCGTGGCGAAACAACGAACAAGGACCGATATGAGGAAGCACGAAATCATGTCACAGCACTTACTTACGCGCCGCGACGCGCTTCGGGCCGGGATTGGCAGCGTGCCATTGCTGGCAGTGGCATCGGGCGTTGCCAACGAACGCGCCGAAGCCGCCCAGCCAGCCGGCAAGGTGCCCATCGGCATTGCCACGTTCGGGTTCCGCGGGATGACCAATGCACAAGTCGCCGGCCAGTTGAGTGAAGCCGGCTTCCGCATTATCCAGCTCTTTCTGTCACAGTCGGACAGCAACTACTGGCGCTATAACAGCCGCAACGATCTGAGCGAACTGACCCCGGAGCGATGCAAGGCGATTGCCGACACGTATCGACAGGCCGGCATCACCATCGACAGTATCGGGGTGTACACGAACCTGATTCATCCCGACGCCGACGAACGCAGCGCAAACCTTGCCTATTTCGACGAGATGATGCAGATTGGACGGCACATGGGCGTCGGCACGTTCATCACGGAAGCCGGACACTACAGGTCGGAAGAGCCGGCGCCGCGCATCCCGTACGAATTCCAGGAGGACACCTGGAACACCATGCAGGAGACGTTTAAGCAACTGGCGGGCCTCGCTGAGCGGAACGACGCCAAGGTATTGATCGAGCCGTACTTCTTGAGCTTCTTTGCCAGTGCAAAACGCACTCGCGTATTCCTCGAACAGCTCGACTCACCCCGGATTCGCATCCTGCTCGATCCGGCCAACCTGATTGAGTTGAACGATCTGGAGGAGATGTTCACCCAGCTTGCCCCGTGGATCGATTGCTTCCATGCCAAGGACCGCAAACTCCGTTCCGACCGCGGCGTGGCCGCCGGCGAGGGTGATCTTGACTACGTGAAGTTCGTGACGTTGGCCGCCAGACATGCCCCGGGCGCACCGCTCATCCTCGAATACGTCGATGCGTCGAGCTACCAGGCCGCACTCAATCATCTGCGCAGCGCCGTCAAAGAGGCCGGCCTCAGTGAGCGGTAACGGGCTTGTAGTTGGGGTTCACGCTTCAGCGTGTAAATGAAAGACAGGCCGAAGTCAACGCACTGAAGCGTGAAACCAACGGCGCGACGACTGGGCGCCGCAATTGCGCTGCTGCACCTGGGGCGGACTACGGTGGAGGAACCGAACGTCGGCGATGTTTCGTCCGCACCCGGAGGTTGGTCGACTGTCTGTTCATTCGCCAGGCTTGACGTAAATCGTTGCTGATGAACGGGTTGCGCAGTATTCGCGGCGTTCGGCCTCCGGCGGCCGCGAGAGGCAGAAACGGTCGTAAACCGTTATGCAGTAGGCGGTTTCGAATTCTCCCTTCCTCGCCATCCGCTTGCGGCCGCGCTGTCGATGGCCCACAATCATCGTTAGTGGCTCAGGCCCGTCGGGGTGCGGCGGGATGACCGGGGTGCGAAACGACGCGATGCGGGAGGTTGATGGGATGGTATGGCGGCTCCGTGCGATATCGGTGGTCTTCCTTGTTGGTCTTTCTGCGTCGGCTGCCGGTGATGAGCTTCCTGCGTGGACCGGCAAGATTCGCAGCGACCATCCGCGACTGTTCTTCAATGCCGACACGTGGCCGGCTGTTCGGCAACGGGCATTGCACGCCGAGAATGCCTGGTACCGCTCGGTGAAGCAGCGCGTGGACAGGTTGGCCGACGAGCTTGCGACCGGCCCCCGAACGGCGCCACGGGAGTTGGGGCCGCAGGCGGCTTGGTCGGCTTTCGTGTTCCTCATCACTGAAGATCCCCGCTATCTGGAATTGGCGAAGAAGTGCCTGGATACCAGCCTCCGCTACTACGACGCGTGTTACGAGAGCCGCAAATCGGTGAACTGGTATTCGACCAGCCGGGTTCATGCGATTCTGGCTTGGGACTGGCTGTACAATCACCTGAGCGAGTCGGAACGCAGCGGTTACATGTCGCGGTTGGTCTCGGTGCTGGACCGGGTCTTACAAGCGAAGCCGCCGATCTATCGTGAGAACATGTCGGGCTACAACACGGGGTTCTACGGCGTGCGGAATTGCCTGTGGTTTCTCGGCTGTACGGCGTTCGGTACGGGCATCGAGACGGAGCAGGTCAACCGTTGGCTGGCGTGGGGCCGTGACGAGAACCTGAGGATGCTCGAACACCGCAAGAGAGCCTGCGGCGACGATGGAGGAGGCGCCTCGCCGACGCTCGGCTACGTCCTCGGAGCATACCCCTGGGCCGAGCAGAACTTCTTCTATACGTGGTTGTCCAGCACCGGTGAAAACATCGCCGCCAATTGGCCCCACAGCGCCTGGCTGGCGCGCTACGTGATCTGGAACTGGATCGAAGCCGAACCCGTTCCTTTGGAATTCGGCTATGGCGACACGCCGCACACGACCAACCGCCTGCCGGTCGGACAATTGTACACCCACATGGCTAACATCCGCCATTTGTTCGGCCGGTCGCATCCGGAAGCCGCGGCGCTGGCCCGGTACGTGCAAGACCGGCTGCCCAACCAGGCGTATTCGACAAGCTGGTTCATCTATCCATTCTTGCTCACGCAGTTGGACGATTCACCGCCGGCGGCTCTGCCGGAGCAGATGCCTCACGCCTGGCATTTCGAGGCAATGGGCCAGGTCTTCATGCGGTCGGGCACCAGGCGGGACGACACGTACTGCCTGTTCACTTGTGCCGGGATTCTCAGCCAGCACCGGCATTACGACGCCCTGAACTTCGTCATCTACCACCGGGGGCACCTGGCGTTGGATTCGGGGACACGGCACCTGGAGTTCGACAATGGCCAGCATCTGGCCAACTACTTCGCTCAGACCGTGGCGCACAATTGCGTGCTGATCCATCAGCCGAACGAGCCGCCGGCCCGCTACTGGGGCGGTACGGTCGAGGCGAATCATGGCGGCCAGCACCGGCAGCTCGGCTCGGTCCTGAAGGATTTCGTCGCCAATGAAGCGTACGTTTACGTCGCGGGAGACGCCACCGCCTGCTACCAGCATGGCGGCGGCCGGCGCCGGGGGCAACCGGCCTTGCCCGAGAAATGCACGCTCGTAACGCGGCAAATGCTGTTCCTGATGCCCAATCATTTCATCATCTTCGACCGCGTGACGGCGACCGATCCCGGCTACCGGAAGCAGTGGCTGCTTCACACGGCGCATGAGCCGGTGATCGACGGCGATACGGTCCGTGCCGATCACGGACAGGGACGGATGTTCTCCCGCACGCTTCTTCCGGCCGATGCCGCGATCGACAAAGTGGGCGGCCCGGGCAAGGAGTTCTGGGCCGCGGGCAAGAACTGGGACATCGTCACTAAGGGATTGACTGCGGAGAACCTGGCGATGATGGGGCAGTGGCGCGTCGAGGTCGCGCCGGGCGCGGCACGAACCGACGATTGCTTCCTGCACGTAATCCAAGTTGGCGCCCAGTCCCTCGCAGAGATGGATCCCGTCGAGTTGACCGGCGATGCACAGATGCCGGGCGTCCGAATCACACGCGGACAAGAGCAGTTCGAGGTCCAGTTTGCCGCCGGCGGCCAGCTGCGAATGGAGATCCCGTGAAGCGGCACACTGTACAGGATGCGCGAGACCATTGGGACCAGACCAGTATCAGACATCACGCATTGTCTGGGGGGCGGCCTTTGCATTAGAAAGTCTGTATGCCACGCCCAGTGAGAATTGAGTTCCCCAGCGCCGTTTCGGCAATTTGGCTGCGGCCTTAGCAAGCGTCTTGGGACATCGCGACCTTGGCGGCTTCGGGCAAGCCGTCCATCGCATCGAGCGCGGCACCGCCGCACTGCTACCCACGGTGAAACGCCTGGGACACGACCCCGAAGTGTTTTTAGGACCGCAAGATGATCAGGTGCAGAATGTGGAGAAGGCGTGCGATTGCCGGCAGCGTCATACTGGTCTGTTGTGCCGTCGCGATCACTATTGCAGACCACTATGTCGGTTTCGCTGACAAAGCGTTTCTACCCGTTCGTGAAACGCTTGCTGATGACGCGGCCGTGCCCCGGGTGCTCGACGATTCACAAGACGAGACGCCCAAGCCGCGGATCGAGGTGCATACGGTTCCGGGGTCCGACGATATGCCAGACGAGATGGCGGACGACGCGGTGGTACACTCACTTGCCGAAGAGATGCGCCGTCAACTCATCGACGCGTACGCGGCCGTTGTTGAGGTTCACCTGAAGATATTGGCCGATCCGGCAACCGCGAAGGCACTCGCAGCATATCAGCGGAATTACTATGATGCTTTATTGGATCAAGGCTTCTCGGAAGAACAGGCATTCGAGTTGCTCAAGACGGAACCGCCTCGGTTCCATTTGCCAGGGGGAGATGGCGGCAGGCACTGAGCATAGTTCGGACACGTTGCCACGACATCAATCGCGGTGCCCCACGGGCGATTACCAACCCGAGGTCTGCAACAGTCGTGGTGCCAGTGCAGATTTCGCCCCCTTCGCGGCTGATTGCCTCGACAAGGTCGGTCAAACAAGCCGGTTTCTCTGCATACGCGAAACCGGGGGCTCGCCGAACCAAAACAATCGACGTATCATACAATATATGTCTCAGGTGAATGAAAAGAGCCGTTGATTTTGGAGGGTAGTCCATGAGACGGACCTTGGTTTTGTGCGGGCTTTCCGCATTGCTTGGCGGCCTGGCGGCCGTTCTAGTCTTCCCACGCGGGACGCCTGAGAGTGGACGCACTGACGTGACTGTTCACAAGCCGGCCCGCAAAGATTCCGCAGACCCCGCAGATTACGCCCCCGCGCTTCCGGAACCGGGCCATTCCCGGTCAATGGACGCCACGGAGGAGACTAGCGGGCACGATGAAGACGAGTCTGAAGCGGGCGACCAGTTGGCCCAGGCCCCGGGCTTTGCTCCGCCCAGGCCAAACGGGGCGACGGCATGGGCGGCGCCAGAACAGCCGCCGATTCCCGCCGAGCCCGGTTGGTCGACCGATCCGGCGGCCAGCGAGCGGTATCAGGAACTGCTGCCTTGGGAACGTGTTTACGTCGACGTGTACGAGCGGGTGAACCGCACCGTGGTGCATATTGCTACCGAAACCGTGCAAGTGGACCGCTTCTTGCCGCTAGAGCGGACCAGCGAGGGTGAGGGAAGTGGGGTCATCATTGACCGGTCGGGCCACGTGCTGACAAACTTCCACGTGGTCGACCGTGCCCGTCAGATGCAGGTGACCCTCTTCGACGGTACGAGTTATTCGGCCCGGCTCGTCGGGACGGATCCGGCTACCGACATTGCCGTTGTGAAGATCGACGCGCCTCCGGAATCGCTGTACCCGGTCACGTTCGGGAGTTCGACGAACCTCTTGGTGGGCCAGTACGTGTTTGCCATCGGGAATCCGTTCGGTCTGGAGCGAACGCTCACCACCGGGGTGATCTCGAGCCTCAACCGGACGTTGCCGCGCCGTACCCGCCGGGGCATGATGAAGTCGATCATCCAGATTGACGCGGCCATCAACCCGGGCAGTTCCGGCGGGCCGCTGTTGGATTCGCGCGCACGGATGATCGGCATGAATACGGCCATTGCCAGCCGCACGGGCGAGAGTGCAGGCGTCGGGTTCGCCATCCCGGTGAACACGGTGCTTCGGGTTGTGCCGCAGCTTATCAAGTCGGGCCGGGTTACGCGGCCGGATATCGGCATTGCACGCGTCTATCAGACGGCCGAGGGGCTGCTCATCGCTCAGCTTGCTCCCGGCGGCCCTGCCGAGAAAGCGGGTCTGCAGGGTCCCAAGGTCGAGCGCCACCGCAAGCAGCAAGGGCCGTTTGTCTATGAATACCAGACCATCGACCGCAAGGCAGCCGACCTGATCACCGGAGTCGACGGCCAGAAGGTCACGACGGCCGACGAGTTCCTCGACATCATCGAGAACAAAGACCCCGGCGATCGGGTCACGATCACCGTGGTCCGCGACGGCCGCTCGGTTCAGGTGCCCGTGGTACTCGAGGCCGAGGAATGAGCACGACCAGCCCACTCACCAGCCGCGAGCGGGTCCGGGCCGCCATGGCGCACGAGATACCCGATCGCGTGCCCGTGATGTGCCAGTTGGCCCTCGGCCATTACTTTCTCTTCAGCGGGTTCGATCCTGTCGACATCTGGTTCGACAGCGAAACGCTTGCCCGCGCCATGGAGACGCTTCGTGCGCGGTACCGTTTCGACGGCGTCCTGATCAACCTGCCGGGCCGCCCGGCGAATTGGCGCGACTACCTGGCCGCCGATGAGATCACCGATTCCGGCCGGCGACTCACTTGGAAATCGGGCCTGCAAACGCGGATTCCCCCGGACGATAATCCTCAAACGTGGGCCGCCGGAGGCGGATCCCTGCCGCGCGCCGATTACGCAAGCGTCGACGTCGACGATCCGGCCACTTTCCGCCATGCCGGGTATGTCTGGAACACGTGGCATGCGCCCGGTCTTTGGGACATCCCGCAGGACGCCGACCTGGCAGACCCAGCCGCGTATCCCGAGTGGTTTACTGCGAGTCTGCGGGCAGCGCGTGGCGCGTGCCCCGATGCGTCGGTCCACGTCGAGGTGTTCTCGCCGTTTACCCATCTACTGGAGCTGTTCGGCTACCAGAATGCGCTGATGGCCCTGATCGAAGCGCCCGATACGTGCCACCGGTTGCTCGGGCGGTTTACGGCGATGGTCGAAGCGCAGGTGGACTGCCTGGCGCCGCACGAGCCGGACGCCATCTTGGTAAGTTCAGCCTTCGCGGGAGCCGGTTTCATCAGCCGGAACATGTACCGGCAGTTTGTCCTGCCCTACGAGCAGCGGATCGCTGCTGCTGTCCACAAGTGCGGTTTACCTGCGTACGTTCACACTTGCGGGGCCATTGGCGACCGCCTGGACCTGATGAGCGAGAGCGGCATCGACGGGATCGACACGCTGGATCCTCCGCCACTGGGCACGGTCGAATTGGCGGAGGCGAAGAGCCGTTTCGGGGACCGGTTCTTCCTCAAAGGTAACCTAGATGCCGTGAACGAAATGCTCCATGCCGACGACGCAGCGTTCGACCGCGCGGTGCTCGACCGGCTGAGGACCGGCATGCCCGGCTCCGGCTATATTCTCTCCTCGGCCTGTTCCGTGGCGCCCCACGTGCGGCCCGAGCGGCTGAAACGGATGGTCGCCCTGGCGGACGCCCGCGGGCGTTATCGCTAAGTGCGGCGACCCGTCCGGAGGGGAATTCTCCGCACGATGCTTCTGCCTTTGCGCAGGCCCACCACGATGTGCGCGATCTTGCCCAACCCCCTGTGAATCGTCCGCATTATATCCCCGACCATTTGCCGCCCTTGGACTGAGAAAGCCGTTCGATTTGTCCGCGGCAGCCAGTTTCCGGCGGGCGCGTGCCCCCGGCTGCCGCGGCGAACGGTTTATGATCCGGGAGGTGGTACGATGACCACGACATGCGTAAGAACAGTGAGAAAGTGGGGGAGATCGGCGGCTTTGTGTTGCCTTGCAGGGGCCTTGGTGGGGCTCGGCGCGGCGCCGGGCCACGCGGCGGGGCTGCTCATTGCCGACGGCGGATTCGGCGGTACGCTGGAAATCGTCGAACATGACGTCCGCGTCACCATCAACAACGGTATTGCCGTGACCGAGGTGACACAGGTGTTCCGAAACACCGAGGACCGCCAGGTCGAGGCGCTCTACGTCTTTCCCGTGCCGAAGAACGCGTCGGTTGCCAATTTCAGCATGTGGATCGGCGGCAAGGAAATCATCGGCGAGGTGCTCGAGAAGCAGCGGGCACGCGAAATCTACGACAGCTACAAGCAAGTGCGCCGCGATCCCGGCCTGCTGGAGCAGAAAGACTATCGAACGTTCGAGATGCGCATCTTTCCGATCGAGGCGCGCGCCGAGCAGCGGGTGCAAATTGCCTACTACCAGGAACTCGACTTCGACCACGACTGGGCCACTTACGTCTATCCGCTGGCCACCGAGGTCCGCCCAGGCGCCGACACAGCGACCAAGCAGTTCGGGCTCTCGCTCCGGCTGAAGTCGGAGGTGCCGATCGTTGCACTCGAAAGCCCCAGCCACGGGGATCAATTCGTGGTGGTCCCGCACGGCCCGTCGTTCTACGAGGCGAGCCTGGAGTCGCACGAGGCCAACCTGGACCGCGACGTCGTTGTGGCGTTCCACGTCGCACGTCCGCGCACCGGGCTGGACCTGATCACCTCGAAGCAGCCCGGCGAAGACGGCTACTTCCAACTCACCATGACCGCCGGTGACGAGCTGGCCCAGGCCGAGGGAGGCATGGACTACGTGTTCGTGCTCGATATTTCCGGAAGTATGCGCCGCGAAGACCGGCTGGAAATCTCGCGCGATTCGATTGCCGAGTTCATTCGGCAACTCGGCCCCGACGACCGTTTCGACGTGATGACGTTCAACCTCTGGCCGAAGATTCTGTTCGACGAGTTGCGGCCGGCCGATGCGGCCGCACAGCAGGAAGCCACCGAGTTCCTCGCCTCTCAGCAAGCCCGCGGAGGAACGCTGATGCGACCGGCCATGCTCGCGGCGTACAAACATGCTTCCGGCCAGCGGCCCTTGAACGTGGTCGTCCTCAGCGATGGGCTGACCGACCAGCAGGAACGGCAGGAAATCCCCGGCCTGATCCGCTCGCGCCCGGAGGGCACGCGAGTGTTCTGCATTGGCGTGGGCAACGACATCGATCGGGGGCTCCTTTCGCAAATGGCCGAAGGCGGCGGCGGGCTGGCGGCGTTCCTTTCCGGCGACGACGATATGCAACGCCAAGCCAAGGCCTTCCGCCGCAAGCTGCTCAGGCCCGCGGCCGACAACCTGCGGATCGACCTGGAAGGGGCCGAGGTGTACGACGTCGAGCCGAAACAGCTTGGCAGCCTCTACCACGGCGCGCCGGTGCGGATCTACGGCCGCTATCGCCAGGCCGGCCCCGTAACGGTCCGTGTGCAGGCGAGCGTGGCCGGCGCCCCGCTCGATCGCACGGTCGAGTTCAAACTGCCGGAGGCCAATGAGGCCAACCCGGAAATCGAACGGATGTGGGCCCAAAAGAAAGTGGATCGGCTGCTCGCCGAGGCCGACGCCGCGGGTTCGCGGTCGCCGGTGGTTGACGAAATCGTTCGGCTTGGCGAACTCTACTCGATCGTTACCGAGTACACTTCGTTCATCGTTCTGGAGAACGACGCTGAGTACCAGCGGTGGGCGATCCAGCGACGGAATCTCCTGCGGATCTCGCGCGACCGCAAGCAGCAGACGCGGCTGAACGAGCAGTTGACCAAGATGCGCGAGGAGAGCCTGAACCGGCTGATGACGCACGCTGCCGACGGGTCCAGTGCCGACCGGCTTGCAGCAAACCGCGATCCGGGGGCGTGGTCGCCGGGGACCGGCGATTCCCGCGGCCGTGACCTGACACCCAGCAGCGGCCCTTCCAGCCGTCACCGCGGCGGTGGAGCGATCGATCCTTTTTCGGCGGCCCTACTGGCCGGACTGGCCGGGCTTGGCTGGGCGGCGCGCCGCCGGAAATAGGCCTGCGGAGACGTCCTGAAGCAACGAAAGGAACTACCGATGCACTCCGTTTCGACTCGCGACTGGTTCTCCAGAGGCGGCGCGCTGGGCGCCGCCTCTGGTGTTGTCCTGGCAGCGGTCCTGATCCATCT
Organism: Thermoguttaceae bacterium; assembly: GCA_034005525.1. Classification (GTDB taxonomy): domain Bacteria; phylum Planctomycetota; class Planctomycetia; order Pirellulales; family Thermoguttaceae; genus PWXP01. The sequence goes on along the minus strand of JAVEUP010000108.1, from coordinate 697 downwards.
GTCGCCCGTTGCGGGTGAACTGCTCCAATATGAGCGGGCCGCCATCGCCAACGGCCAGATCTGGCGGATCGTCACGTGCCATCTGACCCACTGGTCGCCGGACCATTTGTTCTGGGACGTTGCGGTGTTCGCCTGCCTGGCGGCGGTTTGCCTGGCCGAATCGCGCCGTGCCACCTGGATCTGCTTGGCCGTCAGTGCGGCGGCAATCCCTGCGGCCGTATGGGTTCTGATGCCGGACATGCCGACGTATCGCGGCCTGTCGGGCCTGGATTCGGCCCTGTTTGCCCTTCTGACCGCCATGCTGATTAGGCGGGGCGCGGCCGGCGGCAACTGGCGGCCGGCAGCCGTTGCCGGTGGGTTGGCAGCCGCGTTTGTCGGCAAGACTCTGTTCGAGTTGCTGACCGGTTCTACCATGTTCGTCGACAGCGGCACTGCACTAATGGTGCCGGTCCCGTTGGCTCACATTATAGGCGCCATGGTTGGAGGCGCCGCCGGAATGCCGGCTTCACCCGGCCGGGCAAACCGCCTTACCCCGGATGACTCACCCTACATGAATAATCCAGGTTAAGAGATCGTCCGGCGTGGACGTTGTGCGAAGCTTCCACACCCCCACAGTGGAGCCGGTTGCGTTGTGGGATTTGTGGGCGGGGGGTGGGGGCTGGGGTAGTAGTTGCGTAGCGATCCGCAACGCCCCAGA
>JAVEUP010000107.1:0-28100 GCA_034005525.1 Thermoguttaceae bacterium | reverse complement strand
GTTTGGCACAATGGTATTGCCATAAGGATAAGGATACGTCCTTTTTATGCAAGCCCGACGGGACAGTTCTTGTGACCGGAGTTTCCGCAACAGGAACTATGAAGGAGAAGATCCGTCTCCTTCTCGCGGATGTCGACGACCCCAACAGCACAATAGAGTCGATCTACGACGAAGTCCGTGACCTCTCCGGCTCAAGCTGGGATGCCTTCCGTGAGGAAATCAGGAGACGCGCACAACGTGGACAGCAGGCCGGCAGCAATGTGACTGTTCAGTCATGGCGAAAGTTCAACAGGTTCGTTCAGACTCGAACTGCCAATCCGGTTTTTTCGGAGTTGGCACTTACCAGCCACGATGAGCGACGGCAATCGCTTGTGGCAGATGCCGTGCGTCAGTTGAAGCCAGGATCAATCCTTGTTATCGACATCGAACCACTGCCCGACTATCTCCAGTGCCTTGTTGTGGGTGACGTCACTAGTACGATTCGCAACATCAAACTGGGGGAGGACGAAGACGTTGATCCGGCCGATATCGGGCGTGTAATCATTTTTGCCGACGAACTGAACAAGTACGCCCCGAAAACCGATACCGGTGGACGGTCACTGACCAGTATTCTGCTTGAAGTCACCGAGCGCGGACGCTCACTCGGTGTGATTCTCCTAGGTGCGGAACAGTTTCGCAGCGCTGTCCATGACCGTATCCTTGGAAATTGCAGCACGAACGTATACGGGCGAACGAGTCCTGTGGAGATGTCAAAATGCCCTGACTATCGCTACTTCCCGGAATCCCATCGGGCTTCCATCACACGCCTCGAGAAGGGGGGCCTCCTACTTCAGCATGCAGTATTCAAGACTCATTTGATCAAAGTGCAGTTTCCGTTCCCCTGCTACTACAAGGAGGATGTGGCCCAATGAAGCATACACCCAAGGTCGGCTCCTTTGTCCTCGAAACACTGACGACGGGGATGTATGGGAACCCTCTCGACTGCATACGGGAATATGTGCAGAACGCCTCAGATGCCATCCTAACGGCTGAACGTTTCAAAATGCTAAAGCCGAACACGGGTGTGATCGAGTTGCACCTTGATCCGAAGGAACGGTCATTAACCATTCGCGATAATGGCACGGGCCAGTCGCCCGAGGACGCTGTTGAGCGACTGCTCAATATTGGCATGTCCTCGAAAGTTTATGGGCAAGAGGCGGGCTTTCGGGGAATCGGCCGTCTTGCAGGTATCGCATACTGTGACAGGCTCACGTTCACGACCACAACCGCCTACAGTGACGAGTGCGTTTCGATAGTGTTCGATTGCGCTAGCATTCGCAAGTCATTAACACCCGATGTCACGGAGGCAAAGGAACTTTCGGATTTGCTGCAACAAAACACCTCCGAGGATATCGAAGAGACCGCAAAGGCGGCGCACTTCTTTGAAGTCCGGCTGGAAAGTATCGACCGAAAACACGACATGTTTCTCGATTTCACACAGCTTGAGGACTATCTTGGCCAAGTTGCGCCGGTAGAGTTCGATTCCCAGCGTTTTATTTTCGCTCCGAAGATTCAGAAATGGGTACAGGAGAGTGGCGTTACGGTACCCACCGTCAAGATGATCGTCAAGACAAGTGATGGCTTGGAGCGACAGATATTCAAGCCATACCATGGCTATTACCGCAGCAAACGCGATAACTACGAAATCGAGCTTAAAGACGTCTGTTTTTTCGCGCCAAGCGTATCAGGCGGCGACTTGCCCACTTTCTGGATGTGGTACGGGAAAGCGGATCTGCTTGGAATGTTTGGAGACGACCGTGTCGCGGGTATTCGTTTTCGTCGCAACAATATCGCAATCGGTGGACCGGAACGAATGGCCGAGCTGTTTCCCGGGCACGAAGGACGATTGAATGCGTGGACTATTGGTGAAGTTCACATCATGTCCGATGGGGTTATTCCAAATGCGCGACGGGATGGGTTTGAGGCAACGGACGCATGGGCCAGAGTCAAAGAGCAGCTTGCCCCGTTCATTCGGGCACACTGCAAAGCTTGCCACGATGCGTCGTCGTCGAAGTCGCGTCCGACGCAAAAGGTTGTTTCGTCCGCCAGAGCCGCCGTCGAGGTCACGAAGAAGGCTCTACGAAGCGGACTGTCTTCTACCGATGAGCGGGATCGCCTCGCATCCAAACTTGACCGTGAAATAGGGCGGATTGAGAAGGCGCACGAGAGCCGTGACGACCAAGCCGACAAACAGAAGCTTCGGAGTGTTCTGACTTCCCTCCAAGCCGTGCGTGAGCGGCTGGAAACTGAGGATGTTTATGCCTCGCAAAAGTTGAAGTCTAGTCTTGATCGGAAACAGCGGAAGGTACTCACAGACGTAATGGCCATCATTGACTCGGTACTCACAGAAGCTGCATGCACCAGAAGTCACGCATGCCTTCAAGCGGTCAAGGAGGCAATCAGTGCCAAATACGGCGTTAACACAAAATCGTAAGTCGTAATGCGTAACATCCTTCTCGTCGAGCCAGACTACCGGTCGAAGTTCCCGCCACTGGGGCTGTTGCGTCTCGCTACCTACCACAAGCATCACGGAGACAAGGTTACGTTTGTTCGAGGTCGCAGCGAAGCGCTACGGGCCCTGAATTGGCACAGAATCTACGTATCATCGCTCTTCACCTACGAACTGCCCCGCACAGCAAAGACAGTTCGTTTCTACCGGGCTTCGGTGGATGCTGACGACGACATTGTTGTAGGCGGCATTGGGGCAACGCTACTACCTAAGTACATCAGCGACCGGGCCGCGTGCCGAGTCATCATCGGTCCACTTTCTAGGCCAAGGATGATTGATCGGGAAGCAGTGCCGATTGCGAAATATCTACCAGACTACTCCATCATCGATTCGTGTGCGTATGACTACCGGCCGCAGGATTCCTATTTCTGTCGTGTAACCGTCGGTTGTGTGCGCAAATGCGCCTTTTGCGCTGTGCCGACACTTGAGCCCCGGTTTGGCTATTTCCAGCCTCTGAAGAGTCAGGTAGCAAGCATCATTGAAGCGTTCGGTGAGCGGCAGCACCTTGTGCTGTTGGACAACAACATTCTGGCTCTCGAGAGACTTGACACGGTTTGTGATCAGGTCGCTGCCTTGGGGTTTGAGTCGGGCGCAACACGGGAAGGTAAGAAGCGCGCGGTCGATTTCAATCAAGGGATTGACGCCAGACTTATTACTCGACACATCGCCAAGAGGCTAGGAAGGCTGGCCGTGTCTCCGATCCGGCTTGCCTTCGACTTCAGAGGGATGGAGTCAGCCTACCGAAAGGCTGTCGCATATCTTGCCGATGAGGGGTTCACCGAATTTACGAACTATGTTATGTTCAATTTTCGTGACAGTCCTCGCGACTTCTACGAACGCATGCGCGTTAATCTTGAGTTGTCCTCTGAGTTCGGCATTCGCGTCACCGGTTTCCCAATGAAGTACACGCCTATCACGGACCTCAACCGCAGACACATTGGAGAGCGTTGGAAATGGCGATACCTGAGGGGGATACAATGTGTGCTCTTGGCAACACACGGGCTAGTGAGCCCCAACACAGAGTTCTTCAATGCTGCATTTGGCGCGTCGTTCGAGCAGTTCTTGGAAATACTGTCCATGCCGGATCGGTATATTACTTACCGCGAGCACTACAAGGACAACGGAGCCCATGCGGACTGGCGAAAGAAGTTCCGACGGCTATCGGAAGCAAGACGCGACGAATTTCTCAATCTATTGGCTTCATTGAACCGCGACCGAAAGAGATCGCAAACTATTGACCGCCTTTGCCAGTTTCGTTCTCTGCTGGAGCACTACTATCCAGACGGCAAGACCGCTCCAAGAACGCCCGATGAAGAGCCGTTCTGACGCGAGCTTCAATCGGCAGGTACCAAAGGGGAAGTCAGCGGGGAAGTCAGGGTCAGGCTTTAAATGTTAACTTTGCGGTCGTCTATCCCGACAGCACGCTCTCCGCGCAGGACGTGATCGACATCCTCAACGAAGACCCCGGCGCGCCGAGCGGCCGGGATTTCGTGGAGTACATAGCCACACGTGGCCGATTCCCTGCCCGCGGAACCGGCGAAGATTAGTCAACGGGGCTCAAGACTCAACGTCGAGACATGAACAGTTGCAGGATGTACCAGAACAAGAGGGCTACTGATGCAAAGAGTGCGAGGGAGGCGGCTACGTGCTGGCCGATCCGGTAATGGTGGAGTACGTTGGACGTGTGGAAGAGGATGTAGCCGCAAGCCAGGGCAATCATCGCGTAGGTGAAGATGGGGCCGAGGGCGAACTGGAATAGAATGGCAACAACGATCAGCCCCAATGCCGCGAAGCCGCCGAAATAGAGAATGGAGCGGAGAAACGAAAAATCCTTCCGCGTAATGAAGACGACAGCCGTCAGCCCGCCAAACAGGGCCAGCGTGGTGATGCCGGCCGCGGGGATGATGCCGGGATCGAACGCCCGCACGATGTAGAGCAAGGGAACGAAGATCACCGACTGCGCCAGCACGTACAATCCCAGTCCCATGTATTGCATCGCCGGGCTGACCGCCGACTGCGCCCAGTTCTCGGCCAGGTAGCTCACACCGATGAACAGCGCCAGCACGATCAGCCAACTGAACTGGCCGCCGATCATCAATTGCACGAGGTTTTCGATGCCCGGCAACGAGAGCAGAATCGCCTCCAAGACGACGAACAAGCCAATCGCGCCGGCAAGGTGCAGGTAGGTCTTCGTGATGAAGGCGCTTCGCTCATCGGCTGCGGCCTGCGCCGCGAACACATCCCGCGCGAACGGATACGAATTGTCGGCGTAACTCATGGGATTCCCCTGTGCGGTTAGGATTCCAGCTATCAGACGCTGCAAGCTATGAGAATTATAGCACGCTGGGGGTGCCTGAAAAGGGCAATCCTGGTTGGAGTCCCGCCTTTAGGCGGCTTCTTCAGCCGGCTTAAGCCGAAGGTCCAACAGGTCCAGTCGCCGCTCCAAGTGCAAGCTCGCGGTGGCGGGGGTCGGCCCTCGTTGTCATACGTGCGAGCAAATCTTGCCATACACCGGCTGTTATCCTGGGGCAACTATTCACGAGGTGGCGCGGGCAGTTTTCTCCGCTCCACGCGAAGGGGACAGTCCCATTTTCGCGGCGGAAACGGTGGATCATTGGGCAAGAACGCCCTTTGTGCCGCGAAAATTGGGACAGTCCCCACGTGAACGGTTACATCCCCGGTGGCACCGATCGGCCGCGTGGAGTATGCTGGACGAGCCGCGGCGACGGAGCGCGGCCCCACCTGGATTCCACCCCACGTTATCCCAAACACTGCAAACCGAAAGGCGAGCGGGGGCCGTGAGGCCCCTGTTTCTCCCCCGATTTCCACGCCAGTCGTCGCCCATGCGCCCGGCAGCCAGAAACACACCAGCGGTGCAGTCTGCCACGGAGACGCCGAACTGCGCAATGTCTTGCAGAAACAGGGGCCTCACGGCCCCCGCTCGCCGGGATTTGTGCAAATGTCAAGTTATCTGTACGACCGGCAAACCGTGGGAGCCGGCGAACCAACGTTTAGGAGCAACACTGTGAATTGTGGCAAGTCGAAAACTGTATGGATGATCGTCGTGTGTGCGTGCGCGGCCCTGTTGCCGGTACCGAATGAGTTGGGCGCCGGTGAGGCAACAGCCCGCGTCCTGTTCGTCGCGGCAAATGGCAACGACCAGTGGTCGGGCACGCTCCCGGAGCCGCGGGATGGCGACGGACCCTTTGCGACACTGCAAAGGGCAAGGGATGAAATCCGGGGGATGAAGCAGGCCGGCGGGCTGCCGGAGGGTGGCGTTGAAGTGCAGGTGCGCGAAGGAACGTATCTTCTGGGCGAAACCCTGGAACTGACGGCCGAGGACTCGGGCACCGCCGAGGCACGCATTACGTACCGGGCGGCGCCCGGCGAAGAGGTGCGGCTGAGCGGCGGCCGGCCGGTCGAGCACTTCACGCTCGTCATGGACGAGGCTATCCTCGCTCGCCTCGATGAACCGGCACGCGGCAAAGTGTACCAGGCCGATCTGAAGGTGCAGGACATTGCCGACCTTGGCGAGGTGGCAGCCTCGGGCAAGCGGCTGGAACTGTTCTTCAACAACCGGCCCATGCCCATCTCGCGCTGGCCCAACGAGGGTTTTGCTCGCATCGCCGACGTCGTCGCGGAGACACCCGTCGATGTGCGTGGAACCAAGGGCGACCGGAGCGGTAAGATCGTCTACGAAGGCGACCGACCCGAGCGATGGACGCAAGAGTCCGACCTGTGGCTCCACGGCTACTGGTTCTGGGACTGGGCCGAGCAACGCATGAAGGTGCAGGCGATCGATACGGAGAAGAAGGTCATCGCCCTGGCCCCGCCGCACCATAGTTATGGCTACCGGAAGAACCAGTGGTACTACGCCTTCAACGCCCTGTGCGAGATCGACCAGCCGGGCGAGTGGTACCTCGACCGCACCGCGGGCATCCTCTACTTCTACCCGCCGGAGCCCATCGAGCGCGGCCGGGCCGTCGTATCGGTCGCGCCGACACTCATGGCCATGCAAGACGTCTCCCACGTGACCGTGCGGGGGTTCATCTTCGAAGCCGGCCGCAACCACGGCCTGACGATCAGCGGAGGCACCGGCGTCAGAGTGAAGGCTTGCACTTTCCGCAACCTGGGCGAGTGGGCCGTGCGCGTTTCCGGGGGAACCGGCCACGGAGTGGTCGGCTGCGATATCTATGAAACCGGCGCCGGCGGCATCGCCTTGAGCGGCGGCGACCGGAAGGCGCTCACCCCGGCGGGCCATTTCGCGGAGAACAACCACGTTTATGAGTACGCCCGCTGGACACGCGTGTACCAGCCGGGGATCACCTTGCAGGGCGTGGGCAACCGCGCGTCGCACAACCTGATCCACAACGCGCCGCACATGGGCATGGGCTTCGGCGGCAACGACCATGTGATCGAGTTGAACGAGATCCACAGCGTTTCGTACGAATCGAACGACGCAGGCGCCATCTACACCGGCCGCAACTGGACCATGCGCGGGCACGTGATCCGGCACAACTACCTGCACCACATCAGCGGCTTCCGCGGCCGGGGCTGCGTGGGCGTGTACCTGGACGACATGTTCTCGTCGGCCGACATTATCAGCAACGTGTTCTATCGGGTGACCCGCGCGGCCATGATCGGCGGCGGGCGCGACTGCCGCATCGAGAACAATATCTTTGTAGACTGCACTCCGGCGGTCCACGTCGACGCCCGCGCCCTCGGTTGGGCGCACGCACACGCCGACGGCTGGCTGAAGGAGGCCGCGGAGAAGGGAACGTTGTCGGGAATTGCCTTCGACAAGCCGCCGTACAGCGAGCGCTACCCTGCACTGGCCGCCATCCTGGCCAACGAACCGAAGGCGCCGGTGGGGAACGTGATTGCGAGGAACATCAGCCAGGGTGGTCGGTGGGACGGCATCCACGCCGCCGCCCGCCCGTACGTGCAGCTTGCCGACAATCTTATTGACGAAGACCCCCGTTTCGTCGACGCGGAGAACCAGGATTTCCGCCTTCGGGACGATTCGCCTGCGTGGGCCGTCGGGTTCCAGCGCATCCCCATCGAGAAGATCGGCTTGTACGCGCACGAGTCGCGGGCATCGTGGCCGGTGGAGCACAGCGTGCGGCCCCCGGATGCGTCCTCCGCCACCGAACGGTAACGCACGGCGTTCGGGCAGGGTGGGGCGAAGTCGCGTAGAGGGGCAGGGTGCGACAAGGTCGCGCAAATCCTTGGTGGGTCTGCACAAGCCACGACCGGGGCGGTTTGCGCGCCGTGCGCTGGAAGCAGGCCCGGCCAAGCGACCGAGGTCCACCAAGGTCTTGGCTTGCTTGTCACCACCCTACATCTTCATGGACAATCCGGGCCAAAGCCGGCTTGCCAGCAGGGCCAATTGCCCCCGGTTAGGCTGAGCAGCGCGAGCCGCGATTTGCCCGACGCCCGAACGCGAAGAAGAGGCCCATCGTTCCGCCGATCGCGAGAAGGGCGGTACCCGGTTCGGGTATAACGAGCACGGCGTTATCCAGCAGATAGCCAACCGTGCCTTTGGTGATGGCAGTGGCATATTCGTAGTCAATGTAGCCGACCGTATCGACCGAGTCGCTCCACATGTGATAGTGGGGGTTCGTGGAGAAGTCGTACTCAATCACCAGGCACGAACCCTCGCCAAAGCTTCCGAACGGTGCATGGTCGCTCCAATTGAATTCTCCCCTGAGCGGAGCCGTAATCCCGCCGTATTCCCACAAGGCGTCGGCTAGTTCATCCCTGGTGGTGGTGAGGCTGGCGGAGCCCGGGTGGAGTCGAACCTTGTCCGGATTGTTACCCGAGTAGCCAATCATATCGAGGGAGACCATACCCCGGATGTTGTCACCCGAGTGTTCGTTGGCATAATGGGCGCTACCGACCATGCCTTGCTCCTCGTGGTCGAAGGCGATGAAGATCACGGTCGACTGGAGTTGATACTGTGATATCACGCGCGCCGCCTCCAGCACGCCGGCCACCCCGCTCGCGTTGTCGTCAGCTCCCGGGGCTCCTTCATTGGCTCCACTGCCGGAACCACGGCTGTTGGTGGAGTCGTAGTGTGCCCCGACGATGTAGATATTGTCTGGCATGACCGTTCCAACATGAACACCCACCACGTTGGCACCGGTAGCGCCGTTGGCTGCGTTGACAAAGAAGTCGAGGCTGGTCGTCAAGCCAAAGCTGACGAACTCGTTTTGCACGAAGTCCCGCGCCAAGTTGTGATGCGCTCCCAATACGTCCCCTGCCCGGCGGTCGTTTCCGATCCGAGTGTAAAGGCAGTTGTCAAGATAGTCCCGGTAGCTGGCAAGACTCACCTGGCCGACGATGTCGTGGACCATGCCGGCCACGGCCGCCCGACAGGCCACCACAGCAATCACCAGGGCAAGCAATAGGGGGCGATTCAAGCGAAGCACGATCTGCCTTCGTTTCGGTTGGACGGCGATGTGGGATTGGTAACTGCTCATGGGGTAGCGGCGCGGCCAGTTCTCTCCACTGCACGCAGAAGCGGACACTCCCATTATCGCGGCGGATTGATTAGCCGATTGGACAAATCGCCATTCCTGCCGCAAAAAACGCGACAGTCTCTTCTGAACGGCTACCGGGCTTGGTTACTGCTCCTTGGGCTCTTCGCGAACAAGCGGCAGGAGTATGCTTTCCAAGTAGCTCAAGCATAGTCACGAGAAACCGGCAAGTCAAGGAGACGCGGGAAAGCTGACATTCCAGGAAACCTGCCAATGTCCCCTCGAATCCCCGATTCCTCTTGCCGCTTACACCTGGTCTTGAGGGAAACTAAATCTCCTACTCTTCCGCCTTCGGCAGGAGCCGGTACCCGAACACATCAGGCCGGCAGACAATACTGACGGTACCGTCAGTCACCTGCGCCACTTCCCTAGACAGGACGCCACCGTCCTCATTGACAGCCTCCCATTCAACAGGCTCCTTAACAGTCCAGGGCAATTCGCTCAAGCGGATTGTCACGTCGAACTCCGGCCCGCGGCGGTTGGGTAGCGGGGTGACGATCAACGCGGGCCCTTCGCGATGGAGACGGATGCCGCCGGCCGTGACGACGGCACCGAAGTCGATCGGCTTCCGCTCGGGGTTGTGTCGGGCAAGGAAAGGGTCCTCCGCCGGTTCTTCGTGCGGCGTCCAGGCAACACCCGTTACCTCGTCGCCGTGTCCCTCGACGCGGAGCTTTCCAAGGCGGATGCGCCGATCGCCGGTGGCCGGGCCGGAAAGGGCCAGGCGGGCGCCGCCTTCCGGATCGTAGAGCCCGGCAAGCAGGTCGAACTCATCGCCGGGCTTCGCATCGGCAAGAATGCGGCCGCCAGCGTTGGCTACGATGGTCCCTTGCCGTGCCGTCTCGAACGCTCGGGGGTCCTGCCCGGCCTGGAAGAGAATCTCGCCCTGCTCGTCGCAGAAGTGAAGGAAGGGGCGATAATTTCCGGGAATCGGGTCGTCGGCCTGCCATTGGAGGGCGAGCGTGAAGCTCCGCCTCCCTTCGTAATGTACGCCTGTCACGCCGGGCTGGATGCGGTGCGGGCCGTCGAGTATCAGGCGTCCGTTAACGTACAGGGTCCGTGGCGTGCGTACCGACTCGGAGATGATGCCGTCGCGGCGGGCGACGGAGGCCTCGACCGTGCCTCCCTCGACCGGCGCCCGGGCCAGAAAACCGTACTGCGGCAAAACGTGGCCTTGAACCTGCCAGTCGCTCTCTCCGCGATTGACCCAGACCTCGGCCCCTTCCGACCATCGAACGTGCTGGCGGTGCAGGTCGTCGCCGACGTACTGGACCGACTCGATGCGTTTCAGCGCCAAGCCATGCATCAGGTCGTTCAGTAGCCAATGCTTGCGCACCACCTGGTGGCTGAACGGCTCGGGAACCATGCCGGAATGGCCGGTAAGCACCTCGGTCGCCATGTAATCGTCGCTGTAGATTCCGTGCAGCCGGTGGTCAAGCCCCGCAGCGTAACGCCCTGCGTAACCGGCCCCGTGAAGGATGAATCGGTCGTGATGTGCGGCGTCGAACCAAGGCGTACGTTCGGCGGCGGCGCACGGCCAGTTCAACACGCTCCAGGTGTAGTAGTGATCCGGAATCGGCGTGCCCACGCGAAGATGGTTCGTCTGGGCGCCGTCGAGCCGGCCGATGAGCTGATCGTGGCCGCTTTCGGAAATTTGCGGGGCGTTGTCGCCTAGGTAGTCGCGAATCCAAGCGAACATATCACCCCACACCTTGCGGGTGTAGAGTTGGTCGAAGAACCGGCCGTCGGCGGTCCAGTAGTCGTAGGGTGGCGCGCTCGACCAGACGTCGATGAAATACGCCGTCGGCGCAAGGTTCTCGCGAATCAGCGCGAGGTTCCGCTTCAGAAACGGCTCGATGCTGTCGGCACGGAAACGGTACGAACGCGCATTGCGCCCCTCGTTCAGCCATGCCTTGACCGGCTCGCCGCCCCGAGTGAATGCGATGTGCTTTTCGTAGGAGAACTCATCGGCGTCCGGATAGAAGTCGATATAGTTATCGTGCAGCGCGAAGAGCGTGCCTGACTCGCGGCACGCCGCAATCAGGTCGAGCAGTTCCTCCTGGGTGCCCAGGTCCGGGTTGGGAGGATAGATATCGGGCAGCCGGTAGTCGTAACCCCATCGCTGCCAGTTGTGGAAAATGACCATCGAGCCGCCGAGCCCGTAGCGGAACGCGCGTCGCAACGATTCGGCGGTCTCGCCGTATCGGCCGCCCCAAAGGTCGAATACGAAACGACCCGCCACCTTCTCCACTCCGCCGGCCGGCTCCAGGCCGTTCACGTCGCGCCAGACCTTCACACCGTCCCAGACGTTCGCTGCCGGAATGAAGGTGAACGTCGGCCGATGTGCCGCGTGCAGCGAGCAGTGCCGCCGGTCGGGAGCGACCTCGAACCGATCGGGCGCGACGTCCACGCCTTGCACCAGGGAAAGCCCGCCGTCGAAATCGGCCCCGACGAACGAGGTGGCCAGGCGGTGGCCGTCGAACCTCAACGCGAAGGGACCCGGCTCCCGGACCACGTGGCCATGCCCGGCGTACACCTGCCGGGCCTCGCGGCTGAACGGGCCGGCAGCAACGTCTTCCAGGAACACGGCCTGCCAGGGTGGCATGGCAGGCACGTTGTCCAACTCGAACGCAGCTTGAAGCACGCCCTCGCGCACCGCCAGGCGTCCGACAAGCTCGAACGGTCCGAGCGGGCTGGTGAAGAAGTGGCGCACGCAGTAGCCGGCGGCGGTCTGCTCGGTTTCGACTCGTTCGAGCAGCAGGGGCGAGCGGACATCGTCGATCCGACCGCCCAGCACGCGCATCTGAAAGCCGTGAAACAGCAACGACCGGTCGCCGCCGACAAACCCCACGGCCGAGTCGAGCAGGCCCCGGTTGCCCGGCCAGACCCGCACTTCAAACGCCTCCCGGCCAGGTGAAACTGTACCGAGCAACACGGAATTGGCCGACTCAGCAGGCGGGAAAGCGGCGGGAGTGGGGGGAACGCCGGCGGTGAGAATCGGCTCGGCCCAGTACGACTGGTCCCAGCCGGTGTTGTGCTTCGGCCCGGGGTGCGACTCCAACTGCAGCCGGACCGCCTTCCCGGCGAAGCGGCCCAGGTCGGCCTCGCCTGTTTCGCTCCAGTCTTTGGCCGTGCTATGTTGTTCGTAGACGACTTCGCCCCATTGCCCTTCGGGTGCGTCGAGCGGGACAACGCGGACCCGGAACGTCACGCCGTCGCCTTGGCCGTCAGGCGTTACAGCATGGGCGAAGCGCAGCGTCAGAGGCCGCGCGTCAGGCAACTGAAGCGGATACTCGACCGCCAGCGTGCCTGCGCTGCCGCGCCACGGCGGATGGATCGCAACGGTCTCGCGGCTTTGCCTGTCAAGCGATATGGACTGAATGTGCAAATGACCGTAGGTCGCCTCATCGCGGCCCTGCCATCCGACGGGGAGCGTCCGGGTATCGCCGTCGAACACCTTGACGATACTGCGATGCACCGGGAGCCGCCACAGTGCCAGTTCACTGTCTGCCGCCACAGTAAACGGTTGCCATGGCACGCGGCGTTCCGGCCGCGGCGGACTCGGAAGCTTCGTCTCCAGAATCAGGATCGGATGGGCGGTGTGCGATTGACCGTTGTGTTCGAAGCGGGCGAACGCATGGATCGGGTAATGCGCGTTGTAGGTGCCTTCGCCTGCGGTGACAGTGAACTCCTGCGATACCGTGCCTTCGGCAGGGACCTCAAATGGCATAGGCTCGGCCGGCTCCGCCGACCAGCGGTCGACCAATCCTAGCGCAACCGTGCCTTGAATCGGCCGCTCGCCGGAGTTCTCCAGCACCACGCGTACCGGCAGCGGCACACCAACCTCCGTAACCTCTTCGGGACCCTCGATTGTGACTTTGAGCGGGCCGGCCCGATCGACCGGCGGGTTGTACGCCAGAGCGAGGTAAGCTGGAACGGCCACGAGCATCGCAGCGGCAAAAGAATGGGCAAGCTTCATGGGTGTATCTCCTCGAAAGAACTTGGGGGCAGGCCACCTCTGCCTTGATAGTGTCCAGTGCAGTGCGAGGACGCAGTTGCCCCGAGTTGCGGCACTTTCACGTCGTTCGTTTCCCCGAGACATCGCATGGTACAGCGGCCCAGGGTACTCGGTTCTCAGCGGTCGCCCCAAGCTGCCATCGTAACGCTCACGCTTCCAAGTGACAACGCTCAGTACCCGATACCGGCCTGCCTCCAGCGGCCCGGGTGCCACCGGTTCTTGAACCGGTGCGACGCAGCCGCAAGGGGTCTTGAGGCCCGTGGCTCGACGCACGTCCGTACCCACTGACACACCCGTAACCCATTGCAGTAGAACGCTTTGGGCCAGTGGTCGCCCCGGGATCCGGGCGGCAACACACAATTTCGTTGGTTTCACTTATTGCGTATATTGCGTTTAGGCGATATAATTCAGTGAGACACAACAGAGGAGCCGACCATGTCCCCGCTCACCACTGCCGAACCCATCACCCCGACAAGTGACGACGCTCGGCTGGCCAAGGCATCCAGCCGCCGGCTTGCCCCATTCCTGAACCGAAACTTGCACGTCCGGATTGAAATGGACCGTAAACGCCTCGAAGCCTTGAACGAACTCGCCGCTCAAGCCCAGGAACTTGACATGGGCTACTGACGATGGCGAGCTTCACGGCGCTCTACGATTCTTGCACACTCTATCCTGCCCCGTTGCGGGACCTGCTGATGCACTTGGCACTCACGGACCTGTTCTAAGCAAGTTCGGCGTGGAAGCGCAGCACCCAGACGAGTTCATTACGCACTTGATCGACCTTGCACCGGCTGTTGTTTGTGCGGCAGCCAAGCGCCATCGAGCAAGCCTCACGAGGCCGCCCGAGAACCTCGATGAATACCTTGGTTCATTGGCGCGTCAGAGTTTGCCGGAGACGGTCACCCGTTTTCGCCAGTTCGCCGAACTGATCTGAGTGCCGGCCGAGCACACAATTCAATGCTTTTGGCATCGTCGTTTACTGTAACATGGCCGGACGCTGGCGTCAAGCGATATCGGCACTTCCATCTGCACGGCGCGACCGGCACCGGCGACAAACCCGAATGAGTTGGCCGAGAACAACTGCCGCACCCGGCGACGGCATGCAGCCTAACGAGCCACACGGGCGTTCGGACGACCACAATATGCCTGCACGCAGTGGATCCTTGCAGCCGCGGCGTCTGGTGCCCGGCAAACGCCCCAGTTCGACGCCTCGAGGTTTGCTCGGCACAAACCACTCATGGACGAGCAAAGGCCCCGACTCCTTAAGAACGTCTGGGCTCGCTTGGGCGGAGGTGGTATACTGGAAGGATGGGTACCGTTGATGATCGCCACGTTTCAGGCCGGGCCCGACGACGTGCCCGAGCTTGACCGGCACGGGCACAAAGGTTGTGGAGATTGTGATCGCGGTTCCGGAGAGTACAACAATGAAGCAAGAAATCACTGCTACGGTGGTCGGTGGAGGCTTGAAGCTCGATCAGCCGGTCGATCTGCCGGAGAACTCTCGTGTTTGCGTGGGCATCGAATCGCTGATCGAGCGGCGGGCGCGACGTGGGGAAGCGTTGGCCGCGTGGCTGGAAGTATGTGAGCGGCATCCCGTCCATTCGGGCGGACTCCGCTTCACGCGGGACGAGCTGCATGAACGCCATTGACACGAACGTACTAGTATACTTCGTCGACTTCGACGAACCGGTCAAGCGCGCCCGGGCAATCGCACTGGTCAAGCGACTGATGCAAGAGGAGTCAGATACTGTGCTGCCGTGGCAGGTGGCCGCAGAGTTTCTCGGTTGCATGCGGCGTTGGGAAAACAACGGCCGGATTCGGCAGGACGACGTTCGAGCACACTTGCAGCAGATGGAAGCGATGTTCCCCGTGGTATTGCCCACGCAGTCAGTGCTCCAGGCATGTCTCGATCTGACGGCGCGCTACAAACTTTCCCACTGGGACAGCATGCTGGTTGCCGCTTGCGTTGAGGCTGGAGTTGACATTCTGTACACCGAGGACCTTGATGCCGGGGCCACGTACGATGGGGTGCTGGTGGTCAATCCATTCGCTTCTGGTTGAGCCACATCTCACGTTGATGCGGCAGAAAACAACAGCGCACTCGCGAATCCGACCTACCGCTGGCGCAGCCTTCCATCAGGCGGTTGCCAGGTGGGTTCATCGGTGATGATCAAAGTGTCGTAACGCACATTCGGTGCGAAACTGCTCAGCGTGAGCGTATGCCGGCCTTCCGGCAACTCGACGCTTTCGAGGTTGACACTGCCGGGCCACGCCCAGGTCCAAAGACGGTCGGCCAATCGGCTTTCAGGAGCGATAAGCCGGTCGGGCACGTGCAAGTCGGTCGAACCGCCGCCAAGCGTCGCAATGCGGCGTCCGTCGATCATGGCGCGGACCTGATGCTGCACTTCATCGCCTCGGCCGCCGGAGCCGCGGTGCAGGTAGCGGAGCCAGAAGTAGTAGCGGCCCGCGTGCGGCACGTTGATCTCCCAGCTCGCGCGATTCGCCGCGAGATCCTCGGGGACGAGGTAGGCCGCACCGCGCGTTCCGGCCCCGGTGGACCGCTCAAACGGCCCTTCGAGGTCTGCGTCGGCGAAGTGCAGCTCTATCGTTGCCGCAGGAACCTGGCGCGCCGGTGTGGCAACGGTGACCACACGGCCCAGCGAACTCTCGTTGCCCTGCCGGTCGACGGCCGTAACGGCGTAGTAGTACTCCGTGCCGGCTTGCAGGCCCCAGTCGATCAACTCGGTCTCGGTTGGCGAACCGATCCGCAGCCGCTGTTCGGGTGCGTCAAACGCTTCACGCGAGGCGTACACGTGGTAATACGCCAGGCCGGGCGAGTCCGACGGGTCCCACGTCAGCCGGTTGACTCGCGGACGGACGTTCTCCACTCGCAGCCCCTCGACCGCTGCTGGCGGCTGCGTATTCTGCGGTCGCGGCCCCTCGGGTTGGAAGTTGGCGTCGGTGGTCAGGCAGAGCAGGTCGAGTTGTGCCGCACGGTCTGAGGTAGCTAGGCCGACCGTAATCCGCCCGGCTTCCAGGGCCAGAGGACTCCCGCCGGCGCGGCCCCACGTCCACCGGTCCTCGCTGGTGCTCATTGTCAGGTTCCGGTCGCCGACAACGATTTCCCAGCGGCTTTCCTCTTCGCCCGCCGAGCGCAGACGAGCCCACACGTGATAACGCCCGTTGGCCGGCACATGGAGCGAAAGGCTCGCCTCGCCGCGCTGGGCATCGGGGTGGTGGTAGAGGAAGTACCAGTCGGAGGCCTCGTGCCGGTCCACTCCCATCGCCAGTCCCGGCAGGGCGCCGGTGGGCAGGTCGCGGATTGCGTCTTCGGGCTCGGCGTACACGACCAGCGGCGCGTCCACGTCGGCTGGCAAATCGACGCCCGCCCGGGCCGCTTCGGCCGAGTAGCCGCTTTCAAGGCCCGAATGCTCCAAGGCGCTGACCACGTAGTAGTAGCCCTTGCCCGGCTGCACGGTCTTATCGCGCCATGAGGTCCCTTCGACCGGTTCAGGAGTGAGCAGCCGGTAGTCGTCGCCGCTGCGCTGGCTGCGATAAACCAGATAACCGCGGGTTTCCCGGCTGTAGGTCGACGGCTCCCACGCGAGGACAACCGCACCATCTTTCACGGTCCAAGAGAGGTTCACCGGCGGCCGCGGGCGCGCCATCACGGCAATGTAGTTGCGGAATCGGCCCGTCATGCTCGATCCGTAGTGAATCTTCGTAGCGTCCGGGCTGAGCATCGAGAAGTCGCCGCCGGCGTAGTAGCCGTTGAGCCGATGCTTGGTATCGACGATGGGCTGGAAGGTGGCATCGCAGAAGACCTGGAACTCGACGTTCGCGTTGACCGGCCGCAAGTAGCTGCCGAAGTGCCACCCGCGGACCCAGCCGACGAAGAACCGCGGATGCTGCCGCCAGTGCAAGTGGTAGTTGCCGCCGTTCGGCGAGAGCCGCACGGATCGCACCTCGGCATCGCGCACGCGGACGATTTGCGTCGTGCCGCCGTCGGTGGCGATGTATTGCCAGTCGGGCGAGGTGGATTCGTGCCCGTGCGTGGCATGCGGCGTATTCAGCCACAAGTCGTACAGTTCCTCCATTCCCAGCCCGGTAGGCAGCCGCACGCCATCGGCAAACCACGGCAGGCCGTAGTCGTTCCACTGCTCGCCCTGAGGGTATTTGACCCTGTTCTCATGAAACGCCCGCAGGTAGTTCGTATTGCCGCACAAGGGAACGGCGACGTAGGTCTTTTCCCCAGTCTTCCGGTCGATCAGCATGCCGGTGCGCAAGGCAATGAGATCGCCGTATTCCGGATGGTCGTGAATGACGCAGAAATGGTTTCCGCCGACTGATTCGCCGCCGGGGCCGATGGGCCGCCCGTCGTACAAGGGCAGCGCGGGGATTGGGTGGTCTTCGCTGCGTTGGAACGGTACGAAGATACCCCGGTTCGGCAAATCGACGAAGATGTGCCGCCCGTCGCGTGTCAGGCCGTACACCCGTTTACCAGCCGCCGGCCAGGTGAGCGGCTTCCACTGGGCAATCACCTCTTGCTCTCCGGTCCGCCAATTGGTGCGAGTGACGTTGCTGCTCGGACTGGCAGGACTATAGAACAGATCGGGGTCTTCGGGCGCCCAGACCGCCGGCCGGCCGCCCCGGCTGGGCCGCAACCGCGAGAAGTCCGAGTGGAAGAACCAACCGCTGTGGACCCGATCGCCAATAGGTCGGGCCCCCTCGATGAAGATGGCCGCCCCCTGAGGCTGCCACGCCGGCCACACCGAGGCCGTACCGCCATGTTCGACGGTAGGCGAGTCATCAAGCATCCAGACGGGCGTACCGAACTGCCGGTCCTCGAAGATCACCCGGAGGGCCATCAACTCGTCGCCCCGCTCGAACAGATCGTACGGCTTGTGCCCATGGCGCTCCATGAAGCTTTCCAGCCCGTGAATTGGATCCGGATCGGGCTCGTCGCCCGGCGGGAGTGCGGCGACGGCTCCGGGCGGGACCTGGGCCAATTGTCGCAGGGCGGCCCGGCCGAAGGTCACCTGGCCGCCCATACTCGCCGGCGCCGCGATACCTACCGAGACCGTCTCGGCCCCTTCCGGTACGACGAAGGCATGTCGCAGGGTTTGCGGAGTATCGGGCGTGGCCACGGAACGGTCGAGGCGAACTCGCTGGCGGTCCACGATGGCACTCGCCCGCAACGACATGCGCGGCAGCGTGCCGACGGCCTCGACGGAAAACTCGTACGGGCCCGGCTCGAGCCGAAGCGTGGGACTCCAGACTTGGGGCCAGTAGCTCGCCGCCCCGTGTTTTGAGAGTTGGACGGCGTTTCCACCCTCGTCGAAAGGCGACGCAACCGTCTCTACGTTTCCTTGATGGGCGTGGTTCACCTCAGGGCTAGTCAGCGTGGCCCGCCACGGCGCCGGAACACCCTTGCCCAACTCGCCCGCGAAATCACCGTTGGTCAGCAGGTTGGATGGATGATCGCCACGGCTGGTTTCTTCCGCGGTATCGGCGGTCGCCGGTGCGGCGGCAACCAATATCAGGAGGCCAAACAGACTGAGGGCGGTTAGGACAACGCCGAAGGTGTTATTCTGGTGGAATCGCATGAGGTCTCTTTCCTGGCAGGCAGTAAGGCGGGAGTATTGTGTGCGGGAGGCAGGATCCGTGCTGCGATGATCTTGTCATCGCTGGCCGTAGAACACCATTATACCATGTCCGTCCATGCGTGCCACCGCAGCCAGATTCTGTGATTTGCGGCAATTTGACACCGGCAGCGAACGGTGCTAAAGTCCAGGGGTGCTGTACCTGTCCGAGGGGCGGCATAACCTTCATCTGGCAAGGCGCATGGCTGTAGCAGCGTTTCTCCGAAACGCTGATTGCGAGTCTCGGAGAGACACGCCTACGGCACTCAGTGCGAGTCTCGGAGAGACTCGCCTACAAGTCATGTTGAACGAACAATGGAGTCACTGGATTCATGTGCAATTCAATCCTTCGGGCAGCGCTCGTACTGGGTGCCATGTCGTGCCCCATGGTCGCCATGGCAGAGGACGAATGTAAGGGCGGCGTTGTATTCCACCTGGACTTCAGCGAGGGCGGCATCGCGCGACTGAAGGGCGGGCTTGCCCATCAGTTGCAGATCGATGAGCGGTACCTGGAGCCGGGCCTGCACGGTCACGCGTATCGCTTTGAGCCGGCCTATGAAAACTATCTCCCACCGTGGCTGGCAAGCCCGGAGGCCGGCCTTAAAGGCTTCCTCGCCGGGGACGGCGTCGCACTTCACCATATCCGGCAAGGTTGGAACGAGACGCCCGCGGTCGGGGCGGAGGGCAAGGAAGGTCGGCTGTGGAAGACGGCGGCGGTGGCACTCGACGACGTCCGGCATCCTCACCGACCCAACAAGAGCTTTGTCGGCTCGGTGTACGTCCGGGCCCGCACGGCCGGTGCCAAGGTGCGGCTGGAACTGCGCGACGAGATCGACGCCTCTGACTGGCAGCGGCCGATTGAAGAAGCCAACGCGAAGAAGCTGGAGGCCGACGCCAACGCGACGGTCGCCGCTCCCATCGAAACCAAGATGGAAACCGGGGAGACTTCGCTCTCGGCCGAGTGGCAAAGGGTAACCGCCCGGATTTCCGTCGACGCCCGCCGGCCCGTACAAAGGCTGTTTCTCGACTTGTCGTTGCTGTCGGGCGAAGGTGTTGTTGAGGCCGGCGCTTTGCAGATCGAGCAGGTGGATCGGTATCCGGACCAGAAGGACTTCGCCGGCCCGTGGATCCCCGGCGGCCAGCGCGCCGAGAGCAATCGCCTGTCGATGCCGCTTGAAATCGCCGGTCTGAACGCCGAGGAAGGCACGATGGCCGCCTGGTTTCGCATACCGCAACCCGAAGGCGGCGGGAGCCGGAACGGACTGCTGGTATGTGCTGGCGGCGGCTGGTGGCAACCGATCTGGGAATTGGGCAACCGAGTGTGCTACCTGGGCGATCCCGGCCGCGCGAAGTACCAAGGCGGCGGCATTATCCGCATGCGACCCGATGCGAGTGACGGCCGGTGGCAGCACCTTGCCATGACGTGGAAAGGCGACGAGTGCGTTGTTTATCGAAACGGCGCCGAAGTGGGCCGCGCGGAATACCCGCGGGCAGAGCCGTCGCCGACAGCCCGCCTGGTCCTGGGTGGCACCACGCTTTCGGGCGCAACAGGGTCGGCCATCGTCGATCAGGTCA
The DNA here is from genome assembly GCA_034005525.1 of Thermoguttaceae bacterium. Lineage (GTDB taxonomy): Bacteria > Planctomycetota > Planctomycetia > Pirellulales > Thermoguttaceae > PWXP01. The sequence continues at coordinate 7,781 of JAVEUP010000107.1, read as the reverse complement.
CTATTTGGGAGCGCGCTCTCGATTCCGGCGAGATTGCCGCCCTTGCCGACAACCGGCCGGCATTCCAGCCCGCCCCTGAGATTCCCCTGGAACGCCCGCGACTGCTGTTTCATCGCGGCGAAGCGGAAGTCGCGTTGCCGCTGCGGGCCCTTGTGCCGCCGGGCAAGACGCTGCCCGAGACGAAGGTCGCCGTTCAGTCGCCGGCACTTGGCATTAGCGAGGAAGTGGTTTTCACGGCCGATGTCGCGCCGGAAGTCAGGCTGTTTCCATGGAGGGCCTCGGCCGGTGTCCATCCGGTCACAATTCGCTCGGCCTGCGGGTCGATCGATGCGAGGATGATGCTGGAAATCGTCCCCGCGCTGCCCGCCACCGACTTCATGACCGTCGCGTGGCAGGAGTGGGAAGCGTCGCTGGATTTCCCCTTCACCGCCACGATGGCCCAGCTTCCGGTCATGGGGCCGCTGCTCCGACAGGGGCGCCATGCCTCGCTCCGGTTCGACGCGCGCCGGTTCCATCCGCTTGACCCGCGGTGGCGAGAGGCCGGGATTGAGGACGCCCGCCGGCAGGCAGCCGAGGCGGCCCGGTATCCGCACGTGCGCATGGCGCTGATCAACACGGAGGTCGGCATCGAGGACTTCCCCGAGGACGAATGGTTTCTGCGCTGGATGCGTAAAGAAACCGGCCTCGAGGCAATTCCCGCAACGGTGAAGCGGCATCCGCTCCGCGTCGAGGCGGGCGGCGACGTGCCTGCGGTGATCGAAGAGAACGATCCCGCGCTGCGATTCATCCGCTGGATAACCCGCAGCGGCAAGGGCTGGCCGCAGTTCAACTCTGACGTGGCCGCCGCGATGCGCGAGGAGGGCCTGGCAGACGCCTTCTTCTATACCGACCAGCCGGCGACGACCGAGGACTTGCGCGGGCTCGATCTGGTGGAATACTGGAACTACCCGCACGTGCCGTCCGGACTGGTGGTCAATTTCAATCGGGTGAGCAACATCGCGAGGCTGGCGGGCGCGAAGCTCATGCTCACTCCGGGCAGCATCTTTTGGGATCCGTGGGCGCTGAAGGTGGACGACAAGATCGTATGCATGCCTCACGACATGATGCGGCAGTACCTGTGGATCGCGGTGGCCAATCCGCTCGACCACCTTGGATTCTGGGGCTTCGGGCATATCGCCAAGGAAGACTTCGGGTTCGAGGGAACGCGGCGGGCACTGAAGGAGACGGTCGAGTCGCTCTATCCCGTCGGCCTGCTGACCGGCGGGCTGCCCGCCGCGCCGGTCCGGGTGGCCTATCTGCAGACCGACGGCCAGCAGTGGCAAGGGCCGGGCGATAACCAATGGATCGAGTGGTGGTTCAATCGGATGGCAACGCGGGCATTGGCCGAGAGCCGCCTCCGGTTCGACTGGATTGGCGACGAGCACGTTGCGGCCGGCTGGCTGGCCAACTACGACGTCGTCTTCATGCCGGCTGCCTGGACCGTGCCGCGCGGAACATTTGACGCCCTGGTGCAGTTCGCGGGCAACGGCGGCCAGGTGGTGGTCGACAGGCGATGCCGGGCCGAGATACCAGGTGCCGTGGTCCTCGACATCGAGGGGCGAAACGGCCGCAGCGGCCGCCCGGAACCCGTGGAAGTGCTCCGCGAGTGGGCCCGATCGACCCGGGAAGCGTACCCGCCGGCAGTTCGAGTTCGTGAAGAGGACGCCGCATGGGTCTTCGAGAAGATCGACGGCGACGCCCGCTTCATCTTCGCCATAAACGACCACTTCTCGCCGGGCGTGCTGGCCGAGCGCGGTGCGGCGGCCAACCTGGGGACCCGCACGGGGTCGCCGCACGACAAAGGTTTGGCGCAGAGCGTTGAATTGACTGTGCCGATTGAAGAAGGCCAGGTCCTGTATGACGTGAACCAGGGTGGCGAGTTTGGTGCCCCGGGCGGCAAGACAACGGGCGGCCTGCCCCCGGGCGGTGCAGCCGTTGCGGCGCTGGTGCCCGAACGGATTGCCGGTATGACCCTGGACGCGCCGGACGTGCTGGTGGCGGGAAGCGAGATCGTCTTGCAAGTGACCATCCGCGGGCAGTCCGGCGGCCCAATTCGCCACCGCGACGTCGTGAAACTGGCGGCGGCCTATGCTGACGGGACCACGGCCGACGTTCCGCCGTGGTATCGCGTGAACGAGGGGACGCTCGCTATACCCATCCGTCTTCCCCTGGACGCGCCGACCGGTCGAATGACTCTTCAGGTGACGGAGTTGCTCGCCGGATTGAAGGAAGAGGTCGCCATCGAGATTCAGCCAGCGGCGGCAGATCCGTAATGCGGGAATGTGTCTTTCCCAATACCGAGTTTCAACAAGGAGAATTGCAATGTGGCGATGGTCGTTGATCATGGTTCCGGTGGCGCTTAGCGCGGTCATGCTCGCTCCGTGGGTGTTCGCAACCGATGATGCAGCCGCCGACACCAGCCGCGGGGCGCAAGCCCCCGGGTTGTTTAGGTGGTGCGTGTTCGCAACCGATCATGCAGCCGCCGAAACGGAAACTCCGCGGAAGTCGCCCGGCGGCCCTTCCTTGCTCACGGTATTCGACTTCGGGGCGGTTGGCGACGGCGTAGCCGACGATACGGCGGCGGTCCAGCGGGCGGTGGATTCCGGCCGGGGCGATATCCTTTTCCCCCGCGGCGTGTACCGGATTACCCGGCCCATCGAAATCCAACTGGACGAATCCGCCCCGATCGGCATGATGGGAACGGGCACGGCCAAGGTCGTCATGGCCGGCCCGGGGCCCGCGTTTCGCTTCCGCGGCACCCACTTCGGCACAGCCGCGCCGCGCACCGTCCAGCCCGGCGTTTGGGAGCGGGAACGAACGCCCATGGTCGACGGCCTGGAAATCGTCGGCGAGCACGAGGAGGCCGTCGGCATCGAGGCTTCCGGAACCATGCAACTGACGCTCACCAGGCTGACCATACGCCGCACGCTCCACGCGGTGCACCTGGTCGAGCGGAACCGCAACGTCATTGTGGCCAACTGCCACTTCTACGAGAACCGCGGCGTGGGCCTGTTCCTCGACGACGTGGACCTGCACCAGATCAACGTCGGCAACTGCCACATCAGCTATAACGGCGGCGGGGGAATTGTCTCGCTTGCGGGCAACGTGAGGAACCTTCACGTATCCGGGTGCGACATTGAAAGCAACATGGCCGAGGACGGGCCGCCGACGGCCAATATCCTGATCGACTCGCGCGGCGGCAAGCACGGTACCGCCGAAGTGGCCATTACCGGCTGCACCATCCAGCACAACCACACCGGCCCGGACTCGGCGAATATCCGTATTATCGGCAGCGACGAGCGCGATCGCCGCTGGGGCCACGTCACCATCGCCAGCAACGTGCTCAGCGACGTGCAAGTGAACATCGACCTCCTCCACGCGCGAGGCGTTACCATCGTCGGCAATACCTTCTGGATGGGCTTCAGTTACGACCTGCGGGCGGTGGATTGCTCGAACCTCGTCCTCTCGGCGAACAACTTCGACCGGAACCCGCACTATGCCTACGGGGTCGCCCTGGAGGCGAAGGGCGGCATTCTCCTGGAGAGTTGCCGCGACAGCACCGTGACCGGCCTGCACCTTAACGGCGTCCATACCCATCCGGCGGCGGTGATGATCCACGGCGGCTCGCGGCTGAACATTGCCCAATGCACGATCCTCGACAGCGAGCACGCAGGCATGATCGCCGAGAACGTCACCGACAGCCGCATTTCCGGCTGCATGATCCGCAACGACGCCGAGGGCCCCGGCCCCTGGACCGCGCTAATCGTGCGCGGCGGCGAGGGCAATCACCTTAGCGACAACGTGCTCGGACCCGACCGGGAGTAGTCGCCCACCCTACTTCGCACCGAACAGCAGGCCCATCAGGTCGCGGGCGCCCCAAGGCGACGGACTGGAGAGGACTTCCCCGGCGGCGAAGCCGGCCGCCATGCCTTGCTGGACAGCGTACATGCGAATCCGGTCCAAAACGCCTTGCCGTTCGGGCGGAAACTGCGTGCGGTAGCAGGCGATGGCGGCAAGCTTCCGGTCCAACGTATCGGAGATGTCGATCACCAGCGGGTGGATGGCCGGCGGCGCGAGCGTGCGAAATGCCAGGTAGTATTCGAGATGCCGCTCGATTGTGTGCACGGGAAGGTGGTCGAACTGCTCGTCCCATTTCGTCAGCCGCGAGTAGAACACGGCAGCGTCGGTGATCAGGCCGGCCTGGTAATGGTCCGGCGAAGCCATGGGTGTTTGACCGCCGAGGCCCAGTACAAGTCGCGGCCGAAACTGGCGGAAGACCTTTGCCAGCGCGACTCGCGTCTCAAAGCAGTCGAACAACCGCCGATTTGGGAGCGATAAGGTCAGGCGAACTTCGGCGCCCAGCACGTTGGCCGCCTCCTGCGCCTCGGCCAGGCGCGTCTCCGGGCCGGGCGAGCCGGGTGTCGGTTCGCCGTCGGTCAGGTCGACGATACCCACCCGGTATCCGTCGGCCGCCAGCCTGGCCACCGTGCCGCCGCAACCGATTTCCACGTCGTCCGGATGGGCGCCGACGGCGATGCAGTCAAGCTGATCCATGGCACTCCTACGGCTTGACCACCGCCATGAGGAACGTGGGAACGAGCGGCTCGAATCGCACGCGATCCAACTGGTAGGTGCCGCGGGCGAGATTGATCATCCAAATCTTGATATGGACTCCCTCGGCGCTGAATGCCTGGTGCGTTTCGGCCAGGTTATTGATGCTGCGCATGGTGGCAACGAGACGCCCTCCGGAACGCAATCGGGCGAAGGCGCTTGTGATGAGCCTTCCCACGCCGCGGCCCGTTCCGCCTACGAACACGGCGTCGGGGTCGGGCAGGTCGGCGTAGGCCTCCGGCGCGTGGCCGAGAATGGGCACCAGGTTCTTCACGCCGAAACGTTTCGCGTTCTCGACGATCAGTTGTTGATCCTCCACGTCCTGCTCGATGGCGTAGACCGTCCCTTGCCTCGCAATCTGCGCCGCCTCGACGGCCACCGACCCGCTGCCGGCGCCCACGTCCCACACCACGCTCCGCGGGCCGAGGTCCATTTCCGACAGGGCAATCGCGCGCACCTCGCCCGGGGTGACCAGCTCGCGTTTCGGCTGGTTCTGGCCGAACATTTCGTCCGGGTTGCCGAACAGGCGGCGCCCGATCGCGTCGGAGGGGCGATCGGGCACGTCCGGCTTGCGGACCAGGATCATCACGTTGAGGGGATCGAAGTCGAGTGCGGCAATTTCGCTGAGTTCGCCTTGCGTGACGCGCTCGTCCGGTGAGTTGAGGTTCTCGCACACGTAGGCCGAGAAGTAGTCGATCCCGCACGAAAGCAACGCCGCGGCGACGGCACGCGGCGGAGCGTCCTCCGTGGTGAACAACCCCACCTTCTGAGCGCCCCGAATCTGCTCGACCACGGCCGATACGTCGTGATTGGCCAGATTGGTCAGAAAGGCCTCTTCCCAACTCTCCTTTACCCGCGCGAATGCCAACTGCATGCTGCTGACGTGCGGCACCACCTCGAACCGGTCCTTGCCGAGCCGGTCGCACAGATAGCGGGCAACGCCATAGAACAGCGGGTCGCCCTCGGCCAGTACGACCACCTTATGGTGATCGATCTCGCGCAGCCGCGCGACGACGTCGTCCAGTTCGCTGCCCACGGTCAATCGTTCCGCAGCGCCGGGCGGAATCCGGTCGAGCGTGTGCGGCTCGCCCACGAGCAATTCCGCTTCGACCACGAGCGCTCGCGCAGCGGCGGTCAGTCCCTCAAGGCCGTCCTCGCCAATGCCCACAATGTAAATCTTCTGTGCGTCTGCCACAATTTGGTTCGCTCCATGCTCAGAAACTAGTTCACGCTGCCATTCTACGTGGGGAAGCATGCTTCAGAAAGGGGTTCGTACGAGGTGGTGTCCCGGGCAGAAATCGAACACCGGCGATTCTCCGCCTGCACCCAGGGGTTGGCCGGCTGTTCGTTTGTTTTGCCAAGCGTAACGTAAGTCGTTCCTGCCAAACGGTTTCCGCCATTCCCGCGGCGTTCGGCGGCAGACAGCCGCGGGAGGCGAAAAACGGTCGTAAACCGTTATGGGGCAAGCCCGTATTATTCGTGTAGGGTGACAAGGTCGCTTAAGTTCTTGGTGGGCCTGCGCAAGCCACGCCCGGGGTGGCTTGCACGCCGTGCGCTGGAAGCAGGCTCGGCCGAGCAACCGTAGGCCACAAGGGGCTTGGCTTGCTTGTGACCACCCGACACCACCATGAATGATCCGGGCAAGAGGTTCCGAATGGCCGGACCGCATTCCCACTTCGGCCGTTGGCCCACCGGCGCGAATCCAACCGTGCCAGAGAATCTTGCCGCGCACCTGCCCCGGCAGTGGGTTGAAGCGACCCGGCAAACGCAGTATAAAGCGGTCTTGCGTGCTGCCCAAACAACCCGCCACCCGTAACCGGACTGATGCAACGGACCTTATTCCCCGACGCCAACCCGTGCGCGGCGCGCCAGCCGAAGACCGATCGGCTGCTGCTGGCCCGGCTGCTGCGCGAGGCGGCCGAGAGCAAGCAACTCGACGAAGCGGCCGTGAAGGCGGCGCATGAAGTCGTACTCAAATGGGCCGACCTGGAAACGTCCGGCCGGCTTGGCGAACTGCACGAGACGCAGCTCCAGGGCGAGTTCCTGTCCGAAGTGTTCGGCGCCGCGCTGGGCTACAAGACCGTGACCGACACGGCCGACTACTGGCAGCTCGAACGCGAGTACACCATCGAGGGCGCCCGCGAGCAGCCCGACGCCATCCTGGGCCACTTCCGCCAGGGCGAAGCCCGCCGGCCGCTGGCCGTGGTGGAACTGAAAGGGCCGGGCGTCCACCTCGACCGCGACCGCTCCAACGGGCGCACCGCCGTGCAGCAGGCGTGGGACTATCTCAGCCAAACGCCGCCCGAATGCCGCTGGGCCGTCGTGTCGAACCTGATCAGCTTCCGCCTGTACGAACGCAACAGCACGCCGCGCCGGTACGAGCATTTCACCTTGCAGTCGCTGCGCGACTTCAAAACGTTCCGCCAGTTCTACGTGCTGCTGCGCCCCGAGGGCCTGGTCCGGCCCGTCGCGGGCATGCCGCCCGAGATGGCCGGCCTGCTCGAACGCACCCAGAATCGCCAGCGCGAGGTAAGCGACCAACTGTACGCCAGCTACTCGGAGCAACGCGCGCTGTTGGTCGAGCACCTGATCCACGAGCGCGGCCGCGGGCTGGACGAGGCCATCGAAATCGTGCAGCGGCTGCTCGACCGCGTCATCTTCATCGCCTTCTGCGAAGACCGGGCCCTCCTGCCGCAAGATACGCTCAAGCGGGCGCACAGCGAACTGCCCGCGTTCTCCGCGGTGACCAACCCGCGCTGGCAGAACTTCAAGAACCTCTTCCGCTTCGTCCACACCGGGAACGAAGCCGCACGCATTCCCCCCTACAACGGCGGACTGTTCGCCCCCTCGCCCGCCGACGACCTGGAACTCGACGACAAATGGACCCACTTCTTCAAGACGGTCGGCACGTACGACTTTGCCGATGAAGTGAACCTGGACGTGCTGGGGCATCTGTTCGAGCAGTCCATTACCGAGTTGGAAAAGCTCCGCCAGAGCGGGCTGTTCGGGTGCGATGCCGAAATGACCCGGCAGTTCGCCGCCATGCCGCAGTCGGCCAAGCGGAAGCGGCTGGGCATCTACTACACCCCGCCCGAACTGACCAGCCGGATCGTCGAGTACACCGTGGGCGA
>JAVEUP010000305.1:0-6468 GCA_034005525.1 Thermoguttaceae bacterium | reverse complement strand
TGGGCCAGGAGCGTCTCGTTCCCATCGGGGTCTCGGAGATTCGTGAGCCCGAACAGCCAGATCATCCCCGGTTCGTCGGTCGGCACCATGGGGCGCACGCGGTCGGGATGCCGCGGGTCGGCGAAGTATTCGAGCGGCACGCCGGATTCCGGCCGGAAGGTTCCCGGGCCGGGCAAGGGCGAGGTTGCCGCGGTGGTCTTGAAGTTGCCCAGCGGGTAGTGAGGCAGGCCCGTATCGCCCCACAGCCAGAACAGCCCGCGCCGGTAGCGTACCGCTTGCACCGAATCCTGGCCCATCACGCCGGTGTTCAGTTGCGGCACTCCGGCAGGCGTGGGCAGGCCCAGCAGCTCACTGTCGCGATAGATGCCCTGTCCGGTAATGCGGTACAGCCGCTCGGCAAGGTTCACGCGGCGCAGCTTCACGATGGCCACGGCGCCCGGCGCAGGCGTCAGCCGGACGCCCCGGCTTCCGAATCCGTCGGCGGGGTACTGGTAACCGGGACTGCTCAGGCCGAAGTACACCTCGCGACCCATGAGCCCCGGCTCGTGAAACGCAATCCAGCCTGCACTGTCGGTATACAGCACGATCTCGTTGACCGTGCGCAGTTCGACCAGCGGAACGCCACGCCCGGTCTGCTCGTCGACCACGCGGATCCCAAAGTACGGTTCTCGCACCTGCGGCGGCTGATCGGCCGCGACGTCCAGCGCAAGAACGAGCGACAATATTAGCGACAGCGACCCAATCGACATCCGCCGGGCCGAAACAGCATCGAACAATCGGACTGATCGCATGGTACGCCTCCGTTGGGCCAGGTACGTTATTCGTTGATCGGGACCGGCTTGAGCCATTCGGAGTGCTCGCGGACGCGTGCTCTGTCAGAGTGCGGTTCGGGAACCTTCAGGATGGGATACTTCCGGCCTGTCCAGCATGTGGTCAGGCTGGGATGCCCGCGTTGCGAATCATTCGCTCCTCTTTGGAGTTGGCTTCAGATTCCTGGCCGGGTATCGCGAGAGAAACCACCTTATGTCCAGAACCGGGTCCGTTTCGGCCTCCCGCTCTGCAACCCCGTCTGCCAACGCTTGCCAGGCAGCTTCTTCCTTCTGGGGATTTTTTTCCGCCCGGGCCAGAATCGCGTCACACAGAAGCTTCGAAATCTCGCCATGCAGGGCCAGATATCTCCAGGAGAGCCTTTGAGCCGGGTTCTCCATCCCCAGGTGCTCGTCAATCACCGGCCGGAAAGCGTCAATAACCTGCTTCGCCTTCGTCAGTTTCTCGATGCCTTTCGCTCTTTCTTCCTCTCCTGATGGAATCCAGGGGGACAGGAGCGAGTTATCGGACAGCGATTTGACGTACTCCAACGCCCGGTCGGAGCCCTTTCCAAAGGCGCCTGCGAAGTACTCATGTGCCAACGCATCGAAATCCCGTTCCGGATTCCAGAGCATCCTGGCATGAAGGTCCATCGGGAAACCTGTTGGAAAATACGAGTTCAGCACCTGGCAACTGACATAGCCGTCCAACCCGATCTTCGGCAGCCGCCGAATGTCCTCGGCCATGATTCTCGCAAAGGCGAAATATCCAAGGTCGGTGTAATGGTGCCAGGTCATGTGATAGTCAAACGCGAACCCGGGCCCCTGGAACAGCTTCTGCCATTCACGCAGGAACGCCACGTTCACGGGAACCTCGCTGGGCAACTTGTACTGATTCAACTCATACTTCGGCAGTTCGCCTTCGAACTTCTCCAGCGTGTAGGGTTCCGAATAGTCTCGCGAGATCGGGGCGAACATCAGAACGAACCGGTCCTGCCCATCGAACCTTTCCTTCTCCGGCGGCCAGAGCAACTCAACATAAATCAGAAATACGATCTTCGTATCCAGGTTCCGCCTGGTCATCTCGGCATCGATGCATTTGAGTGTCCTGACGTAGAAATCGCTCAGCTTGGTGTCCTTGCAGAGGTCGCATTCGCAGGAGTTATTCAGCCGGTCGTCGAACCAGACGTGGAGGTAATCCACCTCCGGATGGCGGGCCGCGTAATCGGCCACGCACTGTACCAACCGCCGCTGGACCTCGGGGTTGCCGTAGCAGAGGTCGGTGAAGGTGGGGCCGCGGCTTAAGTCCCGCTTGCCGTCGACCATCGCCAGCATCCATTCCTTGCCTGGCGGCGCTTCCGGCCTTGCCCAGTGGTCGGATTCCGACTCCGGCAGCCCGAGCGCCAAGGTTGTCCACCCGTGCCCGACCGCGTGGTAGTGCATCCCCCGCCTCTTGATTTCCCGGACGCTCAATTCGTGATAGGCGCGAATCTCCTCGTCGGAACGCGGTTCGGGATTCTTCAGACTGGGATATTCCCGGCCATAGTATTGATTGAAAAGACCTCGCGGCAGGAAGAACTCGTTGAAGAACGTGTTCAATCCGACCTTCGGCGCCCACGCGATCTTGTCGAGCATCTGGTCGAGCGAGTAGGCTCCGCAATTGTTGTTCCCGCGGAACCGGTAGAAGGCCCTGTCGGCCACCTGCGACGAGAGATCGTGTACGCAGCGCGAGGGCACGTAGTCGCCGTCCTTGCCCGGCCGAATCCAGCGGCATCCGCACTCCTCCAAAAAGCGGTAGGCGGCGAACAGAACGCTCCGCGGATTCGAGCCGGCAATCACGCCTCGGGAGTCCCGCACGTCGACGTGAATGGCGTCGTCGAGGCGGGCGTCGCGAAGTCCCTCCATGGGCACTCCCAGGTCGCCCGCAAGGCCCAACTCGATCGCGGCGGATCCCGGCGGCAGGTCGGTCACGACCGCGGCCGCCTCGGCGTCGCCGGCCATCTGCCCCAGGTAGCGGACCAGTTCCGCCGCCGCCAGATCAATCGCCGGATGCTGACTCCGGACCCGAATCGCCACCGGTTTTGCGGCAGGCGAGGGAGATGCCGCGAGAACGCCGGACATGCCGCAGCCAAGCATCATCGCAACGGCCAAGAACCGGGTGATATGTGGTTTCGTCGTCATCGTTTGTCTCCTGTGCGTGGTTCCTCGCCGGCGGAAGACGGCGTCTACGGTGCAAGCAGCCATTCACGGGCTCGGGACACGCCAAACATCCGGACGGAACGGCGAACCTATGGATGGCAACAATGGGGGTCTTTAGGATTCAAGTACCCATTCACGGGGCGGCGCGGGCAGTGTTCTCCGCTCCATGCGAAGGGGACAGTCCCATTTTCGCGGCGGAAACGGTGAATCATTGGGCGAAGACGCCCTTTGTGCCGCGAAAATTGGGACAGTCCCCTGTGAACGGTTACGGATTCAAGGATACACGTGAGAAACCGGCCGCACAACCGGCTGCACGCAAGAACACCGACTGATCCACACGGAAGCCGACCTGACCACAGGCCGTGTTATTCGCTGATCGGAACCGCCCGGAGCCATTCGGGATGCTCGCGGACGCCTTCGGCCTCCTGGATGGGCCAGGTGGCGCGGGCGTCGTCTTCATAGGGGCCGATCTTCTCGAAAGGAATCGGCTGAAAACCCTGCTCCAGGGCCGGCGACTGCGGCTTCAGGCGGAAGTCGCCGTTGGCAGCGTCAACGAATAGCGGGTCGGCAACCATCGAATGAACGTCGCCGCCGGCCTGTTGCCAGGCCTCCCACTCGGTGGCCGGCTCCACCTCTTCCAACACCAGGTCGCTGACCTCGGCCGTTCCGGTCCCGCTGCGGAACTCGAAGTGGATGCTCAGGTTGCCCAGCCGCGGGTCGTAGTCCGTCTCGCCTTCCGCCGGATAGTGGAAACTGATCCGGCACGGGGTCGGCTGATCGTCTTTCGGCGTGAATCCCTGCGACCCGAACGCACGCCACAACCCGCCGGCTTCGCTGACCAACCGGACGGTCATCGGGCCGGATGCGTCTTTCGTACGCAGCGTGACACCGAGCCGATAGTCTTTGCCCGGCTCGAACGCGAACGGCTCCGACCGGACGCAGGCGTACTTGATGTACTTCATCTCGGGGTTGTGCGCAGCGTCGAATCGCAACGCGGGTGCGCCTTCGGCGTTGGCAACAACCTCCGACTTCACGTCCGGAAACTGCTTGTGATACCAGTACCATCCGCGGGCGGCCGTCTGGTTGGCGTCTTGTGTGAGTTGCTCTTCGGTGGCAGCCGGGAAATCGCGATTCGGGATGCTGCCGGTCAGGTCGGCGTTGACGGCCTTGTAGCCGGTCGTGCCCGTGCGGATCGGCTCTTCGCCGCCGTTCCAGAGGATGTTGTGGTCGAACACGTTCTCTTGCAGATTGCAGTTGGAAATGCGAACATACCGCGACTTCGGCTGCTGGGGGTAGTAGAAGATGTTCCGCTCGATCCGGTTGCCGCGCATCACGGTCCCGTCCGGCAGGATGGACTCCTTCGGCGGAACGGCCATGCCGGGCATCTTCTTCCATTCGGGGTTCTCGACCAGCCGCTCATAAGCCTTTAGCATCTTCGGCTCGCGGTCCCTGAGGAATACGCCATTGGGATCGTCGGTCCAGCCTTGCAGCGAAATCTGGTGCGTACTGCCGAATCGCTCGGGGTCCGGGTCGGAACAGCCGTTCTCCGCGAAGATATTGTTGTAGATACGGTTCTCGCGCGCGTTGTGCAGGTGCATGGCGCCCACCTGGCATCGCTCGACAAGATTGCCGTATACGTCAAACCCGCAGCCGGACTCGTCCAGGTAGATGCCCCAGGCGAAGACGAAGAACCTGCCGTGGTTGTTCAGTCCGATGCTGTCCGTGCAGTGGTTGTAGCGGATGGTTGTCCATCCGCCGGTCCAACCGCCGCCGTAGGTGCATGCGGTGTCCTCCATCTCCAGGTTGCAGTGGCGAATGCGGTTGTATTCCACCGTGTGCAGCACGCCGCCGTAGAAGACGCCGCAGCGCGGCATGTCGTGGATCAGGTTGTGCGACAGGGTCGTGCCGCAGCCGCCGAGCATCAGGCCGATGCCGTGCCGGTTGAACTGGCCGACGTGGTGAATGTAGCAGTTGTCGACCCGGTGGTTGCACTTCTCCATCTGGACGTTGTCGCCCGCGTAGACCTCAACGCCATGCCCGCCGATGTTCCAGATATCGCAGCCGCGGACCGTGCAATTCCGGCCGCCGCGAATGGAGATGCCCGCCCCGGAAAAATAGCCGAGATCGTGGACGAGCGATTTCTCGATGATCACGTTCTCGGAATCGGTCAGTTGAACAGCCCGCGCCTCCGCGCAGGTGAACTCCAGGCCGCGAAGAACGACGTGCGACACGTTTCGGAAGCTCAGGATGGAATCGATTGTGGGAACGGTCACCACGGTTCCATCGAGGGGCTTCGGCGGGATGAAGTACAGCTTCTGCCCTTCGACGTCCTGGTACCACTCGCCCGGCGCGTCGAGCTCCTCTTTCATGCCGAACACGGCGTAACGGTCTTCCGGCCGTGCAGCGTACTGCATGCTCCTGTCGAGAGTGATGGTGCGAGTGGCCGGGTCGTACTCCTTGATCTTCTCGATGCGGTTCCACCAGTTATAGCGCGGGAAGATGCACACCTCGCCGTCGGCCGGCCGGGACCAGTCGCGCTGGTCCTTCTCGCGCATGACCACCGTATCGGTGCGTTCCCCTTCGATGTCCGTGTACATCGGCGGGCGCTCGCCGGCAACGTACGCCCAGCCGCCGGAATAGGGAAGGGCCGGATCGTAATTGGGATAGCGGGACCAGATCTGGCGGGCCCCGTCGAGATAGATCTGGCGGAACTTCCGTTCGATGCCCAGCGGCGCCAGGTCGGCCTCGACAACCTGAAGATCGGACGGCGCGAGCGCCTTGTTGGTGAAGTCGGACTTCTTCCAGTCGCCGACCACAACCCCGCCGGCCAACGTCGGCCAGTCGGCCGGGCTTTTCGGGTCCTGCCAGGCCCGGATCACCAGCGGAGCGGCCTCGGTGCCCGAATCGTCCTTGGTGAACTCCACGGTATTGCGAATCATGTACGTGCCCGGATGTAGCAGAATGCTGACGGCTTCATCGGGCCTGGCCTTTCGCGCCTCGCGAGCCAGATCGCGCGCCCGCTCCAGCGACTTGACCGGCGCATCGGCCGTCGCTGGATTGTCATCCGAGCCGTTTGGAGAGACGTGGAAATCGGCCGCAGCAGCACACGCGAGCGGCAAGAGGCAGGCGGCGAACAGATAGAAGCATTTCATGGGAGACCTTGGGGAGTTGTGGCAGGGATTGGTGGGCGGGAAGGTGGTTTCACGATCCGTCGGCAAACCCGCCATGCTCGGGTCGGGACCACTCGAGTCTCGTCTGGATGGCAACCGGATTCTGATTTTCATTCTAAGGCTAACCCGAATTATTCACGATAGGTAGGGTGGGTCAAACAAGCCGCTTCTTTGGTGGGTCATCGGTCGCTGCTTCCGGTGTGATTCTAGGTCGCGGGCTGTGAATCAGCTTGGTTGCGGCTTGTGCAGACCCACCAATGACCCACGCGACCTTGACCCACCCTACGTATATG
>JAVEUP010000106.1:0-28265 GCA_034005525.1 Thermoguttaceae bacterium | reverse complement strand
CCAGCGGAATGTCGCCAAGCTGCTCCAAGCCCGCACCAAGCGTTTGCAGGGCCGCCAGGCTGTTGCGGGCACTGGGCGGAAGGTTGGGGTTATTCATCGTGGCCGACAGACGGTCGCCCAGTCCAACGACCGTACTCGCCTGCCCTTTGACGCCCGCGTACTTTTGGAACCCCTTAAACGCCTTGTGTTCCGTCAGCTTCTTCAGCCCCTTGTCGAACTGCTTGACCTTCGCCAGCGGCGTACAGAACATGAGCCCGGTCGCGCGGACCTTCGCGGCGTAGCTTTGCAGATCTTCGGTCGCCTGGAACGCCGCCTCGGCGTACTGGCTGTACTGGTCGGCCATTTCCATGAGCATCCGGTGCCGCGCCTGCTCGTCCTTCAGGCTCGGGTCGGCCTTGAGTTGCTCGTAGGCGGCGGCAAGCGCCTCGTCGACCGGCTGCTGGGCCGGTGCGGAGGAGGGACCGACCGCGAAGCCGACCGCCAGAACTGCAAGAAAGACGCCAGAGAGTTGCCCAATCCAACGCATCGCCGCAGCTCCATATCATCCGCATGGGTTTTATGGCCCTTTGCCAAGGTGGCAAGCCACCCAGCCCGACGGGGCTAATAAGAAACAATACCACAGAATGTGGTGTCACAAAATGGAGCCTCTTACAGGAGGCTTCCTTCCGCGAATGGTTACCACGAAAGAAGATCGCACCTCTACCGCAGAATTATGATAGCCCCCTATTGGAACTATGCCGTGGCGCCCATTGAGCCCATCGCGGTTTCCGCAACACGCACTCCTGTTAGCCGTAAGTGCTGCGTGTTACGATGGCCTGCGGTGTTCGACTGGAGGCCGGTTTTTCTGAGCGGTGTGGCCAATGAGTGTGAACCTTGAGACTCCCAAGAAGACCATTGCCGAGTTCTGCCGGCGCAACCATATTCGACGCCTCGCCCTGTTCGGCTCGGTGTTGCGCGACGATTTTACGTCGGAAAGCGACGTCGACGTACTGGTGGAGTTTGAGCCGGGTGCGCGCGTTGGGCTCCGCTTCTTCCGACTCGAAAGGGAACTGGCAGAGATTCTCGGTCGCAAGGTCGACTTGAATACCCCCGGCTTTCTCAGCCGGCATTTCCGTAATGAGGTGCTCGGCGAGGCGGAGGTGGTGTATGACGCGACATGACGACCTGGTTCGATTGAAGCACATGCTGGAACACGCCAGCGAAGCGGTCCAGTTCACTGAAGGGCGCAGTCGAGACGACCTGAAGCGAGACCGGCAATTGGAATTGGTGCTTACGCGATTGGTGGAAGTTGTCGGCGAGGCCGCTGCCCGCGTATCGCACAAACTCCAGCAGCGGCATCCACAAATTCCCTGGCCGGAAATCGTGGCGTTGCGCAATCGGTTGATTCACGGCTACGACGCGGTGGACCTGGATATCCTGTGGGACATCGTCACCATGGACCTGCCCGCGCTGATCGAGGCGTTGCGCGGAATCACCGAGGAGGCGTAGTCGGCTTCTGCCAGAAAGGATGCGTCCATGGACGTACGATTCCCCGGAGAGGCAAATCACTTGGCGGAAGTCGGAAGTCGTTTGTCTCGACAATTCGATTTTGCCGAGCGACTTCTTCACTACTGGAGCGCAGCGCCTCTTGACGACGGATTCAATCAGTCGGAGCTGCCGCCCATTGTCATCAAGGTCTTGGCAGCAATGCGGGTCCGGTCGTGCCGATTGTGCCGCAGCGCAATTGAACTCTGCAAACGCGCGGAGGCCCTGGATGCCGCGATTCTTGCCCGAGCATTGTTCGACACAGCTCTTATCGTGAAGTTTGTTCTCAAACCGGAATTCGTCCCGCCCAAGGTGTCGCGGAAGGACCCCGTGCGGGAGTTGCCGAGTAATCCTCTGACAAGAAAGCAACGCGCAACGCTTTACCTGGCACATAATGCCTTCAAGCGCGCCACGATTATCGCAAAGCACTCGCGCGATTCAGGAAGCAGCCACTTCGCTGCAAGATTGGACGAAGAGAAACGGGAATACGCGGATGCAATCGGACCTGAATGGACCATCATATTGCAGCATCACCCAAAGAGTTACTCCGGCCTCACTAGTCGGCAATTAGCCGACGTTCTTGGCCCCCCTTTCCCGCGGTGGTATGACTCGGTTTACGGGTACCTGTGTAGTCACGTTCATGTGGACGATATCGAGTATTACCTGACAGTCGATGGGCAGGGAGACTCGCGGGTATCGTGGCACAACTCGACTGATGAAGTTGCCTTGTCGCTTCGCCCCGTCTTTCCGATGTTCCACTTGATCGCGGGGATGATGCACGAGCACGTCGATTTCGGGCCAGAAGTCGGCAGTATCCTAAATGGATTCGCAGTTGAATACCGCCCATTGGACGATTCTGAGTAGAATTACAGCCTACTTGTTTTCGGACGTCAATCTTCCCAGCCATGATCTGGGCGAAGTGCCGGACCAGAACAATTCAGTTAAGTTGGCCATAAGGGCTTTGGGGCAGCCCCATTACCCGCCCGACGACGGATGGGGCACCGGGGCGCCGAATCCCCCTGCCGAGGAGCGGAAGAAACCCATGCCGGAAAACGAAGGGGCGCGCAGGCTGTATGGTTCTGGCGCCGAGAGCCGGCCGGTGTCGCCGGCAAGGACGTGCAGGACACGAACGCCGGCTTTCAGAAGGGAGTCGAAATAGCTTCCCAGATCTGCACGGACCGTGCCGGCGTCGGCGGTCACGTATGCCACGCAGGTGATGCCCCGGTCGGCCAGGTAACGCGGGCCGGGCAGGATGGCCTCTTCAATGTAGTAGCGGTTGTCGAAATCTCCCGGCCTGCCTCGCCTGGTGCCGAGTCGGCCGGCGTCGCACAGCCACGTTCTCCCTGCGTGGCCGGCCCCTTGGTCATTCTGCGTTGAGATTCTTCAGAATCTTCTTCGCCAACGGCTCTTTGATTTCGCTGTGCCGGGGGACTGCTTCCGTCGCTCCGGTCTTCGGATTGATCCAGAGTGAATGGGAACTACCTTCCCGCTTCAGGTAGCACCCGGCTACCCTCAACTTGCGTTCCAAGTCTCGCCGTTTCATCCCACCAGCACCGTGTCTTGGATGGCGTCGTCGGGCAACCCGCGCAGAATATCCGCCCTGCGATCCTCCAGGATCAACTCAATAGCTTGCCGCAAACTCTCTTTGGTTTCTTCCACCGTCTCACCCTGCCCGTTGGCGCCGGGCACCTCCGGGCAAATTGCCCAATAGCCGCCCTCGGGGGCGGGTTCCAGAATTGCTGTGAACTCGGCTTTCATATCAACCTCCCGTTTCCTGCAACCCTCGTCCGTTTCTAGGTGCAAACTGCTTCTTCCGCGAGACAGCGCAGCGGCGTGCCCCCACCATATCGTCGCGGTCTGCACCTGGAAACGGAAGAGCCGAAAATGCTCATTCTACACAGGTTAAGTCTAGACTGAAGAGAATTCGAAGTCGAGGGGGCCCTGGCGAAAGGGACAACGAATCCGGGAACACAATACCGATTCTGGCTACCTGGGGAACTCTGGTTTGTGTCCCGCACTCACGACCTGTTCTCCGCCCAGCCCCCACGGCTTCGAGACCACGGGCTCACTTGCTCTCCAGCCCAATCACCCCGTCAAAGCCCGGCGGCGGGGTGCGGTTGTGGCGGGTGATTTGAAGGGTGAGGAAGTCTTTCACACGGTCGCCGGCAGGGATGCGGTGAAGGAGTTCAAACGCGCGCGACCAGTCGCCCGAAAGAAATGCGTCCAGCGCTAACTCATAACACTCAAGGTGTTCGTCGGTAAGCTGTGGATACGCCGATCCGGGCGGCAGTAGTTCGCTGACCAACAGCGGCGTGTCGAGACCGAAAGGACGCACCTTGGCCAGGCGTCGCACGCGGGCGACCTCGCGAGGCACCTCGCGGCGGATCAGTTCGGCCGTGGTTTCGTCAAGCAGGATGGGCGCGCTGAGCAGCCGGGTCATGCTCTCCAGGCGCGAGGCAAGGTTCACCACCGGGCCGAATACGGTGACCTTCACCTGCTCGGCCGTGCCTAGCTTGCCCGCGACCGCCGTCCCGGTGGCAATGCCGATGCCTGCGCGGAAGCCGCGCGAGGCCTCCAGCTCGGCGCGAATGGCCAGGGCAGCGCGGCAGGTCTTTTCCACGGCGTCGGGCTGGGCGAAAGGCCAGCCCCAGAAGCCCATGGCGGCGTCGCCCTGGAAATCGCCCACCACGCCGCCGGCCGTGCGGATGTGCCGCGTCATCACGCCCAGCGCCGTGCTGACACGATCGAGAAGGCTCAGCAGGTCGCCGGCCGAGCGTTCCGACTCGCGCGAGAAGCCCTGCAAGTCGCAGAACATGACCGTCACCTCGGCCTCGCGCGGGGCCAGGACGACCTCCGGATCCTCCACGGCCAGCGTCTCGAGTACGATGGGTGAGAAAAACTGGCTCAGCGCCGCCTGCCGATGCTCCAGGAGCCGCATCTGCCGCAGCGCGCCGAGCATGGCCGCGACCAGCTCGGTGAACTTCACGTCCTCGCGCAGGTCGGTCGGATCGGTCGACGAGGGCAGCGTACTCCGCTCGGCGGTGAACCGGCCGGTCACGTACAGGCCCCAGCCGGTGCACGCGCGGCCCAGCACGGGCGTGCAGAAGGCCCAGTCGTAGTCGTCGCTGTGCGTGAACGAATCGGGCTGCAGGGAATCGACGCCCCGCCACACGTGGAGCACGCTCTGCCGCGAATGCACGGCTTCGACAATCAGCCCCTGGCTCGGCTGGAAGTTGGCGCCGACGGCCAGCCGCTGGTCCCAGTGGAGCACTTCCACCGCCGCGGCCGGCATCCCGGCCGCGGGTTCGGCCGGCGGCCCCTCGCGCGTGCGCAGTGGGAGGGTTTCCTCGAAATCGTCAGCCGTATCGCGGGCCGTATCGGCCACCGCCACGACGGCCGCGGCCTGGGCACGCGGCACACCGGCCAGCAGCATGGTGACCAGACGCACGAACAACTCAAGGTCGCCCGCCGCGCCGGAAATCACCTCGGGCAATCGGCTGAGCACCTCGATGCGCCGGTCAGGATTGCGGAACGGCACTTGGCGCAGGTACTGGGCACTGAAGGACTGCTGTTGCACCGGTCGGGGCGCCGTGGCGGTCAGTGTGACGCGCTGATCGGCCAGGGTGAAGGTCGTCTGTCCGATGACGAAATGATCACCCGGCTGAAGCTCGAACTGGTCCACTTCCTGCCCGCGCAGGTACACCGGGTTTCTCGCCCCGGGTTCGCGCCGGACCTCAAGCCGGCTGCCGTTCCAGCAGAGCCGCACGTGGCGGCGCGACACCCGGCCGTCCCACGGAACCGCCCATACGCCCCCGGACCGGCCCAGCACGACGCTCTGCCCCGCGGGCAGCGACCGTCGCCAGCGCTGTTGCGGTTCTTCGCCTTGTGCAATGAGGTCGGGCATTTAGTTCCGGTCAATCAGCCCTATATCCAACCCAATCACCCAGACCATCAGCGTCAGGATGAACGCCAGGCCGAGGTAAGTCAGGATGATCTGCACGCGTTCGTCGGCCGGCTTGCCGCGAATGCCCTCGTACGCGAGGAAGACGATGTGCCCACCGTCGAGCAAGGGGATGGGCAGAAAGTTGATCACCGCCAGGTTCGCGCTGAGCAATGTAATGAAAATCAGGAATTGCGCGAAACCCTCGTAGGCAAAATGGCCCGCCGCGCGCGCAATGGTGATCGGTCCGCCCAACTGCCGTGGGGAAATCTGCGTACCGATCCGCCGCAGGAACAGGTACACCTGCGCCACCGAATCGAATGTCTCGCGACCGCCCAACGCCAGTGCCTCACCCACGCCGTGAGCCTGGCGATAGAAGTACGGAGGTTCAAATACCAGGCCGCGGCCGGCCAGATGCCAATCGTCGGCGACCACGGGCTCGAGCGTTATCGTGCGCCCGTCGCCGGTGGTCAGCGTTACCGTGCTGCCCGGCAGTGACTGCTGGAACCGGTAGGAGAACGCGGGCCAGGCGGGAGCGTCGTCGTTGAATGTTACGGTCATCTCGCTCGCACCCAGCCGCTTCTGCTCGGGTGTCAGATCGGCCGGCGGAGCGATGACGGCTTCCGTGATCGTGTCGCCTGCGCGCAACCCGGCCCTCGCGGCAGGACTGCCCGGCAGAACCTCGGCCACGCGGGCATGGACCTGGTAGGCCAGCCCCAGGACGGGCACGTCCAGCGGGTTTCCCGGCAAGGCCGATATGGCGGCGCCCTGCGGAGGTCCGACAACCACCTGGACCTCGCGCGGCGCCTCGTCCTCTCGGCGCAGTTGCAGCGTCACCTTCTCACCGGTGCGCCGGCGCAACCGGTCGGGCAGCAGAATGGGGTCGCCGGGCGGCTGTCCGTCGATCGCCGCCAGCCGGTCGCCGGGACGGACACCTGCCGTTGCGGCCGGCGAACCATTGCGAACGGCCGTGACATCGCCCATCGTCATGACCAGGCCGAGCCGCCGCGCCGGGTTCGGCGCTACGCGAATATCGACCACCGTGAACGTGTCGGCCTCGGACGCGGCGCCGGGCGCGCGGCGTTCTACGGAGAACGTCAGTTCTCTTTCGGGGTGGGCTGCGAGGAACGCGTCGATCTGCGCGTAGTGCCCGATGGGCTGCCCGTCGATGGCCACGACGCGGTCGGCAAACTGGAAAGGCGGCTGGGCGTCGCGCGCCGGGGCGCCCGGCTCGCTCGGATGCTCAAGCCCCGCGCGATCGGCGGTCTTCTTCGAGAGCAGACTGGTCGTGTACGGGTTGGTAATGCCGATGGTCGGCCGGCCTCTTGCCAGATCGGGCCGGGTGCGCAGCTCGATCGGCTCGTCCTCGCCGAACCGCTCAACGACAAACGCGGCTTCCTCGCCGGCGTCGCCCAGGGCGACGGCCTCTTGCAGTTCGCGGAATGCCTCGACGCGCCGGCCGTTGATTTCCGTAATGCGATCGCCCACCTCGAAGCCGGCCTGCCA
This sequence comes from Thermoguttaceae bacterium, assembly GCA_034005525.1. GTDB lineage: Bacteria > Planctomycetota > Planctomycetia > Pirellulales > Thermoguttaceae > PWXP01. The sequence goes on along the minus strand of JAVEUP010000106.1, from coordinate 21,295 downwards.
TGCCGCGTCGCCGGCAATCAGGTTGCCGACGCCACACTCGATCTGGCGTACGCCAATGCCGTAAGCTACCACCGCACAGCAGAACGCGAACACCAGGTTCATAATCACACCGGCCGAGATGATGGCCATGCGCTGTGGTACGCTCTTCGACAGGTAGCTTCGCGGATCAAAAAGCGCCTTTTCGGCGGCAGCCACGTCTTCCGGCGAAGGGGCGGGGAGTCCTCTCTGCGCAGCACCCTCCGGGCTGGTCGTGGAACGAGCTTCGGCCACCTCCGCCGGCCCTTCTCCTTCCGACCGGCCACTCTGTGCCTCGGCTCCGGCAGGTTCGGCTTGGCCCGTCTGCTCCTGCTGCCTGGCCCGCTCGATTTCCTCGCGCAGGCGGGCGGGGTTGTCTTCCTGGCCGAGCATCTTCACGTAGCCGCCCAGCGGGAAGATGCCGATCCCGTACTCCGTTTCGCCCCAGCGGTACCGGAACAGCTTCCACCCGAAGAAGTCGAACCCCAGGTAGAACTTCTCACACTTCACGCCGCACCACTTGGCCACGGCGAAGTGCCCAAGTTCATGCACGAAAATAACCAGCCCCAGGGCAATCGCCACTTGCAGGATGACGACGAGCAGTCCAAGGTCCACGGCAGCGATCAGGCAGAAACCCAACGGGAAACCTCCTCCCTGGCCCAGCGGTCCAGGTTTACGAGTTGCGATAGTGTAGGATTCGGGTCAAAGGTGTGCGAGTCGAGGGCGCGCCGGCAGGCGGGCACAATCTGGTTCAGGGGCAGCTTGCCGGCAAGGAACGCTGCCACGGCCGCCTCGTTGGCGCCGTTGAGCACCGCACCGGTCGTGCCCCCGGCCTCAGCCGCCTCCAGGCCCAGTCGAAGCGCGGGGAAGCGGTCGGGGTCCGGCGGCTCGAACTCCCAGTGCATCGCCCGGCCCAAATCGAGCTTCGCCGCAATGCCCTCACAGCGATCCGGCCACGTCAGCGCGTACTGAATGGGCAGCTTCATGTCGGGCGGGCTAACTTGGGCAATCACGGAGCCGTCTATGTATTCTACCATCGAATGAACGACCGATTGCGGATGCACCACCACGTCAATCTGGCCGGGCCCCAGGTCGAACAGCCAGCGGGCCTCGATAATCTCCAGCGCCTTGTTCATCAGGGTGGCCGAATCGATCGTGATCTTCCGGCCCATGTCCCAGGTCGGGTGCGCCAAGGCCTCTTCGACCGTTACCTGTGACAACCGTTCCGGGGGGTAGTTGCGGAAAGGCCCCCCGCTGGCGGTAAGCACCACCCTCCGCACTTCTTCACGCCGGCCGGCCTGCATCGCCTGGAAGACGGCACTGTGTTCGCTGTCGACCGGCAGTAGCGTGGCACCGCGTTCGGCTGCCAAGCGGGTCACCAACGGCCCGCCGACCACCAGGCTTTCCTTGTTGGCCAGGGCAACGGTCTTTCCTGCTTCCAGCGCCGCCCAGGTGCCGTGCAGGCCCGCACTGCCCACAATGGCCGAAACCACTACGTCCACCTCGGCCCGGGCAACGACCTCGGCGACGGCGTCCGGGCCGAGGAGCAGTTGCACGCCGTCGGGCAGTGCCGACCAGTCGTGCCGGCTCGCGGCGTCGGCGTCGGTGGCAACGATGCATTCCGGGTGCCACTGTCGCGATTGGGCCTCGAGCAGGTCGAGGCTGGAATGGGCCGACAGGGCGACTGGCCGCAACCGCCCCCCCGACGCCGCGATCACCTCCAGTGTGCTGCGCCCAATGCTCCCCGTTGAGCCCAGAATGACGATATTCTTGGAGCGAGGGTTCATAGGGCCAGTGGCATGAAGAACATTCCCGCAACAGCGTTTCTCCGAAACGCTCCATACGAGTCTCGGAGAGACTCGCCTACGTTTCTGTTTCCGGCGATTGCCTCGGAAGGGTCGCCCGTACATCGATTCCCCCGCCGATTGTAACCGCCTTTGCCGTTGCGTCAACCGGCACGGAAACGGGCAAACGCGGGCCGGCCGTCACCACTTCCGGAACCGTCGCCAGAAGCCGTCGGTCATCAGCAGCCGGTGGCTCGTTTCATCGCCGTCGATGACCAGGGCGTCGATTCCTTCGGGCAACGCTTCGAGTCCGGCGGGGCCGAGCACGCTCAGGGCGGTTGCCCACACGTCGGCCGTCACGGCATCGGCCGCAATAACGGTCACTGAGCAGGAGGCTTCGGTGGGCACACCGGTGCGTGGATCGATGATGTGGCTTCGGCGCCGGCCGTTCACCTCGAAATAACGCCGGTAGTCGCCGCTGGTGCACACGGCCACGTCGGTCGCCACAAGCGAGCCGAGCTTCCCCTCGCTGAATGGATCCTGGATGTCAATGGTCCACGGCTCGCCGGTGGGCGTGGTGCCGAAGCACCGGATATCTCCGCCCAGGTTCACCAGCCCTCCGTGCCAACCTTGCCGCTTCATCAGTTCGATGGCCCGGTCGATCGCGTAGCCCTTGGCAATTCCGCCGAGGTCAAACTGTACCGTGGCCGCCTCTTTCACGGCTCCGCGCCGGGTCAGCCGGACCAATTGCCAATTTGATTGGTCGCGGGCGGCGGCCAGTTCCCGGCCGGTGGGCGTTGCGCCGGACTTCGCGGCTCGCCGCCACAGCTCGATTTGCGGCCGGCACGTGACGTCGAACACTCCTGCCGTATCGCGGTGCGCCTGGTATGCCGCATGGAGAACCGCCCTGGTGCAGTCGGAAAGGAACAGTTCTTCACCACTGGGCGCCCGATTCAGTTGGCTCAATTCCGACCGATTCAGCCACACGCTCAATTTCGCCTCGAAACCGCGCAGGGCGTTCTCCGCCTCATGTAGCACGTCGTTGGCCTCGCCATGCTCGGCCGGCGGGATGACCGCGGCCAACATGCCGTCGGTCCCCATGATCGCCTCAACTCGACGGGGCAGCAGCACTCGTGCCGGGGCGCCGGGCCCCCCGGTCTTCCAGAAGCCGATCGCCACCACGGCAATCAGGCAGATAATACACGCAGCACCAATAAGGCGCTCTCGGGACATGGCAAAGTTCCGTGGAAAAAACCACTATTATACCCTCATGCGATGCCGAGTGAGAGGGGAATTGGAGAAGAAAATAGAGAAAGGAAAAGCAGGGAAGGGAGGGAGGAAATGGAGCTTGGAGCCCCGGTCAGCCAGTATCTTGACAATGGCTCATGCACCGGCTGCTTCCGGCACGCAGTGGCTCATGGTCTGTTGGAGCTGCTCGGGCAGAAACGGTTTGGCAATGAAGTCCTGGGCGCCCTTGCGGATCGCTTCGGAGATAAGCCGCGTCTGGTTCAGTGCGCTAACCACGACGACCTTCGCCCGCGGGTCGAATTGCAGAATGTGCTCCAGAGCATACATCCCGTTGGTGCCCGGCATGACAATGTCGAGCGTCACGGCGTCGGGGTGCTTCTCCCTGTATTGATCGACGGCCTCCTGTCCGTTGGCGGCTTCTCCAACCACCTGCCAGCCGGCGTCAACAAGGGTATCGGCCACCATCTTTCGCATCAGCATTGAATCGTCCACGACCAGCACGGTCTTCGACATGTCAACACCTCTCGGGACCATTGGGCGCCGCGCAGGGGTCTGTGCCGTGGGGCTGCCGCGCGGCGGGTATGGTGCAGCCCCTTGTAGATAGTATAGGACGCGCCAAGCCGTGTGCGTGGCAATCGCATGCATCGAAGAAAGCAGCCTGCTCCACCGATCCGTGAACAGTTACAGTCCCGCCTACCCATGCATGTGGTATCGCCGGTGTTTCGGGCACAATCGCGCTGAACTGTCTCGGAATCATCACGCTGGGATTGCCGCGTGCGAGGTGGCATCTGCCGCTGCGCGCCCGAATAACCCGCACCTGCACATCTTGCGTCAACCGGGTGGAAATCCTAGCTCGATAATAGCTAGTGAGGGAATGCAACCATTCACCTGCGACGGTCGCGGTCCTCGTGGCGCGACGGCCGGGTATCCGAAAGACGGTTTGCATTGGCCGCGACGTCGGGCCAGCCTCCTTCGGCGGGAGGCGACACAAGGGCTGAATCCATGTTCGATTTGAACCGCAACCAGTTGTTCCTTGCAGGACTGCTCTTTCTGTTTCTGGGGCTTCAGCTTCGCGCGGTCGAGTCGTACAAGCTCACCCCCGAACTGACTCAATTCCTGGCCGAACGAACCGGGCATCCACTGGCGTCGGTCAATGCGGCCACGCCGGCGTTGACCCAGTCGGGCAGACCGCTTGCACAGAAAACCATCCGGCCGGCCGACTGGATTGGCTGGGCTATGTTGTCGTTGTCCGCCACGCTCATCCTCCAGTCGCTGATCATGAGGCGACCCGACGGAAAGTAGGCGGTTACGCCCCACAAAGAAACTCCACCCACAGAGACTTCATCATGGGCCCTCTCGACTCCTTCGAACAACGGAACCGGCGCGCGTTCGCCAGAACAGACGATCGGCAAATGCCTACCCCGTCGCTCTTCTGTGCCGGCGCACTGCTTCTGGGCGTGGCCGTTGCCATCGCCCAAACCTCCGGCGCACCGGGCAACCCTTCGGCGGGCGACGTCGCGGAAGAGACGCAACAGAAGGAAGATCGGCTCCGCGAGGGAACCGAACTGGTCGATCAGCCCGGCACGTTTCGGATGACCGGCGACCGGATTACCTTCTTCACCGAATTGGGGCGGGGCCGATTCGTGGTCCTGGAGAATCTGGCCCTTGAGCGGGTTGGGCGAGCGATCGAGGACAATCCGCAGCCCCTCCAATGGCTGGTTACCGGCACGATTACCGAATTCCGGGGCGATAATCTTCTTCTGATCCACCGGGCCGTACTTCGCAACCGCCGATCCGACTGACCGGATCGTCGCAAGCCGGACAGGTGGGGTTGACACGATCGGCACGACGTCTAATATGTAGGGCGTTTTGCAGAATCACGGCGGGGGAAAGGCAAGAGTCACCCTTTTGCCCGCAGGGTCCTTCGGGTACTTTGCACACGAGGTGACAGTCAGCTTTTCCCCGCTCAACCAAGGAGTTTGGCCAATGCCCGATTATCGACACATTGAGGTCAATGAGGTCGGCGATGTTACCGTGGTCCGCTTCCGCGACCGCAAGCTCATCGAGGATATTCGCATCCAGGAGCTTGGTCAGGAATTGTTCGGTCTCGTCGACGCCGAGGGACAGGACAAGCTCCTGCTGAACTTCTCGCAGGTTGAGTTCCTTTCGAGTTCTGCCCTGGGGAAGCTGATCACGCTGGACAAAAAGATGAAGACCAACGGCGGTGCCATGAAGCTTTCGAATATCAGACCTGAGATATTCGAGGTCTTCACCATTACCAAGCTGGACCGCCTGTTCGATATCCGCGACGACGAAGCCGACGCCCTCGCCGCGTTTTAGTTGCTAGTTGCTAATTGTTAGTGGTCAGTTGTTAGCGAAAAGCACGACAAATCCGAACAATCCAGCGTGCCCAGGTTATTGGGCGGCTTGTTCCCTAGCAACTAGCAACTAACAACTAACAACTAACAACCAGCAACTAGCACCAGCACCTCCTTCGAAACGGTGCCTGATGACTGACGAGCACTGGAACTGGCAAACCGACCGGTCGATCCCCAGCGAAACGGGCGCCGGCCGCGGCATTCAGGAGGAGTTGCTCCGCGAAATGGAAGCGGCCGGATGGAGCCGGCACGATCGGTTCAGCGTCCGCCTCGCGATGGAGGAGGCGGTTGTCAACGCGATTGCGCACGGCAACCACTACGATACGGCCAAGTTGGTGCGGGTGCGCTGTTGGCTCGGGCCGGACTTGGTGCGCATCGAGGTTCACGACGAAGGCTCCGGCTTCGACCCCGCCTGCGTGCCCGATCCGACCGATCCCGAGCGGCTCCAGTGTCCTTGCGGCCGCGGCCTGATGCTCATGCGGCACTTCATGACTCGCGTCGAACACACCCATTCGGGTAATACCGTTGTACTGGAAAAACGGCGCGCCGCCGACTCCGAGGAGTAATCCCGCGGGGAGTCAGTAAGGCGAGCAGCGAAAACGGATTTCCCGTAGCGGCGTCTCTCCCAGACGCCGAAATCCGAGTCTCGGAGAGCCTCGGAGAGCCTCGGCTACGAGTTGCCGAATTCTGAGACAGGTAGGGTGGATCAAACAAGCCGCTTCTTTGGTGGCCCATCGGTCGCTACTGTCGGCGTGCATCCAGGCGGTGGGCTGCAAATCAGGTTGGTTTCGCCTTGTGCGAGCCCACCAACGACCCACGCGACCTTGGCCCACCCTACGTAGATCAATAATCCCGGCTAGATAGCGACCTCGTCGGATTTCAAGAGCCTGGGCACCACCCTGGAGGGGTTGGTGCGTCTTCGGGTGGTCAGAGCAGCTTCGCGAAAGCTCTCCTGGCAGTTTCCTCTTGACGCGGAAAGAAGCCCCAATCATGATAAAGTGGATAACCTGAGAAGTCCTGGGGGTTTGCCTTTGGGATATTCTCGTTGTTTTGTGGGTTGCAACGGACAATCCGATTGACTTTCTCGAAGTCTTGGTGTTGAATGAATGGACAGCTTGGGGTCGTCCGCCGGCTCGGCAAGGGAGCGGGCGGCTCAGAACAAGGCGATTGTCATGCAACGGGGGCTCCGGCGCCGCGAGAAGTGGTCGCCGGTATTTCGGATTCTCTCCGCTCCAGCACCGAGGCTGCCCGCTTCCAGGCGGTGGCCGCTTGGGTGTATGCGCGCAGTTCTTGCGCCGGTCTTCGGCACTCAGAGCGGTGGAGCAATCGTGGTACGGGCCTCTGGTATGTGGGAGTGGCCACGGATCTCCGGCCCGCGAAACGGACGTCCATGCTACACGGTGAGGAACCGTGGCAGGATTGGGGATTAGATTAATGGGAAGAACCATCATCAAGGGTTGATTCGCACAGACGTCGAAGCTTACAGCTTTACTACAGGGGATAACGCCATGTCGTGGTTGAACTGGAATACGTGGTCGCGTTTGACTGCCGCCTTGAACGGAGGAACGGTGCGCCGCCGCAAGTCCCGCCCGGTGAGCCGGAATCGAAGCCTCAGGCTTGATCCGCTTGAAGAGCGGGCACTGCTGAGCGTTTCGGCCGGACACGTTGACGATCAACAGATCGACTCCTTGACGGAGATGGTCCAATTTACCACGGCTGGACAGTCGATTGCCGTCGATCACGATGGCAATTTCGTGGTGGTGTGGACCCGCGAGGATCCGATTCCCGGCACCTTCCCCCCGGAGTCCGAAACGAATATCTACGCACGGTACTACACCGACGAGGTTCAGCGGATCACACTGCCCGACGGCGTGCGCAATAATAGCAATGCCACTTTTGATCTCAGGTATGGCGGGAACGAGGTCCAGAGACTCACCCTGGCGGCAAGCTACGAACCATCCCTTCCCGTGGAGTTTCAGGAATGCCTCGAAGGCACCTTCGTGCTCCGCCTCGGTATGGAGAGTACCGACAACACGGGGCCGATCTTTTTCCGGGAGTTGCCGTACCTATGGGAAACGCCTCTCCAGGCAATGCAGCGGAACGCATTGTCCATTCAGCAAGGCCTGCGCGCGCTCGGTGGTGTGTTGGACGATGTCGTGGTCGTCGGGATCAGTCCGCGCACTTATGACATCCAGTTCGGAGATGCCTCCGGCCGTGAAGCCCAGCACTTGTTGTACGCCGATCCGAATGCCTGGTCCTTCGATACAGGGTTTCTTCCGTCCATTGAGGTCGAGAAGGTCCGTGTACCGGTCGAACTTACTGACATTCCGATTTCTCCGGACGATCCCTGGGAGACGGCCACGGCCATCGAGTCGTGGTTCGCGGAATATACCGTTGGGACATATACCGTCGGAAATACGGCATATACCCTTGGAAATTACGACATGGCGCCGATCAACATTCCGGTGCCTCAACTGCCGCTTGGCGGAACGACTCCGGTGGAAGTTTCGGTAGTGCCCGTCTTCACGTTGGAGGCAGGCATGGAGTACGTGACGTTCGACATCATGTTCATTGGCAACTCCGGCAAGATCGATCATCCGGACTTGGACTTCAGAGTGTGGGATGGAACTCAGTTGCTCGAGGATTGGCGTTTTCTGGACAGTTCGCTGGAAGGGCCGCGGACCATCAAGGAACCGAGCCCCGAGTTCCGTGTGAACGATCCGGAGCCGGACAACCCGTTCACGACGGGACCCGACAAGTTCAACCAGACCGCGCCCGCCGTGGCCATAGACGCCGACGGCGAGTTCGTGATCACCTGGCAGAGCGAGGTGCCCGATTGGCAGATTCCCGGCAGCCAATGGAAAAGCGTAACCGACGTTTTCGCCCGCCGCTTTTCGCCCCAGGCAATTGTCCCTTGGTCCGAAGTGACGTTCTACGCCGACATGGACCGGGACGGCGTGGGCGAAACGCCCATCCAGGGCGTTCGTCCACTGGGCGACCAGTTCCTGGTGAATACGACTAGGGCCAACGCGCAGTTTTCACCTGCCGTTGGCATGGATGACGACGGGAACTACGTGATCGCTTGGGTAAGCGAGGGGCAGGACATCTCGTTCTTCAACGACATTTGGGCCCAGCGTTTCAACCGTGACGGCGAGAAGCTGGGCAGCGAGTGGCAGGTCAACGAAATCGACACCGAGATTCACAACGACCCCTTTGTCGCAGTGAGCTACGACGGGTATTTCCTCGTTTCGTGGACCATGCCGCAGTTCGCCAGCATTCAGGGGGCGCTGTACAATCCGGAGGGCCAGGCGCTGACCCACCAGTTCAGCAGCCCCGACCACCCCCAGTTCACCATTGGCGCCGGCTTCAGTTCCACCGCGGCGTTCGACATGGACCGCAACTTCGTCGTCGGGTGGGAGTACAGGCCAACGTCCGACAACGACAACATACCTGGATTGGGTGAACCCTTCGACAAGGGAGTTTATGCGCGCGAGTATGGCATGAACTTCAACACGGCGGGCGATTTCACCAACCTGAGAGTCCTCCGCAGCGAACTGCGGGTGAATAGCGCCTCGTTCAATCCCGCCGTCGAAAGCACCGACTGGCCGGGTTACCAGGGCGGGAACCAGGTCATTATCGACGCCGACGGCGATCTGGTGATCGTATACGACGGCTTCGGCCCCGATGTATCGGCATTCGACGTGACCGGGGCGATCGAAGGGATTGTGTATCCCGAGGCCAGCGTGCCCCACGACGTCGGTCCCGACGTAGAGGATTCGGTCCAGGCGACGACCGACCCGTACCAAACTCCGTTTGGAAAGCAGAAGTTGGTTTTCGATGACGATGAATTCGGTTTTTTCCGGCTGGAACTGGCGGGCCGAAGGACGGACCCGATCGATTTCGACCCGGCCAACCTGGATCAGGTTGCCGAAGACATGCGGGTCGCCCTTCAGGCACTCCGGCCCGGCTATGTGGTTGCAGTAACACGGTTGAACTCAACGGTGCCGTTTGAGTTCATGGTGGATTTTGCCGGGGGTGTTCAGCCGACGACGCCGATCTATCGGTCTCAAGTGGCCGAACCGGCGGGATTGGTCCAGGCGATCCCCATCGGCTTCTCGCTGCAGGAGTTGGAGTTTGAAGAGGACATTCTCGGCCTGTTCCGTTTACAACTGGCGGGCATGTGGACAGGTGCGATTGTGTTCGATCCGACCGACCCGGATCAGGTGGCCGAGGACATTCGACTCGCCCTCGAGTCCCTCTCGCCCGATTATGCAGGCGTCGTGGTGACGTTTGATGAGGACTCGGAACCGCTTCGGTTCCTGTTCGATTTCCGAGGCGTCCCCGCCCCACCGAACGCGTTGGTTCGCAGGACGGAAGTGATTGAGTTGACTGACTCCGACCCGGCAATCCCTGTCGGCTACTCGGTGCAGGTGTTGGAGTTTGACGACGCGACGCCGGGCACCGGTTTCTTCCACCTTCGCGTGGGCGGCGAGTGGACCGGGCCGATTGCGTTCGATCAGACCACACCGATGGTGGTTGCACAGAACATAGCGCTTGCGCTTGAGGCCCTGTCACCCGACTATGCGGGTGTTCAAGTGGGGACTTTGACACAAACCGGCAGGGAGTACCGGATCAATTTCCAGAGCGTGCCCAACCCGCCCACGGCCTTGGTCCGCTCGACGGAAGTGGTGGAGCAGGTTGATGCGTCCCCGGCAACTCCAATCGGCTTTTCGGTGCAGGATTTGGTGTTTGGCGCGTCCTCGCCGGACGCCGGGTTCTTCCACCTGCGAGTGGGAGGCACCTGGACCCACGCGATTGAGTTCGCTGCCGACGACCCGGACCAGGTTGCCGAGAACATCCGGCTTGCCCTCGAGGACCTCTCGCCCGACTATGCGGGCGTTGTGGTAACGCCGTTGGGGCAAGGGGGACGGGAGTACCGGATCAACTTCCAGGGCGTACCCGCCCCGCCCGCGGCGCTGCTGCGCGCCACCGACGTGGTTGACCAGGATGCCGCTTTCCCGGCGACTCCCATCGACTATTCGGTGCAGATGCTGGAGTTCGACGCAGACACACCGGACGCCGGGTTCTTCTACCTGCAAGTTGGAGGCGCCTGGACGGACTCGATTGAGTTCATTGCAGGTAACCCGGAACAGGTGGCCGGGAATATTCAATTCGCTCTCGAGTCACTCTCGGGCGACTATGCCGGCGTAGTGGTCAAGTCGTTAACACAAGAGGGACTGAAGTACGAAATCGACTTCCGAGACGTTGCCGTCCCACCCGCGGCATTGCTCCGCGCCACCGACGTGGTTGACCAAGATGCCGCTTTCCCGGCAACCCCTATCGACTTCTCCGTGCAGATCCTCGAATTCGGTGCCGACACGCCGGATTCCGGTTTCTTCGACCTGCGGCTGGCAGGCGAGTGGACGCTGCCGATTGAGTTCGCCGCAGGTAACCCGAACCAGGTGGCGGAGAATATCCGGCTCGCCCTGGAGGCGCTCTCGCCCAACTATGCAGGCGTTACCGTAACCTCCTTGACACAAGCCGGGCACAGGTACCAGATCGATTTTAGAGACGTCCCCGGCCCGCCTTCGGCATTGCTTCGCGCCACTGAGGTGGTTCAGCAGGGCGCCCTGTTCCCGGCGACTCCGCTGGACTACTCGGTGCAATTACTGAAGTTCGGCGATACCACGCCGGACTCCGGGTCGTTCCACCTGCGGCTGGCAGGCGCGTGGACCGGTTCGATTGCGTTCGCTTCAGGCACCCCATTGCAGGTGGCCGAGAACATTCGGGCTGCTCTGGAGGCACTCTCGCCGGATTATGCAGGCGTAGTGGTCACGTCCTTGACGCAAGACGGGCGGGAGTACCGTATCGACTTCCGTGCCGTGCCCGTCCCGCCCACGGGCTTGCTCCGCGCGACGGAAGTCGTCCAGCAGGATACATTGTTCCCGGCGAATCCCGTCGATTTCTCAGTGCAAGTGTTAGAGTTCGGTGAGGAAACACCGCCTACCGGTTTCTTCGACTTGCGGCTGGGAGCTGCCTGGACACAACCAATTGTATTCGATGCAGGCGACCCGGACCAGGTGGCTGAGAATATCAAACTCTCGCTTGAGGCACTCTCGGCCGACTATGCAGGAGTCGTGGTAACGCCTGTCGGACAAACGGGGTGGATGTACCGTATCGACTTCACCGGCGTTCCCAGCCCGCCCACCGGGCTGCTTCGCGCAACGGAGGTCGTCGAGCAGTTTGAATCCGTCCCGGCGGAACCCGTGGGCTATTCGGTGCAGGTGCTGGAGTTTGACGAGGACACGCCCGACTACGGTTTCTTCGACCTCCGCCTGGCAGGCCAATGGATACGAAGGGTCGAGTTCGACCGCACCAATCCGTCGCAGGTGGCCACGAACATCAAGGACGCTCTTGAGGAGTTCTCAGCGGACTATCAAGACGTCGTGGTAACGTCGCTATCGCAAGGCGGGCGGAGGTATCGCATCGACTTCCGGGACACTCCCGCGCCGCCCACGGCGCTGCTTGCTGCAACGGAAGTGACTCCGCCCGTTGTGGCGTACGTGGCGGACGCCGTCGGGGCGGCTCTGAATCCGTATACGCAACAGGAGTTTGTCTTTGCTGATTTCCAGCCTGGTTACTTCCAAGTGCTGGTGGATGGCAGGTGGACGAGAGGAATCTATTTCGATCCGATCGATGCGTCTGAGGTGGCGGACAACATCCAGTCGGCTATCGAGAACGTCAACCCTGCCCGTTATGCAGGCCTTTCGGTGACGGTGGTATCGCCATCGGAGCCGTTCAAATTCTTGATCGATTTCACGGGCGTTCCCCTAGCGCCGACGGTTCCGACCACGCTGCTTCGCAGAACCGAGGTGATTGTCGGCACGCCGGTTGTCTCATTTACGGCCAGCGCCGTCGGCACGTGGGTACAGAATCTGACGTTTGAAGAACAGCCCCCGAATTTCTTCCGCGTGGGTGTGGGGAGCCAGTGGACGCAACCGATTACGTTCATCACGGGTGATCCGGAACAAGTGGCCGAGAACATCCGGCTCGCCCTGGAAGGGCTTTCCCCCGACTATGCCGGTGTTACGGTCATTTCGTTGTCACAAACCGGATGGGAATACCGGATCGATTTCACCGGCATTCCCGATCCGGCCGACCGGCCCAGGGCTGTGCTGATGGTCTCACCGGTTGCCGGCACGTTCGTGGCCGATCCCGTCGGCACCTGGGTGCAGGACCTGGTGTTTGAGGCCGAGCCGCCCACCCTGTTCCGTTTGGAGGTGGCGGACCAGTGGACGACGCCGATTGAGTTCGTGGGGACCCCGGCCCAAGTGGCCGAGAACATCCGGCTCGCCCTGGTGGCGCTTTCCCCCGACTACGCGAATGTGACCGTGACGTCGCTGTCGGCACTGGAGTACCGAATCAACTTCCGCGGCGTCCCCGACCCGCTCGACAGGCCGGATTCCGTGATCACCGTCGCGCCAATTGCCGGGACATTCACGGCCGAACCCGTTGGCACCTGGGTACAGGATCTGGTCTTTGACGCCCAGCCGCCCGACTTCTTCCGCGTGGGTGTGGGGAGTCAGTGGACGAAACCCATTGAGTTCGTTGCAGGCGACCCGGACCAGGTGGCCGAGAACATCCGGCTCGCCCTGGTAGCACTTTCCCCCAACTATGCGAACGTCACGGTGACGTCCCTGTCGCAAGACGGGCAGGAGTACCGGATCGATTTCACCGGGGTCCCCAATCCGGTCGACCGCCCCAGGGCTGTGCTCATGGTCGCACCGGTCCTTGGCGCATTTCAGGCCGACCCCGCCGGGACTTGGGTTCAAGACTTGGCGCTGGACGCTCAGACGCCCCGCTATTTCCACCTCGGGATCGCGAATCAGTGGACCCGACCGATCGAGTTCGTTGCGGGTGACCCGGACCAGGTGGCCGAGAACATCCGGCTTGCCTTGGTAGCGCTTTCCCCCAGCTATGCAGCAGTGACGGTGACGCCGCTGTCGGATACGGGGAGGGAACACCGGATCAGTTTCATGGGTGTCAGCCAATCCGACCGCCCCAGGGTGGTGATCATGGTCGCGCCCGTTGTAGAGTTCTTAACTGACCCCATCGGCACTTGGGTTCAAGACTTGGCACTGGGCGATCAGACGCCCCGCTACTTCCACCTCGGGATCGCAAACCAATGGACGCGGCCGATCGAGTTCGTTGCAGGTGACCCGGATCAGGTGGCCGCCAATATTCGAGCCGCCCTGGAAGCGTTGGGTTATGCAGGCGTGACGGTAACGCCCTTGTCGGACACGGGAAGGGACCACCGGATCGACTTCCGTGGCGTCCCCAATCCGGCTGACCGGCCCCGGGCGGTGCTCATGGTCGCGCCGGTTGTGGAATTCTCGACCAACCCGGCTGGTACCTGGGTGCAACTCTTGGAATTCGACGCCCAGATGCCCCGCTTCTTCCGCCTGGGCTTCGGGGATGAATGGACGCCACCGCTTGAGTTCATCCCAGGCGATCCGAATCAGGTGGCCGAGAGCATCCGGCTCGCCTTGGAGGCGTTGTCGCCCGCTTACGTCGGTGTTACGGTAACACCGTTGGCGGGGGATGGCAGGCAGTTTCGGGTCGATTTCCGTGGTGTTCCCGATCCGGCCGACCGGCCCAGCGCAGCGCTGATGATCGCGCCGGTCGTATCGTTCCTGGCCGACCCGGTCGGCACCTGGGTGCAGGACCTGGAATTCGCCGACGACACCGCCGGTTACTTCCGGCTTGGGCTGGCGAATGCGTGGACGCAGCCAATTGAATTCGTCCCCGGCGACTCGGGGCAAGTAGCCGAGAACATTCGGCTTGCCCTGGAGGCGCTGTCGCCCGACTACACGGGGTTGACGGTAATCGCCCTGACGCTCACCGGCAGGGAGTACCGGATCGATTTCACGAGCATTCCCGACCCCGCCCTGCGGCCACAGACAGTGCTTCGCGTGACAGAAGTGACCGTGGTCGAGCCGGTCGTGGCAGTCGATGCCGACCCGGTCGGCTTCTGGATTCAGAATCTGGAGTTTGTTCTTGATGAGCCGGTACGCGGTTTCTTCCGCGTGCAGTTGGCGGGCGAACGGACGCGAGCCATCGAGTACATTCCGAACGATCCGTATCAAGTGGCCGCCAATATTCAAAACGCCCTGGTGGCAATGCGGCCAAGCTATGCAGGCGTTACGGTAACGGTCGCGTCATTGGACCCGCGTACGTTTCGGATCGACTTCCGGGGCGTACCCAACCCGCTTGACCGGCCCGCGGATTATCTTTACCGGACGGAAGAAGTGATCGAACTGATTTCGTTCTTCCCGGGGGTCCCCTTCGGGTTTGCAGTGCAAGAGCTTGAGTTTGCCGACAATGAGCCCGGTTTCTTCCGCATTGAACTGGCAGGCCAGTGGACGCGGGCGATTCGGTTCGACCCGGGCAACCCGGCCCAACTGGGCCAGGACATTCAGTCGGCCATCGAAGGGCTCTATCCGGGCTATCCGGGCGTTGTCGTGGACGTTTTATCGACGTCGCCGTTCCGGGTCCGGATCGACTTCACCAACCTCAACGTTTATCCCAGCGTTCCGCCTACAGTACGGCTCTGGAGTACGGAAGTCGTCCAGCCGATGACTGAGGGGGAACTTGGCGAATTCTGGGGTCTTCTCAATGGATTCTATGGCCTGGTGCGAGGCGAGGCCAACGGCGTCATGTTCAGCCGTTTCGACACCCATCCCGAACTCGGCGTGGAGAACATCCTCGCCAGCGACAGCATTGGCAACAACATGCGCGACGGCCAGAATCAGCGCGTGATTATTCCCCTTGACGTTACGATATGGGGCCGCTGGCAGTCCTTCACTTTGCGGTTATCGCATCCCTGGGCTGCCGGCTACGAGGACGTGGAGGTGCAAGTAGTCCTCAACGCCGATCACACGGTGAACCGAGCAGCAACGGCCGCGGCCATCCATAATGCTCTGGAGGGCCTTCTGCGGTCAGGTATTTCGTGGGAAGAACCGCCTTTCAATGCCGGCATCAGCGTCCGACCGGTCACGCTGGCGGAACTCCGGGAGCGGCGGGACACGCCTTGGGAGCTGGCGTTCAACATGGCTGGCGCCGAGGGGAGCTTCTACACCGACGACCTGTTTGAGGTCACCTTCCATGGGGAACTGCATGACACGGGAATCGGGATATCGGTCCTCAACGCCGAGGTATTGCACGACTGCGTTCAAATCCTCAGGTTCACGCCGATTATGGGGCAGGAGTTGGTGGGCCGCTTCACCTTAGCGGTGGGCGGAGACGAGTCGGGGCCGATCACGTTCAACCGCTTCGATTTGCCCGGCGTCGCCGACAGCATTCGACGTGAACTGCTATTGCTCGGATTCGAGGGCGTCCGCGTGACCGTCGAGTCACACAGCCGTGACTACTACGAGTTCCGTGTTCACTTTGCCGGAGAGAGTGGCGGCGAAGAACAAGAACGTATCACGGGCGTGCCTTTTGTCGGGGAGAGGCCGTTCCCGCCGCCCTTGAACGCAACCATCTTTGCCCGTTTCCTGCAAGTCGGCGGGGAGTATGCAATCTCCCCATTGGAAGACGAGTTCCCGCACCCGGTTGGCTACACGTACGCAGATCCGGGCACCGAGCAAGCCGAGGTTTCGATTGGTATACAGCCGGAAGGCGACTACGTTCTGGCTTGGACGCAGGTCGACCGGTACACCGACGGCTCTGGCGCTGGAACCAGCCTGCACTTCCGTACGTTTAACGAGAGCACCGATACGGCTGGACCCATGGTTACCGACTTCCTGCTGACAAGCGGTGAACGGTTGATCGACGGGGGCCAGGTGATTGTGACGGACCCAGTGAATGATCCGTTCCAGTACATCGTGGTGGTCTTCGACGAAGATATGATGCGAGAAGGCAGGCATGCTGTCACCAATCCCGAGAACTGGGCGCTGTTGCACGACGGCGTCGAACTCCCTGGCGGCATCTCGCGCGTGTTCTTCGGAATGAATGCCGCGTCCGACCTGGCGCCCATCTTGTGGGGGGGGCAGGTTACGGGAAGCAACAAGTGGGAGGCCGTCATTGAACTCGACGGCAACGGTGCAAGCTATGGCCTTGCCCCGCTGGAAGACGGCTTCTACGAAATCGTGGCGCTCAATTGGCTACGCGACCGGGCAGGCAACCCGCTTGGCCGTACCGGGTACGAAGTCAACGGCGAGGTGTTCCGGCGCGAATTCCATCTTACCGTGCCGAGCGGCGGCGAAACGCGAGTGAACACCGACCCCTCGGGCGACCAGTATACTTACCCGCACGGCGCGAACCCGGTCGCCTCCGACGCTGACGGCGACTACGTGGTCGTCTGGAGGAACGAGCAGCCCGGTCACGAGGGGGTTTATGCGAGGCTGTACCAAACCGTCTGGACGGATGCGCCCGCTGGCCGCGAGTCGAACATAACGGTTGTGACGGTCATCAATCCGGCAACAGGGCAGCCGTGGGCAAACAATGAGATTCGCGTGACCTCGAATCCCACGGCCACCGAGGCGGCAGTCGCCCGCGACGCCGACGGCGATTTTGTCGTCGCCTGGAGCCAGAACGACGGCACCACCGCCGCGCCCAACTGGAACATTTGGGCCCGGCGGTTCGACGCGGCGGGCAATGCACGAGAGGACGCGTTCCTGGTGAACTCGACGACCAGGGACACCCAGAGTAAACCCGCCGTGGCCATGGACATCGACGGCGATTTCGTCATCGTCTGGCAGAGTATGAACCAGGACGGGCACGGATGGGGCATCTACGGACAGCGCTACGATACGCACGGCAACCCGATCGGCGGGATCAACGAGATCCAGGTCATCAGCTTCCTCAACCGCCCGGTCGGCACATTCGCGCTCCGCTGGACCGGCGGCGATGCCGGTACCCCGAACGTCACCAACGACATCGAGTTCGCCGGCAATACGTTCACGATTGCGGAGAAGGTCCGGGAGGAACTCGAGCGCCTCGGCGCGGAGGTCCTTGTATACGCTATCAGCAGTACGGAACTGGCCGTTATGTTCGTGGGCCGGTACGGGAGCGTGGACGTCTCGCAAATGATTATTGAACGTGCCACGATCACTGGTGATCCCGGCGCGCGGATCGAGATTGGCACGCGCGTTGACGGCGCGCCCGGCGAGTTCCTGGTGAATGAGACTACGCTGGGCAACCAAATGTTCCCGTCTATCGCGATGAGTGCCGACGGCACGTTCGTCGTAAGCTGGACCTCCAGCGGCCAGGACGGCGATGCCGCGTACGAGACGAACATCTACGCGCGGCAGTTCGTCAGCAACGAAGTCCTCCGCCTGTCAACCTCCGCCGCAACCGCGGCGGCTCTCAACGTGTCTTGGCCGCAAGGTTGGTATAAGGCGCCGCTGATGACCACCGTCGGCGATCCGGACGACTACATTGTGGATCCGGGAGAAGGCTACGACGGCGTTGTGCAAATCTTCGCCGGGGGTGGCGTGGGGAGTGGAGCAGCCCTACTCAGCGGACGTCATATCCTCACCGCCGCGCACGTCGTCACCGATGGGCCCAATGCCCTTGCGACTGAAGACGTGACCGTGGTCTTCCATCTTGAGGGCGGTCCCGTCCAGATGGGTGTTTCGGAGATCTTCGTACATCCGCTCTGGACCGGCGACGTCAACACCGGCGGCGGCGACCTCGCCATAGTGGTCCTTGCGGGCAGCGTGCCCGCCGGCGTGCCCGTGTACGATATCTATCGCGAGAGAGACGAACTCGACCAGGCATTCCGCAAAGTCGGCTACGGCACCAGCGGAACGGGCGAGACCGGATACGTCTTCTACGACGGAGAGAAACGTACGGGCCTGAACCGGTATGACGCGCTCGACAGCGTATACGGCTTCTTCGGCGACTGTTTGATTTACGATTTCGACAACGGATTGCCGGAGAACGATCTGTTCGGTCTCGAGTTTGGTATTCATGACCTGGGGCTTGGCAATGACGAAGTCTCCGGTGCACCCGGCGACTCGGGCGGTCCGAACCTCATCGACGGACGCATCGCGGCCGTCACCAGTTGGATTTGGGCGAGACCCGGTTCCCACGACGTCCTGCCGGGTGTCAATGCCAGCTTCGGCGACCTGGGCGGGGACGTCCGCGTATCGGACTACGCCCGCTGGATCGACATGGCGACCGCTGCCGGTACCGGCGAGTTCCTGGTGAACCAGACGATTGCCGACAACCAGAAGTGGTCGAGCGTGGCGATGGACCTCAGCGGCGATTTCGTCATTACGTGGACAAGCCACGGCCAGGACGGCGGGGGAAGCGGTCCCGGCCCCGGGGTTGATGGTGAGAATGGCATTTTCGCCCGACGCTACGACACTTCAGCTACTGCTGTCGGCGGCGAATTCCTGGTGAATACGTTCGCTGAACACGACCAGCAGCACTCGCGCGCGGCCATGGACGCCGACGGCGACTTTGTCATCGTCTGGGAGAGCGTCCACCAGGACGGGGATGAATGGGGCATCTATCTCCAGCGGTACGCCAGCGTCGAGGCGATGGCGACCAATCCGTATCTGGGGCCCAACGGCGAATTCCAAGCCGAAATGCGCGTCAACACGACCACCGAGGGCAACCAGCGGTATCCCGGCGTTGCGGTGAACCACACCGGCGACATCGTCGTGGTATGGAGCGGCTTCGGCACCGGCGATGACCAAGGTGTGTTCTATCAGCGGTACGAGAAGGTAGTCGACGACGCCGGACCGGTCGTGGCCGACGTGTTCGCCGTGGATCCCGACGTGGAGTTTGAGCAGGTGCTCCCCGGCGACGTGCTCGACTATTACGTCCAGCAGTTCGTCGTGACCTTCGGCGAGGATCTGAACGTCGAGGATGGCGGGGTGAATAGCATAGTGAATACCGCCAACTGGGGAATCCTCCAAAACGGCAGCCTGCTGTTCGGAGGCATCGCCAACGTGCAATTCGGGTTTGACTTGCTGCACGGACTCTATCCCGAGACATATGCACCGAGCCAGAAGTTCGAGGCCATCGTTACGTTCGATGGCGATCCGACCGATCCCAACTGGCAGCCGCTGGAAGAGGGACGGTATGTCCTGATCGTCCGCGACCGTGTGGAGGACATCTTCGGCAACCCGTTCGACGGCAACTACGACGGTGAGCCCGGCGGCGACTTTGAACGCGAGTTCGTTATTCGCGTTGGCGATCCAAGTACCGAGGATCCACCACCGGGTCCCGGCGATCCCGACGAGGATGAATTCGACGAACGTGTGAACGAGTCGGTTGTGGGCAACCAGGACAGCCCACGGGTCGCTTCCAATGCCGTGGGCGACTACGTGGTGGTTTGGGTTACTTACGGCAGCGACACCGATTGGTCGGATGAAGGCAACATCGTCGGTCAGCGGTACACCGCTGCCGGTACGAAAGTCGGCGCGGAATTCACGGTGAACACCTTCACAACGGGCACGCAAATCCAGCCCGACGTGGCCATGGACTCTTACGGCAATTTCGTGGTCACCTGGTCCGGCGAAGGCGATTCCGACGACTCGGGAGTATGGGCCCGCGCGTACGACGCCTTCGGCGTCCCTCTCGGACAGCAGTTCCGCGTGAACCAGGTTACGCAGAACGCACAGAACGAGCCCGCGATCGCCATGCGCGCCGACGGCAGTTTTGTGGTTACGTGGACGAGTTACGGTCAAGATATCCGCACGAGCAATACCACAACCAGTATCTTCGCCCGCATTTTCAACTCTGTTGGTACTCCCCTTACTTCCGAGTTCCTGGTCAATACTTTCGAGTACAGCAGCCAGGAGAATTCGCACGTGGCGGCGGGCCCCAACGGCACCTTTATCATTGTCTGGCAGAGCTGGACCCAGGACGGCAACCAGACAGGCGTGTACGGCCAACGGTTCGATGCGGCGGGCAATAAGCTGGGCAGCGAGTTCCTGGTGAACACGCGAACCGGCGACAAGCAGCAGGACCCGCGCGTCGCCATCGACGCCAGCGGGAACTTCGTAGTCGTATACAACGACTTCGGTAACGACGCTTCCGGCGGGTGGGGCGTCTACGCCCGACGCTACAATGCTGCCGGCGTCGCCCTCGACGCGCAGGCATTCCTCGTCAACCAATTCACGCTCGGTTACCAGTGGCAACCCTCGGTGGACACGGACGATGCCGGCCACTTCGTCGTTACCTGGTCCACCTTCGGCCAGGACCGCGACGACTTCATACAAAATCAAGACTTCGGCATCTACGCCCGCATGTTCAACGCGGACGGCTCCGACTGGGCTTACCCGGGCGCGGAAGGCGTGCTGGGTGAGTTCCGCGTAAACGCCACGGTGGTCGGCAACCAAGTGACTCCCGACGTGGCACTCGCCGCTAACGGGAACTACGTTATCGTCTGGGTTGGCCCGGACGGCAGCGGAACCGGCATCTTCCACCGCCCGGTCGGCGCATCCACGAGTAACTCGCCCGGTGGGAATGGAGACGACGATGGGGACACGGGTGGAACCATCGGGGCCGGGAACGGCGGTTCAGTGATTACCACCTTCGACCTGGCTGGCCGCATTGCGTCGAACGGCGACTGGTGGCTTGGAGAAAGCAACGGGGTCGACGCCTTCACCAATAGCAAGGTGACCCGCTGGAACCCGAATCTCGAGTTGGTGGACATCATGGTCGGTGACTTCACGGGCAGCGGACTCGATGATATCGTCGGCCGCATCGCCACGACCGGCGACTGGTGGGTCGCTGTCAATAACGGCGACGGTACCTTCACCAACCAGAAATGGACGCGGTGGAACCCGAGCCTCGAGTTGGTCGACGTCATGGCCGCCGACTTCACCGGCGACGGGGTGGCCGATATCG
>JAVEUP010000304.1:3940-6536 GCA_034005525.1 Thermoguttaceae bacterium | reverse complement strand
GCTCTTCCGATCTTCTTCTTCGGCTCATCGCTGGGCTTGCGTGTCGATTTGGCGGTGGAGGTAGGGGGCTTGGTCTTCTTATACGAGTCGGCCTTCATCGCGCCCTTCGCAGTCTCGGCGGAGCCGCTTTCACGAGTGCCGGCCTTGGCGGTACGGGAAGGGTCTTTCTGCGCAGCGGGGGCGCCACCCTTGCCGTCGGCATTGCCTTCAGCCCCCTCTTTGGCGGCTTTCTCGCGCTGTTCCTTGGCCCGCTGCCGACTGCGCTCCGTGGAAAGCACCTGCCGCAACAAGGCGGAAAGGTCCTCGTAGGGACATTCCGAAGGGGGGCCGGGCGCGTGCTGGAGGATGGCCTGTTGGAGACGCCGGGGCAGCGAAAGCAGACAAGACGAGGCAGTACCATATTCAGAACCCGTCAGAACGATTCCACGTCCGCCGGCAATGTCGTGCTTGCGAGAAAACGTCCGGCTTGTTACGGCCAAGAACATCACCGAGGAATCGAGCTTGTGCAAGGTCAAGGACCGCCGAATGAAATCTTGGCGGGGATCGTTGGGGTCGTTCAGGTTGCCGTTGCTGAGCGTGTGCAGGCCGGGCTGAAGCTCGATGATTTCAATCTGGTCACCGCCGTACACCACCGCGCCGTATGAGGCGTCGAGGCACACGTAGTTCGCGCCGGCGTAAGCACCGGTTGCCAGTTGATCGGCCGCATACTGGGCAGCGTCCTTGGCACGGCGGAAGTTGAGCAATTCGCGGCACAGCAAACCGCGGGAACGCGGCGCCGCCGGAACGAGCGTCTTCCGGCGATTGGTCACCGTGGCGACGGTGCCGTACTGGTTCACTCCAAACCAAGTTCCGCCCGCCTCGCGGTCCACACCGCAGATCACCCGCGGCGAGCCCGACTGAATCCTGGGCGACAGCGATGGCCGTGCCAACCGTTCCTCGCGATTGGCCGCCAGCAGGACAGGGGTATCACGCGCCGTCTTGTATAGGATGGCCATAATGCACATCGGTCACCGGGCTCCGGCGACAGGTCGGGCAGCCGACAAGGTGAGATCCCCGGTCCACCGTCCGCCCCTTGGCCAAGCCCACTCCAACGGGTAAGCAGCCACGAAAACGTCAAAGCAATCAGTATAGCGGGTGCCCAAGCCGCCTAATACCCCTCTGTCGGGAAATCTGTGATAGCAAGAGATGGCATACCCGACCGACAATAGGGCCGAAGATGGCGACCGGTGACCATGTGCCGGCACGGCGTGCCGATTCCGATGTTGGGGCCGAGACTGGGGCCAAAATTGGGGCTTGCATCGGAACCGTCCGGCGCGTATCTTGACGCAGTTCAGGAGCTTCGAAAGCCTGCCACAGGCGCCCTCCCCTCCTTTAGGGAGCCCTTCCTATGACCATACCCAGCGAGTTACCCCGTTCCGACGAACTCCTAATGCAGCCGAGGCGGTCTCGGATTGGCCGGCTGATGGGCGTACAGGCTATCGGCATGGGCAGCGCCGTTGCGGGGAAACTGGTGCGCAATGAGGACCTTGCCGAACTGGGTTACGATGCCGATTGGATTGTGCAACGGACGGGCATTCATGAGCGGCGTCATGCGACCGAGGATGTGGCCACGAGCGACTTGGCGGTCGAGGCCGCCGAGCGGTGTATCGAATCGGCTGGTGTGGACCGGCGCGACATCGACCTGGTGCTCCTTGGCACCTACACGCCCGACGTGCTTATGCCGGCAACCGCCTGCCTGATCCAGGACCGCCTGGGCGTCAGGGCGCCGGCAATCGACTTGCAGGCGGCGTGTGCCAGTTTCGTTTTTTCGATGATTACCGGCGCACAATACGTGGCCACGGGGTGCAGCCGGCTGGCCCTGGTGATCGGCGCCGACTGCACTTCGCGCGTACTTGACCCGGCTGACGAACGGACCTATCCGCTGTTTGGCGACGCCGCCGGCGCCGTGCTGCTGGCCGCCGGTAGCGAGGGGCAGGGGCTGCTGTCGTATGCGGTCGGTTCGGACGGTTCCGGGGCCAAGCTGTTGTATCGGCCGATGGGTGGCTCGCGTGAGCCGTTCTCGCAGCATGCCGATTCGCTCGGGCGACATTTCATGCAGATGGAGGGACGCCCCATCTTCAAGTGGGTTGTCCGGATGCTCCGTGAGACCTGTCATGAAGTGCTCGAGGCAGCCGATCTAACCCTTCAGCAGGTCAATTTGTTCATCTTCCACCAGGCAAACCTGCGGATCATCAGCTCGGCGGTGGACGATATGGGTATCGACCCCAGCCGGGTGTTCAACAACTTGCAGCGTTATGGCAATACTTCATCGGCGAGCATCCCTTTGGCATTGGATGAAGCCTATCGGCAAGGCCGTATTGAGCGTGGCGATCTCGTGCTCTTCAGCGGATTCGGCGGCGGGCTGACCTGGGGCACCGCTCTGATGCGCTGGTAAGGGTATGGAGTCCAACATGAAGCAGGCGAAGCAACTACCCGCGCGCGAGAAGGTCAAGCAGTCCGATACGTGGGACCTGGCCGGTCTGTTCCCCGACGACGACGCCTGGGAAAAGGCTTTTCAGAAGTGGGAGAAGCAGATTGGCGAGTACGAGATCGGAAG
>JAVEUP010000304.1:0-3930 GCA_034005525.1 Thermoguttaceae bacterium | reverse complement strand
TTGGGCGTGTATGCCCACCTGAAAGTGGCCGAGGACCAGACCAACTCGACGTACCAGCGCATGGAGGGACGGTACATCAACGTGGCCGGCCGGGCAGCCGAGGCGGGGAGCTTCCTGCGGCCGGAGATCCTCGCCATTCCCGCCGCCCGACTGCGAGAGAATCTCGGGCACCGGTCGCTGCGCCCGTATCGCACCTTGCTGGAACGGTTGATCCGCTACAAGCCGCATACGCTCAGCAAGAGCGAGGAGCGGCTGCTGGCCATGCAGACGGAAATGGCCCAGGCCGCCGGGCACATCTTCCGGCAGCTTAACGACGCCGACATGCGTTTCGGCAGTATCAAAGACGAGCGCGGCGACCAGCTCGAACTGACGCACGGCACGTTCTCCAAATTGCTCCATTCGCCCAAGCGCAGCGTTCGGCGCGCCGCATTCAAGCAGTATTACCAGCAGTACGCGGCGCATCAGCATTCGCTTGCCGCGGCTTTGGGCGGCGCCATGCACCGCGACGTGTATTACGCCCGCGCTCGCAACCATCCCAGCGCCCTGCAAGCCGCGCTGTTTCCCGACAACATGCCCGTGGCCGTGTACGACAATCTGATCGATTCGGTACACCGGCACCTTCCGGCGGTGCATCGCTACTACGACGTCCGCCGGCGGAAGATGCGGCTGCGCGACATCCACCATTACGACACGTACGTGCCCATCCTGGCCGACATGCAAACCCGGCACACCTGGAACCAGGCCGTCCGCGTCATCCTCGAAGCACTCGAGCCGCTCGGCAGCGAGTACTGCGGCACGCTGGAGAAGGGGCTCACCGGCCGCTGGTGCGACCGCTACGAGAATCGCGGCAAGCAGAGCGGGGCCTTTAGTTGCGGCTCGTTCGACGGCGACCCGTACATCCTCATGAACTACCAGCCCGACGTGCTGGAACACGTGTTCACCCTGGCCCACGAGGCCGGGCACTCGATGCACAGCTTCTACTCGGCCAAGAGCCAGCCGTTCCAATACTACGACTACGTGATCTTCGTGGCCGAGGTGGCCAGTACGTTCAACGAGCAGTTGCTCAGCCGCCATCTGCTCGACCGCGCCCGCGATGACCGTCACCGCGCGTTTCTCATCAACCGGCAGATCGACGCCATGCGCGGCACGATCATCCGGCAGACCATGTTCGCCGAGTTCGAGAAGATCACCCACGCGTCGGTCGAGGCCGGCGAGCCGCTCACCGTGGACCGGCTGAAGGAAATCTACCACGAGTTGCTGGGGCAGTACTTCGGCCCGGACTTCGCACTGGACGAGGAACTGGACCTCGAGTGCCTGCGCATTCCACACTTCTACCGTGCGTTTTACGTGTACAAGTACGCCACCGGCATGTCGGCCGCCATCGCCCTGGCCGACCGCGTGCTGGGCGGCGGGCCGCGGGAGTTGGACGATTATCTCGGCTTCCTCAGCGGCGGCTGCTCCAAGGACCCGCTCGACCTGCTGCGCGGCGCCGGCGTCGACATGGAAAAGCCCGACGCCGTCGACACAGCGCTGGGGCAGTTCGGCCGGCTGGTCGATGAACTGGACGGGCTGGTGAAGGGGTAAGGACAATCCGCTCTGTGACCGCGAAATACGTGCATGGCTACAATCTGCGGGAGGCACAACGCCTCCAGAACCAGGCAAGCACACTGGTTGAATTGCTGCACTCCGATACCGCCTACCCGGAGGGATCGGCCGTCCTCGAGGCGGGCTGCGGGGTGGGCGCCCAGACAGTCCCTTTGGCCCGAAACAGCCCGAATGCACGGATCACTGCGGTGGATGTGTCTGAAGCCTCGTTGTCGGAGGCGGAAAAGGCGGTTCAGTCGGCGGGTTTGGAGAACGTCGAATTCCGACAGGCCGACCTGTTCAAGCTGCCATTTGGGCCGTGTTCGTTCGACCACGTCTTCATATGCTTCGTGCTGGAACATCTAGCCCGTCCTTCCGAGGCGCTTAGGGCGATGCGCGCGGTTCTGAAACCGCGCGGAACCATTACGGTCATCGAGGGCGATCATGGTTCGGCCTATTTCCATCCCGACAGCGTCTTTGCCCGAAGGGCCATTCAATGCCAGATCGAGTTGCAGGCAATGGCAGGCGGGAATGCCTTGATCGGCCGCGCCCTCTACCCACTACTTTGCGGTGCCGGCTTCGGGGAAGTGCGCGTGTCGCCTCGCATGGTCTATGTCGATTCCAGCAAGCCTGAGCTTGTCGATGGTTTCACCAGGAAGACCTTCACTGCCATGATCGAGGGCATTCGAGAGGCGGCAATTGCCAATGGGCTGATTGAGTTGGCGGATTTTGACAAAGGCGTGGCCGATCTCTATCGAACGTCCGATTCCGACGGCGTATTCTGCTATACGTTCTTCAAGGCCGTCGGATCCGGATCGGCCCCCTTTCATACAACGGCAACGCAAACCATACGAGGAACCAGCCTATGAGCAAGCCGTCTTCCAACATTCTGGAAACGTTTGAGAACCAATATCCGCAGCGCGACTATACCATTGAGATTGTCGCTCCGGAGTTCACCTCGGTCTGCCCGAAGACGGGCCAGCCGGACTTCGGCAGTATTACGATCCGCTACGTGCCCGACCGGACGTGCGTGGAGTTGAAGAGCTTGAAGCTCTACTTGCAGCAGTTCCGCAACGAGGGCATTTTTTACGAGCACGCAACCAATCGGATCCTCGACGACCTCGTGGCCGTAGTCCAGCCCCGCCGCATGACCATCGAAGCCGCCTTCACCCCCCGCGGCGGCATCCGCACCACGGTGACGGCCGTGTTCGAGAAGTCGGGGTGACGGCGTCTACCGCAACCGCACGCTCGGTTCCGGCCCGTACTCGATCACCGCGGTCTGGCCGTCGGCGGCGATGGATACGCGGGCGGCTTCGGTGACCAGCTCGTTGATGGAGCTGTTGGCCGGCGTGGCGATGATGCCGCGGGCGTCGATTTCGTGGAGCAACTGCTGCCGGCGGGCAAGGGCGGCCCGGTCGTCCAGGCCGGCGGTCTCGGCATTGATGCGCCGGGCGGCCCGCACGCTGGCCTCGACGGAATCGAACCCATAGCCGACCGGGTGCAAACCCTCGCCCTCCCAGGGCACCAGGCGGAAGTAGTCGGGACTGACGAAGCGGAACATGGCGCCCGCCTTGCGGTCGACGTAGCCGTGGCAGATGCCACGGTACTGGTCGTCGTGGCGGAGGGTGCCGCCGCAGTTGTCGCCCTCGCACAGCAGCATGAGTCCCTGGTCGTTCGAGCCGGCGCCCTCGTCGGGATAACCAAGCCCGTCAACCACGCTCAGGATGGCTCCATTCTCCCACACGACGCGCCCGGCCGACCACATCCAGCCGATGTTCCCGTTGGGGAACTGCCCTTCGACGCCGCGGACCGACACCTCGACCGGCCTGAGCCCGGTGATGAAGTACGTCAGGTCCACGTAATGGCAGCCCACGTAGGTGAACGGGTCAGAGTTCTCCTTGGTGAACCAGTTCTGGAAGTTCGAGTGACGGTAATAGTAGGGCTCGATCATGCGCGCGTCGCCGCACTTGAACTCGCCGAAACGCCCTTGCTGGTACAGGCGCCGGGCGTCGAGCGAGCGGCGGTCGAACCGCTTGTGATACTCCACGCCGACGAACAACCCCCGCGCCCGGGCCTTCTCTTCGATAGCGACGGCCTGGCGGTACGTCGGCACGAGCGGCTTGACCGTGAGCACGTGCTGGTTGGCGTCCAGCGCGGTCTCGATGACCGGGCCGTGGAAGTGGTCGGGCACGGCAACCACGACCAGTTGCCGCGGCGGGAGCGACGCGACCACCTCGCCGAACAGGTCGGGATGCATCCGGTCGGGCGGCACGTCGAGCGCGGGGAACGCCTCGAACGACTGGCCGGGGAATGCCTCGGCCAACCGCGGCGACTCGGCCAGTTGCC
>JAVEUP010000303.1:0-6570 GCA_034005525.1 Thermoguttaceae bacterium | reverse complement strand
GACCTCGAGCAGGAGGCGTATTGTCGTCTTCTGCCCGGCTACGTCCGCCACTACATGGCGAACGCAGCTCCCCTGATCGGCATCCAGATCGAGGGCGACTTGAATGCGTGCTTTTCCCTGCGGCCGGCTACCAGCGGGGCCGTCGATCCATTGCTCCACGCGCTGGAAATGTATCCGGCGAAGCAGCGGACCTGCCTGACGGTCATTCGACCGGCGAAGAAAGACCAGGCGATTTGGGTCCACCCCGGCGAGCCGGTGTTCGAGCGGTTCCGGGCCGTGGTCGGCGACCAGCTTGGCGACCAGGCCCTCCGCGGCGCCGTGTTCGTCGATCCCACGGTCGACAAGCCGTACCTGTTCCACCTGGCGCTCGTGAGCATCGTGCGCCAAGCCGACCCGGAACTGCCCGATCTGGCAGACGAAGACGTGCTGGACTGCCGGCTGGTCGGGGTCAAGCAATCCGAGGGGGCCGAGGTCGTTCTCTGCCCGGTTGAGCACCTCTTGTTGCTCAAGGGCGGCCACGGCCTGCCGCCCGCCGCACAGCGGCTGGCGCTCATTGCCGAGAAGCTCAAGGATCAGGCCGCGGCATTCGTGGTCGAGCGCGTGGCTCGTCATCGGGCGATTGAGCGTCGCGAGACGCTCGTGGCCGCGCTTCCTGATCGCGAGCAGTTCGTCCAGCGTGGCTTCGACTTCCAGGAGGCGGAGCTGGCCAACTCGCGGCTGAGATTGTCGGAAAAGGCCCGCGGCGGCAGCGCGGCCGCGGCCAAGGCGCTCAAGGACGTCAAGGAACAGCAGCGGTCGCTCACCCAGCGCAAGAACCTGGCCCTGGCGACCCTTCGCCGCGAGCCGGAGCTGGTCGGCCCCGGCCACCTCACCTTCGTGGCCCATGCTCTCATCATCCCGTCGGCCAGCCCCGACGACCGCGAGCGGCACGATGCCGAGGTCGAGAAGATCGCGATGGCAATGGCCCGAGCCTACGAGGAAGCGGCCGGCGCCGTCGTCAAGGACGTGCATACCCCCGAGTTGGCGCGCGCGGCCGGCCTGAACGACAATCCGGGTTTTGACCTGCTGTCGATCCGGTCGACGGGCCAGCGGCGGGCCATCGAGGTCAAGGGCCGGGCCGGCACGGGCGACATCGAGGTCAGCTCGAACGAGTGGGCCAGGGCCGCGAATCTGCGCGATGGATACTGGATTTATGCCGTCTACGACTGTGCTACGCCGGCCCCGCGGCTGGCGCGAGTCCAGGACCCGTTTGGCACGCTGCTGGCCAAGGCCAAGGGAAGTGTATTGATCAGTGCAAGCCAGATTGTCCAAGCATCGACGTCGGCGACGTGAAAAGGAGTCTCAAAATGACGGATGCGGAACTTGAACAACTGCTCGACGATATGGAATCGGACCGAGCGGAACGCAAGGAATCATTCACCGATGGCGACAGGATCCGCCAGGCTGTTTGCGCTTTCGCCAATGACCTGCCGAATCATGCCAGGCCCGGAGTCCTGTTCGTTGGAGTCAACGATCAGGGGCTCCCCACGGGCTTGGCGATTACCGACCAGTTGCTACAAAATCTTGCGTCGATGCGGGGCGACGGTAATATCTTGCCGTTTCCGTCCCTCGACGTTCAGAAACGGCATCTCAAGGGGCAAGACGTTGCCGTGGCGATCGTCCATCCCTCCGAGGCTCCGCCGGTGCGATTCAAGGGAACTGTTTGGATTCGTTCCGGTCCCCGGCGCGGCATTGCGAATCCCGATGACGAGCGGCGTCTCAATGAGAAGCGCCGCTTTCGAGATTTTCCCGCGGATATCCGTCCGATCCGATCCGCCCAGCTCGACGTTCTGGACGACTTGTTGTTTCTTCGCACCTACTTGCCTTCGGCGGTCGCCTCGGATGTCCTCGAACAGAATTCCCGGACCCTGGAAGATCAGTTGCTTGCTTCTAAGTTCGCGCATCCAGGGCCGCCGATTTGTCCGACGGTGCTGGGAGTCCTCACCGTTGGAAAGGCCCCGACCGATTGGGTTGCGGGGGCCTACGTGCAATTCTTGCGGATTGACGGTGGCGGTCTGGGAGATCCGGTCAAAGATGCTCGCGAGGTGCGCGGTCCTCTGCCCGATTTGTTGATGGAACTCGAAGATTTGCTGCGGGCGAATCTCCAGACTTCCGTTGATTTCACCTCGGGGCCGATCGAAATGAAACACCCCGATTATCCCTTGGTGGCGCTTCAGCAGATCGTTCGCAACGCCGTTCTCCACCGCTCTTATGAGAACACGAACGTCCCAGTCCGCCTTTACTGGTTCAACGACCGCGTGGAGATTCAGAACCCAGGCGGCCCCTTCGGTCAGGTCAATAGAACCAATTTCGGCCAGCCCGGAGCCTATGACTACCGCAATCCCAATCTGGCTGCCGTGATGAAAGAGCTTGGCTACGTCCAACGATTCGGGTTCGGCATTTCGGCTGCACGCCAAGAACTCGCTAAGAACGGGAATCCGCCGCTTGAGTTCCAGATCGAAGATTCGTATGTGGGAGCCATCATAAGGAGACACCCGTGAGCATTCCTGTTGTCGCATTCTTCAACAATAAGGGCGGGGTGGGCAAGACGTCCATGGTGTACCACCTGGCCTGGATGTTCGCCGATCGCGGCCTTCGAGTCATTGCCGCCGATATCGATCCGCAGGGCAACCTCACGGCCGCCTTCCTCGACGAAGACCGGCTGGAACAGGTGATGACCAACAGCGGGCGACCGGCGACTGTGTTTGGAGCCATTCAGCCACTCAAGGACGGCACCGGTGACATTGCCGATCCACACGTCGAGACCATCTCCGATCGTCTTGGACTGATCCTTGGCGATATGGCCCTGTCGACCTTTGAAGACGACCTCTCCGAAGTCTGGCCGAAGTGTCTGGCCGGCGATCCTCGCGCGTTTCGGATCGTGTCAGCCTTCTGGAGAGTCGCTCAGAGTGCCGCCATGCAACACGGGGCCGATGTGATCCTCTTCGATCTCGGTCCCAATCTTGGGGCGATCAATCGCGCCGCCATGATTGCCTCCAACTTCGTGGTGATCCCGCTTGGACCCGACCTGTTCTCCTTGCAGGGTCTCGCCAACCTAGGGCCGGCACTTCGTGCCTGGCGCGATGGCTGGAAGAAGCGGCTTCAGGAACAGTTGCCGCCGGGGCTGCCACTGCCCTCCGGGGAGATTCAACCTGTTGGCTACATGGTTCTGCGCCACTCGATCCGGCTGGACCGACCCGTGCAGGCGTTCGAGCGGTGGATGGCGCGGATGCCGTCGACGTACGCCGAGTCGGTGCTCCAAACGACCGCTCCCCCCGGCACTACTATCGACACGGACCCGAACTGCATCGCCAAGCTGAAGGACTATCGCAGCCTGATGCCTCTGGCTCAGGAGGCCCGCAAGCCCATGTTCTTTCTCAAGCCCGCCGACGGTGCCCTGGGGGCCCATACCTACGCCGTGACGGCCGCGTACAAGGACTTCAAGAGCGTCGCCATCGAGATTGCCGCCCGAGCCAAACTTAAGAATCTGTCATGACCGACGTTCCCCGACTCATCGAATTCGCTTTCCCGCTGAAGCAGGCGTCGTTGGACTCCGTCCACGAGAAGAACGTCCGGCACGGGCATATCTCGACGCTGCACATCTGGCCGGCGAGGCGCCCGCTGGCGGCATGCCGGGCGGCGCTGATCGCCACGCTGCTGCCGGACCCAGGCGACGCTGAGAAACGCCGGGAACTGTGCGAGAAGATCGCGGGGAAGGTCGTCAAGAGGGTCGAACGCAAGAAGATGCCGAACGGGCAGACCGTCGAGCGTGTGAAGGAGGAGACCGAGGGGGGGATCTTGCATTGGGGCCGGGAGACGGAGAACGCCGAGACACTGGAGTGGTTCCGGCAGGAGATCAAGAAGGCCTACGGGGGCCGGGCGCCCAAGGTTCTCGACCCGTTCGCCGGTGGAGGCGCGATCCCGCTGGAGGCCATGCGACTGGGTTGCGAGGCAACGGCAGTGGACATCAACCCCGTCGCCTGGTTCATTTTGAAATGCACGCTGGAATAC
Source organism: Thermoguttaceae bacterium (assembly GCA_034005525.1). Classification (GTDB taxonomy): domain Bacteria; phylum Planctomycetota; class Planctomycetia; order Pirellulales; family Thermoguttaceae; genus PWXP01. The sequence goes on along the minus strand of JAVEUP010000303.1, from coordinate 2,520 downwards.
CCGCAGAAACTCGCGGGCCAGACCCGCCCCCTGCCGGAGTTCATCCTTGACAACGACACCTTCATGGCCGACTTTTTCAAGAAGGCGAAGGGGTACGGCAAGGCCGAAGTCAAGGCGGCGATCGAGCGGTTGCACGATCTTTTGAAGAAGAAGGCCAAGTGGAATCAGAAGGCCGACCAGCAGCACTTCAATTTCGAGCAGGACGGAGACGCGGCCGGTGAGCTTCAAGCCGACCTTGCCTGGCACGTCCGCGCCTGGGGGCAGTGGGTGCTCGACCGGGCCCGCCGAGAGTTGGCCCAGTACTACCCGATCTATGCCGACTTTGAGCCGCTCAAGAAGGACCAGATCGCTTACGAGCATCAGCCGATGCGACTGGTGCCGCTGCGCGACGATGGAGTGGCAGACATTGACTTGCTCAATGCGGAGTTCACGGCGGACTACTTGGCCGACAAGCGAAACCCGCGATGGGTTGCCAAGCCGACTGTGGCTTACCTTTGGGCGCGCACAGTGAAGTGCAAGAACTGCCGCACGACTGTGCCTCTACTCAAGACACGCTGGCTCTGCAAGAAGCCCCACAAACGAGTCCTTCTGACAGTAGAGCCGAACTCCGATCAAACTGGCGTCGCGTTCGGCGTCGAGAACGACGTCGCTGTCAAAGGCGGCAATGCCGCCCAGAGGCGCGAGCATGATAAACGGATTGGCGCTGGAACCATGTCTCGGGCCGGGGCAAAGTGCCCGTGCTGCGGGATCATAATGGCAACCGATGACATCCAAACGATCGGCCGATCCTCGGGCCTGCCGGAGATTCTCACTTGTTCTGTGGTGGATGGTTCACAAGGGCGCGAGTACCGCGCAATCACTACCGTTGATATCGCGGCTTGGTCTGCTGCTGCCGGCGCATTAGCGGATCGAGTATCGCGCGACGCATTTGGGCCCATTGACCATCCAATCGATCCGAGACGCCCGTCTCCCAACTCGCGCGGCCTATCAGGACTCCCCAAGTATGGGATTCGCACGTTCGCTGGTATCTTCAATGAACGTCAACAGGTCGGATTGTTCGTGTTCGCTGATCTCGCGCAGCGCGTGCGCAGCGCAATTGCGGACACCGGTGGGTCCGCACTGTGGGCTGATGCGGTCAGCGATTTCCTCAGTCTGCCTTTGGGCAAACTGGCGGATTACAGTAGCAAGGGTTGCACCTGGAACCTCAGTCGAGAAGGAATCGGCCACACCTTTACCCGCTTCGCGTTACCGATGACAACTGATTACGCGGAGATGAATTTGACCCTTGATGGCGGTGGAGGCTTTGGAAGCGCAGTGGAATATGCAGCGGCTACTCTCGAACGGATTCTCCCCCATATCACCAAGGGTTGTGATGCCCATGTCGTGCAAGGCAGCGCTACTCATCTTGAGACAGACTTGATGGACCTCGTGGTGACCGATCCGCCGTATTATGACTCGATCCCATATTCTGATATAAGCGATTACTTCTATATTTGGCTTCGTCGAGCAGCGGGCCGCCATTACCCCGGAATATTCCGAACCGACTTAGTTGTGCGCGACGACGAGTTGATCCAACATGCTGGGCGGTATGACGGAGATAACGCCCGTGCCAAGACGGTCTATGAAGATGGCATGTCGGTCGCGTTTCAAGAATGCGCACGTGTTCTCTCTTCCGACGGACGTCTTGTCATTGTCTTCGCGCACAAGCAACCTGACGCATGGGAGACGTTAGCGTCAGCGCTCATCCGAGCAGGCTTCGTCGTCGACAGTAGCTGGCCGATCCAGACCGAGCGTGATACTCGCTTCACATCGCTAACTGGGTCAGGTCTTGCTTCGTCGGTATGGCTTGTCTGTAGGAAGCGGCTGTCATCTGCACGGCCGGGGTGGGACAATAACGTGATGGAGGAGATGCGAGCCAATATTACCGTGAAACTGCGGGAGTTCTGGGACGCGGGGGTTCGAGGCCCCGACTTTGTGTGGGCAGCAACAGGTCCGGCGTTGGAGGCGTACAGCAAGTATCCGGTGGTACGTAAGGCCAATGAGTCCAACGCGACGATGGGCGTCGGTGAGTTTTTGACGCACGTTCGGCGAATGGTGGTGGACTACATCGTCGGTCAGGTATTGACCGGCGAGCGCGGCGCCGATCTTGCCGCAGCCGACCGATTGGACGAGGTGACGGCCTACTATCTGCTTCACCGACATGATTTCGGCATGGATGAGGCGCCGGTGGGTGCCTGCATCCTCTACGCTACCGCCTGCGGCTTGTCGGACGCTGAGTTGGAGAAGACTTGGGACGTGCTGGTCGCATCCGGCAAAGCCGGAGGTGACGAGGGCGAAGTCGACGACGAGGGGCAGGAAGACGATGACTCGGACGCGGAGGATTCCGAGAGCGGAGGCGCCGGCGGCAGCAAGGTCAAGCTGAAGCCGTGGAACCGGCGGCGAGGGAAGAGCCTGGGTTACGAGGCTCCGCAGGGCAAGGCCGTGCCGCTGATCGACCGCATCCACCGCGTGATGCACCTG
>JAVEUP010000105.1:0-28390 GCA_034005525.1 Thermoguttaceae bacterium | reverse complement strand
AAGGGACCGGCCAGCCCCGTAAGGCCATGGCCACCGAGCATTCAATATGCGCTTCCTGCCTCAAATACGCAATAGGAAAAGTCTTGCTGTAGAATTAGTAACTCTGCCAGTGCGGCTTGCGTTCGTTCATCGGGGTCGTCCTGCAACGAAAGATACAAGGACAATCGATCAAACGCGGGCAGCGTCAAGAAGACAAACGCGACGTTTCCACCGAGGATTGACCGTGCCACCTTGAGGTGCTTCTCGATCTGGGCCGGGGTTGGCCGATCCTGGCCGCGACATAGCCGGAGCGAGTATTCTCGCTCGAACAGGTCGGCCCGGTGGACTTCGTACAATTGGCTGAGAAACACCGGGAGCGACTTCGGAGCTTCTGCGTCCGGTTTCGGAACGGCAACGCCTGCCCCGATCTCATCCAAGTACCTTGCCAGCAGCGCCATGGAAAGTTGCACCCCATCACCTCATTGACACAAAAACCGCTTTGGGGGTGTATTATTGCGACATTCCATCGGCTTAGGGTCCATCTCGCCCCATCGCCAACATGCTTCAAGATAATGCACAGTACCATTTCTTTTGGAACTGTGCGCGGCCATGACGCATTTCCAGCGTTGAGCAGCCACACAAGCCCCCTCACACAGAGGGTTTTCGGCCATAACCCTCTTGTGGCGCCATGGCGAGAGGCATGACGTGCGCGAATCCGATCGGCCCGCGACGACTCCCCGGCTTTCGTCGTTGGCACGGCGATGTTGTCATATGCGACAACGTGCTCTATAATGAAAGGATGAGAGCCGGCTCGGGGAGAAGCGGCGATGCCGTGGGTTGAACTGATCTGGGAATGGGACGAAGAGGACGGAAATGTTGCGCATATCGCCGAGCATGGGGTCAGTCCGGACGACGTGGAGCACGTTTTCGAGAATCCCGTTCGGCACGAGAAGAGCCGCTCTTCGGGTCGGTCGATGGTATTCGGTTACACCAGCGACGGTCGCCGAATTGCCGTCGTGTACGAGCAACTTGACGAGACGACGCTGTATCCCGTGACGGCTTATGAAGTGGAGTAAAGGAAATGGTCAAGAAAAGCGTGCGGCGAAGTCAGCGGAAACTGACGGACCAGGAGAGGGCACGGATGCGGCGTGTGAGAGAACAAGTGGAAGCGGAGAAGGACGATCTGCTCCGCCGTGGTCGCGAAGTGTTTGCAGAGCACGAGCAAGCCGTGGCGCAGACGATCGGCGATCTCAAGCGGGCGCGTCAGGCGCAGGGTCTCAGCCTGCAAGAGGTGGCCGAGCGGATGGGAACGGATCGAGCCAATGTGCATCGCCTGGAGCAATGCTCCGGAAACCCCACCGTCGCCACGCTCGCGCGCTACGCCCAGGCCGTCGGAAATCGGATGGTCATCACGCTTGAACCCACCACCTGATGTGAATGGGCCATGCGAGATCGGTCCACCGAACTTTCATTCCGGCAGCCCGAATCGACGGCGGACTTCAGCCACGTCTACGAGGCGTCCCTGGGCAGCGTCCTGACGGCCGGCGTCTATTGCCTGCCGCACGTAGACTCGGTACATCACGTCGTCCCAAGTGGCGTCATCCGGAAGGCTATCCACCAACTCCCTGGCGGCGGACTTGACATCTTTGCCTTGCCGCCCGAGAGCGGCTCGACCCGACACTCCCACTCGATCCCTTCCCATTCGTACGCCTCGATGGTCAGTTGTTCAAAGCAGCCCAGTGCCGCGAGTTCCTCCCACGCCACCGCCTCGCTCGCCGCGTACCGCTTATGGTTCATGAGCGATGCCGGGTTCATCGCGGCTCGCCTCCGATGCCTCGTCGAAATTTGGGACACCGGCCGTGCGCATCCAGTAAATCGCCCCACAAATGCCGCGTGAGCCAAGGATCAACCAGAGCGCCAAGGCCAATTGCGCTCCCGAACTCCATAATGCCGCCGTACTGTAGAATTCGTAGAAGCTGTAGTTGTAGAGCTGGGTTCGGTACAGGACGCCTACCAATTCCCGAATGCCGTCAAGGAACACGAACAGCCCGGCCGTGCTAAATGCAACCACCATCACGTCGCGCAGGCTGAACGAAGTAGAGGCCGTCACCGGCTGCGGATTGTCGGGTACCATGCGCGCGGCAATCGCAGGGGCCTTCTTCCAGTAGAGCCATACGACGGGTCTCGGTGAGTTCACGGCGTCTTGCAGGGCCGTAGGCCCTTCTCCCTTGCTTGCGACTAGTACCCCGGGCTGGTATAGGGCTGCGCCTTCGGCACGAAGTACACAGTCACTGCACCCGACGCTGCAGAGGGGCGGGCGTCTTTCCGCTTCCCGACCTCTCGACCCATCCCTACGATGGCACGCCTTGAAAATGTTTCACCGTCCGCCGAGCTTCATCGGCACGTCGAGCGTCTGGTCGTCGCGTTTGATGGTAAGGACGACCTCGTCGCCGGGCTTCCGCCGGATGACGAGCATGGCGAGCGATTGGAACGATTCGACGGCCTCGCCGTCGAATTTTGTCACGACGTCACCCACCTTGACGCCGGCCTCGGTAGCGGCCGAGTCGGCTGCCACCTGCGTCACCTCGACGCCGCCCTCGGCATCGGTTCCGGCAATGCCCAAACGGGCGCCGCCCCGTGCGCCTCCGCGCAGAAACCCAAGCAGCGGGTGGCCCATGCCGGCGAATACGGGCCGGCTGTCGATATCGGCCAGGGTTGCCAGCGTGCCGCACACCACGCGGGCTGCGTCGAGCGCGCCTTCGGCATTGATCTTGTCGATTTCGTCGGTTACCTGATGCAAGTCGGCATGCATTCCCGTGTTGAAGAACAGGACCGGTATCTCGCGACGGGCAAAGCTCAGGTGGTCGCTGGGCCCGAAGGCGCTCTGGACGTACTGGACGTTCATGCCGATCGGCCCGTTGGCCGCCGCTACGATTTCGCGGAAGCCGTCGGCCGAACCAACGCCGCCGACGCGCACGGACCGGTCCCGGCTGCGGCCGATCATGTCGAGGTTGATCATGGCCACGATGCTCTCGTGCGGCACCGTGGGATTCGTTACGAAATACTGCGAGCCGAGCAGGCCGATCTCCTCGGAGTCGAAGAAGGCGAACACGATGGTTCGCCGCGGGCGATAGCCGGAATCGGCCATGGCCTTCGCGACGGCCATCACGCCGGCGGTGCCGCTGGCGTTGTCGTCGGCGCCGTTGTAGACCAGGTTGGCGTCCGGAGGATCGTTGAGCCTGCGCCGCCGCATGCCGATGTGGTCGTAGTGGGCGCCGACGACAACCACCTCGCTTTCGAGCACGGGATCGGCCCCGGACAGCATAGCCAGCACGTTGCGCATGGCGACGGGTACTCCCTTGAAGGCCACGCGAACGGTTGCCTCGGCCCCTTCAACGGCGAAGGATCTCGGCGCCAGTTTCTGATCGATTTCCTTCTGCACGGCGTCGATATCGACGCCCACCCGCTCGAAAAACGCCCGGACCGCCGAATGCGCGACGTGTACGAACGGAATCGTCTGCTCGGGAAGCCCCTGGGCACGGCCGGCTGCGAGGTCGTCTGCCCTGTCGGCGTGATAGTGGGCGCCGGTGAACAGGACGACTCCCGCCGCCCCGCGCCGCGCGGCGTTGGCAAGCTTCTCGGTGAAATGCGCGTGGCGGTTTTCCGCCACGGGTACAAACGGGCTGTTCGCGTCGCCTTCCGCAGGCGCGTAGCGCATCAGGAAGACGATCTTGCCCCTGACGTCGATGCCGTCATAGTCGTCGTAGTTGTGCTCGGGCGCCGTGATGCCGTAGCCGGCAAACACGACGCCTGCGGCGGCTTCGCCCTCGCCCGAAAAGCCGAACGGCTCGAAGGTCTTGTCGAGTTCGAGCGTTTGCGTATGGGCCTCGCCTGCGGTGGTCGCCGTTAGTGTGACGGCGCTGTCGGGACTGGTCTCGCGCCGGGGCGACGTGAACGGCTGGAACCACGTCCCGTCGACGCCTGCGGGTTGCAGGTCCATCTCCTTGAGTTGTCCGGCAATGTATTCGCCGGCTTTCCGGCCGCCCGGCGACCCGGCACTGCGGCCTTCGAGGGCGTCGTCGGCCAGGAACGTCATGTACTCCATCAACGCGTCGCCGTCGACCGACCGCTGCAACGGCGACAGTTCCACCACAGCTTCGGCCGCCCACGAGAACGGGGCAATTACCGTTGCCAGCAATACCGCAACCACGAAACGCCTCGGGCACAAAGTCGCCATTTTCATAATCTCCAATTCAGGCACGAGCTGTTTCACACTTCGAGCGTGTCACATGGCACACTCTTTGACGCTGCTCATCCACCCGTTCCATCCTTCTCTTCGGTTCTTCCGCTCTTAGGTGCAGAACTGCCTGGCGCGGATTATTCATATACGTAGGGTGGGTCAAGGTCGCGTGGGTCATTGGTGGGTCCGCACAAGCCGCAACCAAGCTAATTTACAGCCCGCGACCTAGAAGCACACCGGAAGCAGCGACCGATGACCCACCAAAGAAGCGGCTTGTTTGACCCACCCTACCTTTCGTGAATAATCCGGGCTGGCGCGTGCGTGAACCCGGATGCCGCGACATCCGGAACCACCCACACCACGTCTTGTCACCACTGATTCGCACTCGGAAACGGAAAAGCCTTCTCTTCCTGCCACGGCAGGCCGCACTCGCCCGATGCCTTATCGCCGCCCGTCCGGTGCCTTTGTCCGTTGCTGCCGGTGCCTTTGCAACTCGGCCCAATCCCAAACGCCGCAGCGCTCGGCCCAGGCTTCCCACGTCGCGACCAACTCGCGCAGCTTCTCCGGGCGCTGTTTGGCGAGGTCGTGCATTTCCGTGCGGTCGGCCTCGAGGTCGTACAACTCCCACTCGCCGCGAGCCTCCGCAACCGCCTTCCAGTCGCCCAACCGGACGGCCTTGTTCCCCTGGTGCTCCCAGAAAAGCGGGCGAGGGGTCTCCGCCTTGGGCAGCCGGTCCGCCTCGCCGGTGATCAGCGCCGCCAGGCTGCGGCCTTCCGGGGGAAGAATTGTCTTGCCGCCGATTCCTTCAGGATACACCGCGCCGGCCAACTCGGCCAGGGTCGGCATCAGGTCGATGACGTGGCCCGGCTCGTGGACGAGACGCCCTGCCGAGGTATCGCCGGAGCCTGCCTCTTTCATTCCCGCGGGCCAGTGGGCAATCAGGGGCGTGGCGATTCCGCCCTCGTGGACGTCCATCTTGAACTTGCGGAAGGGCGTATCGGAGGCGTTGGCCCATTCCAGGCCAGCGCTGGCGTAGGACAGGCCGGTGCCGATGGGTGCGCCCGGCTTGCCGCGGCTGAATCCGCCGGGCCCGCCTTCGGCGGAGCAGCCGTTGTCGGAAAGGAACAGGATGAGCGTGTTGTCGAACCGGCCGAGTTCTTTCAATTTCGCCACGAGCCTTCCGACGTTCTGGTCGATCGAGTCGATCTGGGCGGCGTAGACGGCCATACGGTGAGCCAGCTCGCGGCGCTGCGGCTCGGACATTTCGTGCCACGGTTTCGCCTGGGGATGGCGGGGACTCACAACCGCATCGGGTGGCATGAGGCCCATTTCCTTCTGCCGCGCGAAGCGCCGCTCGCGCACGGTGTCCCAGCCCACCCCGTAACGCCCGGCATATTTCGCAATATCGTCCGGCTTCGCCTGCAGGGGCCAGTGCGGCGCGATGTGCGCAAGATACAGGAAGAACGGCTTGTCCTGTTTCTTGGCCGCTTCCTCGATAAACGCCAGGGCCCAGTCGGTGAACGTATCGGTCACGTACATGTCGTCGGGCGCCTCGACTTGCTCCGCGCCGTGGACGAAGAACACGTTCGTGCGGATTTGCAGTGCCTCCTTGAAATAGACGCCGCCGCCGGAGGGCGTTCCCCAGTAGCGGTCGAAGCCGCGGTCCAGCGGCCACCGGCCCGGCGCGGAGCCCACGTGCCACTTGCCGGTCATGAGCGTTGCGTACCCGGCCGCCCTCAGCACCTGGGCCAGCGTAACGCACCGGTCGCTGAGGTACCCCTGGTACGACGGAATGCCGTCGTCGCCCACCATGTGCCCGATACCGGCCTGGTGCGGGTATAAGCCCGTCAGCAGCGCCGCCCGCGTGGGGCAGCAGCGGGCCGCGTTATAGAACTGCGTGAACCGCGCGCCCCCTTCCGCCAGCGCGTCGAGGTGCGGCGTCTCGATTTCGCCCCCATAGCAGCCCAGATCCGAGTATCCCATATCGTCGGCCATTATAAGAATCACATTCGGCCGCGGCGCGGCGACTGCTTCAGTCGCCGTCAGCATCACCAGCGCTAGAAAGCCTGCATGGAAAGTGAGGAATGGCTTCATAGTTCTTTCCTTCGGAGTCTCGTGTAGTTTCGTTCTGTCAATACTACGTGCTTGCTCGACTGTCCGTGATCGTTCGGTCTTACTGCAATAGCCATGCCACCGCGGCGGCAGTGCGGTCCGAGTCGGTCATCCACCGGACCAACGCCCGCTCGTGTTCCTCGCCCCGCTGGGCGGGCGCCGGGTGCTCCTCGTTCCAGACCGACATCTCTTCCCGGCTCAGCGGGAGATAGTCTTCTTCGACGATCGGTTCTTCGAGCCCCAGCTTCAGGTGCTTGTTCATCCACGAGTACATGACCGCCCGGCTCGGGTAGTTGTAGGTTTGCAGACCCATGTGGTTCTGCAGCCGGAGTTCCGCCTGCGGACCGGCGAAGCCCCAGTTTTCGGCGGTACATAACGACTCGCGCAGCCGCGGCGCGTGGGAAAGCGGGATGCTGTCGGCGTTACCCACCATGTCGTAATGGAACACGATGCAGCCCATGCGCGCCAGTTGCACGCACCGGGCCTGCAGCGGATGCCGGCCGCCCACCTCGAAACGCTCGGCGCCCTCAACGATCCGCTTGCGAACATTCGTTTCGCCGTCGTCGTGGAACCGGCCATTCGCCCAGTGCCCATGCGGTGAAAGGATGGCCGGCAGCTTGCCGACAGCTCCGGCCGGCCGGTAGAGACTGCCGGTAACGAGGTGTCCGGGGAAGCTCTCGAAGTAGACCTTCTCGACGGTGTACCCATCCCGGTCGACCTTACCGTGAATCACCGCGCGGGCCGGCGTCGGCGACGGCATGGGCCAGAGGCCAAGTGCGACGAGCAGCCGACGGCGCACCGCCTCGGCACGGACCTCCCACTGCCCGGCCGTTTCGGGCGGGATGAAGGGGAAGTAGTCGTTGAGGCTCCGCAAGTCGCCCAGACGCCGGTCGCCGGGCTTCTCGCCCTCGGGCAACACGCGGGGAGCCGCGGTGGTCGGCGCCGGGGCGGCCAAGAGCAAGGCCGTTGCGGCGAAGAGTAGGAATCGGAAGTGCAAAGAATTGGTTCGCATCAAGGCACCTCACGGGGTTTGGTTCGGAGCTGCGCCGGGGCAAGAAACACCCGGCGTTATACCCTTTTAAGCGGCCGTGGGCAAGCAAGCAACAACCGAGCTTCGGAAGACCGTTTTGCTGTCGGCCTCGCCTCTGCCGCCGCGAAAGCGGCGGCAGAGGCGAGGCCGACAGCCATGCGTGTCATGAGTCTGCGTGTAGCTGGCCAGTCATAAACCCGCCGGGACGAGCCCGACGGGGAATCGCATGCGCCCGGCGTCTTATACCGTGTAGAATCACACCGGTGCAATTGCCAGTAATTCCCGCCGCTCACACAAAGAGTACGCACTTCCCAGCCCGGCCGGTGGACGCTACGATAGTATGGACAGAATGAGCAGAGGAAAGCCATGCCGCACGATACCCGGACCGTCTATTCTACGGAGCACTTTGGCGATGCGCAAACGGTGCGGAGTTTGCTGGCAGCGGAGGGGGTTTCGGCGATTCTGTTTCGCGATCCGTTCGAGTCGGCGAGGTCGGCCGGAGCGACGGACGTTCACATTCAGGTAGCCGCGGCCGATGAGGCTGCCGCCCGGCGCGTGATCGGCCGCCTCGAGCGCAGCCGCCTGGGACCCGGCGCCGACGGTACGGTGATCGATGCCTGGCCGCGGTGCCCCGAGTGCGCCGCGCCGCGCATGACCTGCTGCCCGGTATGCCAGACGGCGGGCCACGATTTTCCGCAGGCCGATCCCGAGTTCTCCGTACTCCCGGAGCCCGGCGCCGCGGAAGAGCCGCTGGCATGCGGATGCGGCAGTTGTTCCGGAGGCGGGCCGGATGGGTCGGCAACTCCGGCCGGCGAGATTTCAGCCGCGTTGCCAGACGATGCCACAGAGCCCGACGGACCGGTCATGCTCACCTGCACCACGTGCGACGAGCCGTTCGTGCCGCGCTACCTGAGACGTTGCGAGTGGTGCGGGCACACGTTTCCGGACGGAATTGAGTTTGAGCTGCCGGGCGACCCGGCCGAGCCGCTGAACGCGCGCGTTGTGTTCGTATTCTTTTCGCTGGCTGCGGCAGTGCTGGCCGTCCTGGCATGGCTGGCGTACGTACTGTAGCCGGACGGCCCTCAACTCCCGAACTCCGGGCGGCGGCGGTTGAGCTGGTCCTGGAGCCGCTGCATGATGGAGCTGTGCATTTGGCTCACGCGACTTTCCGAAAGATCGAGCGTGGCGCCGATCTCTTTCATGGTCAGCTCTTCATAATAGTAGAGGATGATGATGAGGCGCTCGTTCCGGTTGAGTCCCTTGGTCACCAGACGCATCAGGTCGTTCTTCTGGACGCGGCGCGTCGGGTCCTCGCCTTTCTTGTCCTCGAGAATGTCGATTTCGCGAATGTCCTTGTAGCTGTCGGTCTCGTACCACTTCTTGTTGAGACTGATCAGGTTGACCGCATTCGCGTCGAGCATCATCTTCTCGAGTTCCGGAACGGTAATGCCCAGCTCTTCGGCCAGTTCAATCTCGTCCGGCGAGCGGCCGAGGCGCGCTTCGAGGTTCTTCATCGCCTCGTTGAGCTTGCTGGCCTTCGAGCGGACCAGTCTCGGCACCCAGTCCATGGTACGCAGCTCGTCAAGCATGGCGCCCCGAATGCGCGGCACGCAGTAGGTTTCGAACTTCACACCCCGCGAGAGGTCGAACGCATCAATGGCATCCATCAAGCCGAACACGCCGGCGGAGATGAGGTCGTCCAGTTCGACCCCGTCGGGCAGTCTTGCCCATATCCGCTCGCCATTGTACTTTACCAAGGGGAGGTAGATTTCGACCAGACGGTTTCGGAGTTCCTGGTCTGTCGGGTCTTCTTTGAACTCGATCCAAAGCTGTTCAATGTCCGCAGGGGCGGCTTTGGTGATGATAGCCATGCATTCCTCCATGAAGGCGCCGAATCAAACTAAGATGAGTGGGACGATGCGGCGGTTGCCTCCGGCTGTTGATTCGTCGCCAGTTCCCGGGTAATCCGATCGTGGACCGACTGTTCAATGGTGCGTTCGGCGATCCATCCGACAACGTATCCCGCCACCGCAAAGCACCAGAGCGCGCACCACGCCTGAAACAACGTGCTTTGGACCTCCGCGCCCAGCAGGAATCCGCGGGCGAGGGCGGTCAGGAAGGCAACCGGGCCTAGGATACCGGCGTAAATTCGTGCCACGGATATGCCCTATGGTGGCCGTCAAACTTGGTGCAACTGTCCTAATTTAACGGCGCTTCGACTGCCGACAGTGCTCCCCTGTTATCGGCGTCGGCCGGGCAATCCTTCAATGATTCTCCTTGTTCTTAGTCAAATTCCGAAAGAAAAACCTGGGCCATCCAATGTGCCCTACTCGTGAATCTAACCCGCCAGCCGACGCATGGCAGGCAAGCCGAAAAGGTTCTTTGCCGCACGCGACACCTGCCTTGCCACGGTGCCGGTCGGCATCATCAGGACAAACGGGTCGCCCATGGCCGCAGCACGTTGCACCAGCGGGTCCGATTCCACGCAGCCGGCCGAAACCGGCTCAAAACCGAGGAATCGGCGGCAAGCGCGTGCCAGCCGATCGTGGACTTCACTCCCTTCGGCCGGTCGCGACACCGCATTGACAAGCGTTGCCAGCGTTGCCGGCTGTTTCCGGGTGACCAGGGTTTTGATGGCCGCGTAGGTGTCCATCACCGCGGCATCTTCAGCCGTTGTGACCAGGAGCATGAGGTCGGCCGAGTGCCACATCCGCAAAGCGGTCGAAGCACTCGCGTGGCCGGCATCGACAAGCACCCAATCCGCAACGTCGGTCAACCCTGCGAGCTGTCCAAACACGGAGTCGCAAGCGGCTGGGGGATAGTCGGAGACGCGCTCCAGGGCCCAGACACCGGCCAGCACGTGGATTCCGCCGGGCCCCGGTTGCAGCGACTCGGCGACCGTGCATCGGCCCGCCAGGACGTCGGCCAAGGTGAGGGAGTCGTCCAGCCGGCACAGCGTGGCCACGTCGCCGCCGCGCGGGTCGGCATCGATCAACACCGTGCGGATACCGCGCTGCGACAGCGCCACGGCAAGGTTTAGCGCCATGGTGGTCGTACCGACACCGCCCTTCCCGCCGGCAATCAGCGCAACTGACGGGCGGAGGCGCCCGCCCGGGCTGCGCGCGGCGGAGTTGGTCAGCACAAGTTGTCGCAATGAGTTGGCCTGATCCGGCATGGCGTGCAGGAATGCGTCGGGAACAGTCGCGGTCAATGGTTAAAGGTTGAGGATCATGCCGGCGAGCCGGGCGGCTTCGGCCGTTTCGATATCGTCAGGTACATTCTGGCCATTCGTCAAGTAGCTCAAAGGAAGCCCGCCCGAACGCAGCAAGGGGAGCACGTTGCCCAGGCTGGTCGCTTCGTCGAGCTTGGTCAGGATCAGCGCGGTGGGGTTGGCGGCGGCGAACCGCTCCGCTGTTTGGACCAACGTGCGGCTGCCGGTGACTCCGCTGAGGACCAAGTGGACCTCGTTCGCACCGGCCTCGTCGAGGAACGCCCTGAGTTCGCGGATGCGAACTTCATCCCGGGGACTGCGGCCCGCGGTGTCCATCAGCACGAGATCCAGGTCGTCCATCCGCCGAATGGCCTCGCGCATTTCGCGGGGCGTGGAGACCACGTGCATGGGCAGGTCGATGATGTCGGCGTAGGTCCGCAGTTGTTCGACTGCGGCGATCCGGTAGGTGTCAACCGTAATCAGCCCGACCCGGCGTTTGTCTTTCAGGCGGAAGTTTGCCGCCAGCTTGGCAATCGTCGTAGTCTTACCCACTCCCGTCGGACCGATCAGGGCCACGATGCGCTGCCGCTCGGCCGGCGCATGAATTGGGCCGGCAATGGGAATATCGGCTTCGAGCAGCCGGGCGATGCGCGCGGTAACGAGCATGGGCTCCACCAACTCGCGGCGGGGGATGTCGCGCCGGACGCGCTCGACCAGGTCCCTGGCAACGTCCTCGTCAATGTCGCACTCGATCAGGTCGGTGAAGACCCGGAACAGTTCTTCGGGCAGATCGCGCCCGGGCGCTGCCTGCTGTTGCCGGCAAAGCTGCTCGACCATCTCCTGCAAGTGCTGAAGCTGCCCTTGGACCCGCTCGGGCACCGCCGGTGATGGAGACGCCGGGGGGGCCACCGGCGCAGGCTGTGCGGGACGAAAACGGTCTTCCTGCTGCAAACGGCTCGGCACATGCACGTCGGTCGAGGCGGTCACTTCGATCTGGCGAGCGCCGCGTAGCAAGCCGAACAGCCGCTGGCTCCGCACTTCGCGCGTATGCAGGATGGCCGCGTCCGGTCCCAATTCGCAACGCACGAGATGAAGCGCCTCGTGCATGGTCGCCGCCTTGTAGGTTCGCAGTTCCATGGGCATGCCCTGTTCAATCGTTAGGGTGGCTTGGCCGTGACGGTCGTCCGCTTCGCACGTTATGCAGCGTCGCTCACCATGGCCACCGACTCAATCTTGGTATCGCGGGTGATTTCGTTGTAGCTAAGTACGGTCAGGTGCGGCAGGTGCGGCAGGGTCAGTTGTTTCAAGGCAGCCCGGATTTGCGGGCTGACGAGCACGATCGGGGGATGATTGGCCGCCGTAAGCCGTTCCATCTGGGCGGCAATCTGGCGGCACGTCGCCTCCACTGCCGGCGGCGACATGCGTATGAACAGCCCGTGCTCGTTGTGATCGAAACCTGCCCGAACCCGATCTTCCAGCCCGGGATCAAGGGTGACAACGTACATGCAGTTTTCGTGGTCGCGGAACCGGGTGCAAATGGCCCGGGCCAGCCGGTGCCGCACGTATTCCGTCAGCAGGATGGGGTCCTTCGCGCGGGGCGCGTAGTCGCCAAGGGTTTCGAGAATCGCGCCCAACTGCCGGATGGGCACGCCCTCGCGCAAGAGCATCTGCAGAATCGTTTGCACCTCGGCCAGCTTCATGACGCCGGGAATCAATTCATCGACCACGGCAGGCGACGCCTTCTTCAATTCATCGAGAAGATGCTTCGTAGCGTCGCGCGTGAGAATTTCGTCGGCGTGCTTACGGACCAACTCGGTCAGGTGAGTGGCAATGACGCCTCCCGGCTCCGCCACCGTGTAGCCGAGCAGCTCGGCCTGGTCGCGCATGCCCGGCTCGATCCACGAGGCGGGCGTGCCAAACGCGGGATCCACGGTCGGCGTGCCGGGAATCTTTCCGGTGGTCATTCCCGATTCGATTGCCAGGTAGAGCCCCGGGTAGACAACATCTTCACCGACGGTCATGTCGGCCACCTTGATGCGATATTGGTTTTGTTCCAGCCGCATGTTGTCGCGAATACGGACTTTCGGAAGTACAATGCCGATATCGGCGGCCACATTCTGCCGGACGCGCTGAACGCGTTCGAGCAGGTCGCCCCCCCGCTTGGGATCGGCCAGGCGGATTAGGCCGACGCCAATCTCGATTTCCATCGGGTCGACGGCGAGGTAATCCTCCACCCGCTCTTCGTGCGGCTTGGCGGCTTCGGCCTTCGTCTTGGCTTCCTCGGCCGCGACCGCGGCGTGGGAACGCCGAGTGATCAACGTGGCCAGCCCAATGCAACTGCCGCCGATCATCACCAAGGGCACGGTGGGCAGGTTCGTGAAAACGAGTACACCGAGAAACGCACCCGCGACACCCAGCGCTTGCGGCCGTGAAAAAAGCTGTCGCAGAAACTCGGCTGGGAGATTGGTTTGCGAACTGCTCCGGGTGACCAGCAGACCGGCGGCCAGGGAGATCAGAAACGCCGGCACCTGGCTGGCCAATCCGTCGCCGATGGTGAGCTTCGTGTAAAGCGATCCGGCGTCGGCGATGCTCATTCCGGCCTGGGCCATACCGATGACCAATCCCCCGACAATGTTGATCAGCGTAATCACAATGCCGGCGATGGCATCGCCGCGGACGAACTTGCTGGCACCGTCCATTGCCCCGAAGAAGTCGGCCTGCTGGGTAATCTCCTGCCGACGGCGCTGCGCCTCGCGTTCGTCGATAATACCGGCGTTCAGGTCGGCGTCGATGGCCATCTGCTTGCCGGGCATGCCGTCCAAGGCAAACCGGGCGGCGACTTCGCTGATGCGAGTGGCTCCCTTGGTGATCACAATGAACTGGATTAGCACAATGATGGCGAAGATGATCAGCCCCACCACAATGTTGCTGCCCGCGACAAACTCGCCGAACGTGTGGATCACCTTTCCCGCGGCCAGCAGGCCCTCGCTTTGTCCCTGCGTGAGGATCAAGCGGGTAGTCGCCACATTGATCACCAGCCGGAAGAGCGTGGTGGCCAGCAGGAGGGACGGGAAGATGCTGAACTCAAGTGGTGTCAGAACATAGATGGTGGTCAACAGCATGATGACTGCCACCGTAATGTTTGCCGCCAGCAGCATGTCCATCAAGCCGGACGGCAACGGAACCATAATCACCAGCACGCTGGCAATGATTCCGACCGGGAAGATCAGTTCCTGAATGCGAGTCCACGGACTCGCTGTCACGCTGCCTGGGGCCAACCGTTTCTCCCGACACTAAACCGCAAAAGAGAAGAGGAAACACAAAAGGGCAACTGCCTTAGCGGGAGCCGTTCTTGTGCCGTCGCGAGGAGGCGTCTATGCAACGACCCAACCGACGCTTTGTACGGGGCGAAAAGCCGCGCGAAGAATAATTGAAGAGGGAGCGAAAGTCCAGATCGGTTTTGGGGGAAAATACCGCAATCAATCCGCAATATTCTGGCCGGAAGAGGGGCTCCTCGCGATCTGCCCCCTGCAGACAACCCATCCTCTCTTCCCAACTAAAGGTCGGTTGCCGGCCAGAACCAGCGGCGCCCTTTGGGGCGATGTTCGATGCGATAGAGCCCGGGTAGATCGATCGGCTCGCCAGGGGTTCCCATGAAGCGCCGGAAGGCGACATCTTCCCGCGTCCGGTGGAAGCGAGAGGCCGGCCGCATGAAGCGGGGAATGTCTTTGCAGTACCCGGTTGCGCGTACGGTTTCGCCGCGGGCAATTTGAAGCGCCCCGATCGCCCTGTCCTGCAGCTTTAGAGTGAATTCGGCAGGATTGATGTCGATCACCCGGGGAGGCCCTGAAGTTGCTTGAATTAGCGGGCTTTCCATATCGAGGTGCTCGCTACAGGCAACGTACTTCGGGAAGACCAGGTGTGCTGTCTGCTCTGCAAGCTGGTCTGGCAGCGCATCCAGGCAAGTCTTATGGAATACCTGATCGCAATCGGTGAACCATACCCAGTCGGCCCGGCTTTCCAACGCTGCCATGTTACGCCCGATCGCGCGCCGAAACAGCAGTCCCTTTTGCACCTGCCACCAATGCCATTCGACGTTGGGAACGGCAATGCCACCGAAGAAGCCTAGAACCTTACTGGTTCGGGCATCTTCGTGATTGTGAAACACAGTCATGCGGACGGAGAGCTGCGAGGGCGGATAGAGCACCAGTGAACTGAGCTGGTACGTCAACAGCCGGGAGTAATTCCAGCAGTGCGTCACGATTTCTAACCGCATTTTGCCTTCCCAGTGCGGTTTGTTACCGGCGAAACGCGCGCCCCCCCCGCATGAAGGGACTTCCAGAGCGAATTGTAGCGTCGCTGAACTGGCCAGACAATGGCGGTTTTGCAGCCAGCCGGCGGGAGTCGGCGGGAACCCCACGATTGAGCCGTCCGGTCCTCCGGTCCATGGCTGAACCAATCTTGACACGTCCACCCATCCTTCCGTATAAGCCCGCAGTTTGTAATGTTCCACCGACCAGTTCTTCGATTCCTCCAGCCACACCCGGGGTTTCCGCATGCTATTACCGATGCTGACTTTGAAACGGCGATGGCGCGTACTGCGACATCGGGTTCGGAGTTCAGTCCGGGCGTTCCGCTCCGGCGAGTCCCGGTCAGACTTGGCGATTTCGCGGTTCGGCGACTTTCAAGTCGCCTTCCGATCGGGAACCGCCGACGAAAGGGTCTTGCAGGATAGTTTTGATCATGACATTTTCTTCCCCGGCATCCCGGAATACATGCCCCGTAGCGACCACGTCATTCTCGACGTAGGCGCGCACATTGGCACCTTCACTTTGTTGGCCGCCCGCAAGGTCCCTCAAGGCAAGGTCTACGCCGTCGAGGCCAGCCGCGAGACCTGTGACTACCTGAAAACCAACATCGCGCTGAACCAGGTAGAGAATGTCGATGTTAGCCATTTGGCGCTTTCCGGACGCGCGGGCGAAGTGACGCTCCATCATGACCCGACAGGTAATTGGGGGCACTCGATCACGCAACGGTTGTCCGGTCGCAACGAGACCGTATCGGCGGAGTCGCTTCCAAATTTCCTGGTGCGGAAGCACATTACCCGCTGCCACCTGGCGAAGTTCAACTGCGAAGGAGCCGAATTTCCCATCCTGTTGAATACACCCGCCGAAACACTCCGGCACTTCGATTTACTGTTGGTGCTGTACCATTGCGATCTGGCGACCGATTATCGGGTTGACGACCTGCTGACGCACTTGCGCGAAGCCTCCTTCGACCTGACGATTCGCCATCGCTCGCGCGCCAGGGGCTGGCTCGTCGCGAAGTCTCGTCGGGCGGCGCCCCTGAGTCTCTTGCCGTCGCCGACGGGTGCCTGGCGGGCGGCTGGATGATCGGACACCTATTTGGGAGGGTATCGGGCCATGGACCAGGTCCATTTCTTGTTTTACGGGGGCTCCGGTGCAGTCTATCGTCGCATGGCCCCGACTTTTCCTCACCAGAAGAACAGCATGGTCTTCGACGAGGATGCGACCTCTCATGAAGGTTGGCTCGTCTTCTGCAACGCGAACTCCGCACCGGTAGCAACGCGCATTCCGAGGGAGAGACGCATTTTCGTGGTCAATGAGCCTTCACCAATGAGCCACTACCCGGCGTCTTATGTCAACCAGTTTGGCTTGGTCGTGTCGCCATTTGCCATCAAGGGCTGTACGAGTCGATGGTTCCAGAGTCATCCAGGCTTGCCGTGGCTGTTCGGCGCCGTCTACGGAGCCGGCAATTCGTGGGAACCGACCTTTACCTACACCGAATTGGCGACCTTACCTCCTCCCGAGAAGGTCAACGCGTTGTCTGTCGTCGTTTCCAACAAGGTGTTCCATGCGGGGCACCGGAAGCGGCTGGCGTTTATTGATCAGTTGCGGAACCACCTGGGAGACCGGCTGGTTGTTTTTGGCCGCGGTATCCGCGAGGTAAAGGACAAAGCGGAGACGATTCTGCCGATGGCCTGCCACCTGGCGATGGAAAACACGGTGGAACCTTTCTATTGGACCGAGAAGCTCTCGGACGCCTATTTGGGATACGCCTTTCCCGTGTATTCCGGATGCCCCGATGTCTCTCAGTGGTTCCCTCCCGATAGCATGCTCCAAATCGACATCGACCGGCCCGGAGAAGCCATCGGCCAGATTGTCGATGCGATGGACAACGGATTATGGCGCCGTCGCCACCCGGAAGTACTGGAGGCTCGGCGGCGGGTATTGGAGACAGAAACGGTCTTCGACGTGATTGCGCGGGCCATCCGCAGTGTACCCAGCGGGGTCCGTGTGGCCGCCGCACTTCCAACGCCGGAAGTAGTTCAACCAATCGTTAAGAAGAGCCTGTCCGACCGTATCCGGCGCGAGTTGCATCGCATCTACCAGCAGTGCCGGCGCGCCGTCGGGGGCGGTCGGTAGACCGGGGAATTCAAATACAGTAGGGCGGTTTAGCGTCGCTGACGCGCTGGTGGGTCTGCCGAAGCCGCAACCAAGCTGCTTCACAGCCCTCCGTCACGATGCATGCCGGCCGTTAGCGATCGACGATGCACCAGAGAAGCAGCTTGTGTGATCGACCCTGCCTGTCGTGAGTCATCCGGGCTACTGGGAGGATCGGGAGAACCTCCGCGAAAGCCGGGCAATTCTGGCACGGTAGACGGGCCGGGCCAATTCACGAAAGAGAAACTGCGACAGGGAGGTCTTCCGACGCTGAATGGTGCTGCCGCCGAGGCCCTGCGATATCTCGCGAACGAAGGACGGGAGCACTGCGGCCGGCGCAACGCCGGTGAGCCACTTCATTTGCAGCAGGGTGTCAATCGGACGGTCAAACTCCCGGGTGAAAGCGATCAAGCGTTCAGCGGCGCCCCGGCTGACCAGTTGTGCTACAGTGCCAAACCCCGTGACAACCGGCTTGTGGACGGTGAACGGCAGCGAGTTGCTGCAGCGTTGCCCCCTGAGAGGATGCACGCGAAACTGCAGGTAGTCGCCGTGACGAATCGTCGCACACGCAAAGGCGAAAGCGTCGTCAAAGCCGGGCTCCAACTCCACATCGTCCTCCAGAACCAGGGCGGCGTCGAGGTTGGCATCGACCATCCGCTGCCATACGTTCCGATGGCTCAGGAAACAGCCGATCTCCCCCGAATTCATCCCGAAGGGATAGTGAGGCGTGTGCAGTTGGTGCCGGTAGACCTTGTTTCGTTCCTCCTCCGCCAGGGCGTTGCCGTCGACCGCTTCGACCACCTGACATGGGACGGGGCATGCGGCGCGGAGGCGTTCGACTTGCCCGAGGCGTTCCACGGCCCGGCGAAGTGTTATGACGAATGCCTCGATCCGCATCGTTGCATGCTCCTGTGCCGGCCTGGTCTTCCGTCAGAATCGCTGGCCGCTCCACAGGCTCTCGTAAACGGAAGCGATACCGGACGCCTCTTGATCCAGGGAGAAGTGATCCACTGCCCGCTGCCGTGCGGCGATGCCCATTTCGGCCAGCCGGACCGGATCGGCAGTCAGGTCGGCAAGTGCCGCCACCAGGGCTCCAACGTCTTCGACGGGCACAACCCGGCCGGTTCGCCCCTGTTCGACCATTTCGCTGTACGCGCCGGTGTCGGTGGCCACCACGGCGGAACCGCTGGCCATTGCCTCCAGCGGTGTCATTCCGTATCCCTCGTACCGGGCCGGTGCCACTAGAATGGACAGCCGGCGCATCACCTGTGGCATGTCGTCGGCTGCCATTTCCCCCACGAAAACAAATCGGTCTGCAAGATTCGCCTTGCGAATTTTCGCCCGCAGCCGCTCCTCGAACTTCGCGTCGCGGGCCTTGGCACAACCCACTACAACGGCCGTGAAATCGGGCCGCTGGGGAAGTAACTGCAACATGGCGTCGACGAACACGTCCGTCCCCTTCTCCGGCCGGATACGCCCGGCTACGCCAATTCCGTAGCGTCCAGGCAGGCCGGAGGCGGCCCACTCCGCATCCCGATCGGCCGGGGGCGTGAAACGCTCCGTATCGACCCGGTGGGGTACCAGGGCTGCGACGTGCGGCACAAAGGAAGCCGCCCGCTCCGTGGTTGCCACGACTGCGTCCATGCGGGAGATTAGGACCCATGGAATGGCCGAATGACGCCGCTGGGCTGCCGATGTGAACACAATCTTAATCGGCAGACGCAGCACGTCTCGAGCGAACAGGGCAGCGGTCATTTCCAGGTTGCGGCGAACGTGCCAGATCGCAAACGGGCGGCCGCGCGGAGCGGTCCGCGAAAGCTGGAATGCCTCGCGCAGAGAGATCGGGGGCGACGCAAGCGGCAGTGGTCGCCCTACCAGTCGGATGGAATGCCTGAGCTGCTGCCGCGCAAAGACCGCGCTGGCTGTCGCTGAGACACCTGTGTAGTTCCGATGGAAGTTCGTAATGAAGACTTCCGGCGGATCGCTGCTCGCGACATGCGGGACCGGTTCTGCCGAACACGAATCGGGTCGGTGTTCTTCCGGAATGCCCGCGGCCGAACGAGTCATCATGGAGTCCTTTGGAGCGTGCCCGTTACAGGTACGCCGTCTTTCCCAACTGCGGGCCTGCTTTCCGAAATGGCCCTTCGTTCTTCCAAGCCACCGCCTGTGATCCGTGGCGAATCCTTATGCCGTTTCCAACCAAGACAATGACGCCATTGCCCATGATCGCCTATCCACTGCTTGCCCAGGCATGGAGCCATTTTGGCACCTGGCCCTTCACGCCGGGCTGGTTTCCCGAATAACCGCCGGCAGTATAGGAATCGGGAATCGGCAACACAAGATCAATACCGGACAACGCGGCTGCCACCCCCTCTTAAGAGGTGCCTTTTTCGGAATCGCCCCGGGGTTTTTGCAGCGAAACCGGGACCGTCGACCAGCGAACCGATTATCCCTCGGCTAGAGCAACGTTGCCCGCCTTGTTTCCTGCCAAAAATTCCCTTCCTGCCATCGCGTCGCAGACGATTGCCAGGCCCTGAAGATAACTCGTCCAAGCGGATGGAATTACTCCGCAATAGGTATTTCAATCCACCGGCCGAATCTGCGGTCTCACCGATCCTCGGGGGCCGGTCCGGCTAGGTAATCGGGCCACTGGATGCGGCGGGCCTCGTAACGCTGATGTTCCCAGGCAGGCCATACCGGTGCCTCCTCGCGGACCTCGTGGTAGATCCGCAACAGTTGTTCGACGAGCTGCTGCTTCCGCTGCGGTTCGGCGTCGGATAGGTCCGTGGTCTCGGCAATGTCGCGACGAAGGTTGTACAGCTCGAATCGCTCGGGCTGGGCGTTTTTAATGGCGTCCATATCGTCCTCCTCCATGCTGCCGCCGCGCCAGGCCGGAACGCGGTCGAGGAACGCGACGAGCTTCCAATCGCCGTCGCGCAGGGCAACCTGCGGCGAGCCCCCGCGGTCGCTGTGGAACTGCCAATAGAGCGGCTGGCGACGCCGGATCGGTTGCCCGTCGAACAGGGCAGCGAAGCTTGCGCCGTCGAGGTGCCGGTCTTCGGGCAACGCAACGCCTGCAAGCTCGCACAAGGTGGGCAGAACATCCAGCAGCGTCACCGGCTCGTCGCTCACCGTGCCGGGCCGGATGCGGCCGGGCCAATACAGGATGCCGGGCACGCGAATGCCGCCTTCCCAGAGCTGCCCTTTGTAGCCGCGCAGCGGGCCGGCGGACCCGGCCCGGTGGTAGCGAGTTCGTGCGGGGCCGTTGTCGCTGGTGAAAAACACGAGCGTGTTCTCGGTAAGGCCCAAGCGGCGCATTGCACCCATCAGTTCGCCGAAGGCAGCGTCCAACTGCGAGACGTTGCCGTAGTACGCTTCACGGCTCGGGTCGTCCGGAAAGTCGTACAACGCGCGGTAGCGGTCGGCAGTGCGGATCGGCTCGTGCGGCTCATGAAAGGTGATGCACAGGAAGAACGGCATCTCGGGATCGCGCAACTCCTCGAGCCACCGGACCGCCTCCGCAACAACAAGGTCGGCCGAATAGCCTTCGAGCGGACCAACGGGGATGCCGTTGCGGACGAAATTGTACGGGTTGCGGTGGTTCGGCAGCGCGTTGTTCTGAGTGCAAAACCAATGGTCGAAGCCATGGTCGTCCGGCTGCGGATGCATGGGCGCATTGAAATGGCCGTTGACGTGCCACTTCCCGGTCACTGCCGTCGCGTAACCTGCGTCACGCAGAAGCCCGGCCAAGGTAATCTCGCCCTCCCGAAGATGCATCGGCCCGAGCATGGGAATCGCGGTGTAAACACCCGCGCGGGCGGGCGTTCGGCCGGTGAGCAGTCCGGTGCGGGTAGGCGAGCAGTTGGCGGCCGGCGCATAGCAGGCCGTCAGGCGGAGGCCCTGCTGTGCAAGCCGATCAAGGTGCGGCGTATGCAGATGTGGATGGCCGTAGCAGCCAAGGTCTCCGTAGCCCTGGTCGTCGGTCAGAATAACGACGATGTTCGGCCTGCCGACAGTTGTCAGCGTGTCGTTCGCGTGGGACGACGACTGGAAAAAGCCCTCACACAGCAGGAAAGCCAGAATGGCAGCGGTCGTTCCCAACCGTCGCCTTGTATGATCGGACATTTGGTTTTGCATCGCGTTGAGCCCATCTGGGAGGAATGGATGAATCAGAGCGAGTGAGGGTGATGGCGTCATTGTAGCAACGCTTCTTTGAGGCGCGCGGACGCGAGTCGCGGGGACACTCGCTTGCCCCACTGCGAACTCTGTTTGTGCTCGCCCAGTTCCTGCAAATAGCGTTTGGCCCGGTCCACCACGCCGGCATCGGAACTGACGGCGATGACTTTCCGGAGGGCCGGGACAAAGGCGTCGCGATTCGGGTCGCGCAGTTCCTTGTGGTGCGCCAATTCGACGACCGCGCGACATGCGTCCGGCGCCAGGCCCGCATGGTCCAGGTAGGCGGCAGCGAATCGCAGTGATTCAACCGTGCGGATCGCGCCTGCCCGCTGGATTGCTAGCGACCGCTCGTCGTCGCGGGCGGCCATTTCCATCGCGCGGCGCAGCAGTGCCAGCTTCCGGTCGTCGGGCAGGGTGCCGGGCAAGGCGCTGACACGGATCATCGCGCGAAGGGCCCAGATGCGCTGGTGGTTCTCGCGGGCATTCTGCGCCAGGTCGGCCAGTCGCTCGACGACGCCGGCGTCGGGCCAATTGGCGATGGCGCGAACGCCTGCCTCGTAGATTTGTGCGTTGGAACTGCCCAAAGCCGCTTGCACCAGTGCGAGGGCGCGGTCTCCGCCGATGCGTCCCAGCAGGGGCAGGAACTCGACGCGCTGGGCGTCCGATTGCAGATCGACTCCCGCCAACACCGCGGCCGTCCGCCGGTCGGCGTCGGCAATATCATCGAGGGCCAGCATGGCGGCTTTTTCCAGTGCGTCGCGCTCTGCGCCCCGGGGCGTCTGAAGCATAAGCGTTACTATGGCAGGCACGTGTGCGGGCATGGCCAAGCGGACAATCGCGTCGGCCGACGCCGCACGGACTTCGCCATGGTCGCTTCCGACGTAGTCGAGCAGGACCGGCACACTGCCCGAGGCGTTCCGGGCGGCCAGCGCGCGAATCAACCGCACCTGGTGCCCGGGGTCTTGCCGGCCCGGCAGGGCCGCGGCCAGTTTGGCATCCACCCCAGCGCCGCGGAGCGCCTCGATGGCTCGCCATGCCGGTTCCGCCAGCGGGCTTTCTGTGGTGGCGATCGGCAACAGGACATCCAGGCCGGGCGCGCCGGCGAGCATGGCGACCGCTTCCATGCCCGCCTGCGCCACCACCGGGTCTTCGCTGCGGGCGGCGGCGATTGCCGCCGGGGCGAAGGCCGAGTCGCCGCTGAGGCGCGCGGCCGCAAGCACCGCCAACCGGCTGGCAACCGGCAGTTGCTCCGAATCGGCCACGACGCTTCGCAAAGTTGTCGGCGGCAGGTACGGCAGGAAAGCCGCTGCCGCGGCACTGATCATCGGATCGTCGGCGGCAAGAAAGCGGCGCACCCTATCCGGCGTCTTGTCGCCGGCCGTCTGCAACAGGCCGAGCAATGCAGGCCCGCGGACGGTGGCCGGTTCGCCCGGCGCCGATAGCTTGCCGAATATCGCTGCTGCCTCCTCGACCAGGCCCGCCTGTTGCAGGCCGGCGGCACAGCGGAGCCAACCATCGCCGATCACCACGCGACGCTCTTCCGCGGCGTTCGCATATGCTTGCTCGAGTTGCCGGGCCGCCTCGCTCGTGCCGATCTTTCCCAGGGCCAACGCGGCGGACGCAACGACTCGCAAGTCGCCGTCCGCGAGCACGGCTGCCACCACGTTGACCGCTTCCTGGTCGCGGCGCTGACCGATGCTGTCGAGGATGCCTGCCCGAAGCACCCCCTCGGTCGTGCCGACCGCGTCGCGCAGCGCGGCGGACGCCTCGGCATAGGGCATCGCTTCCAACGCAATGCGGGCGTCGTGCGACAACTCGGGAACGCTCAGCAGCGGCGCGATCGCCGCCACCGAGTCGGCCGTGCCGACAAGCTTCAGTGCGCGGCATGCAGCCGCCTTGGCCGCAGCCGGCGCGTCGGACCTCAGGACCTCGATTTGCGCCTGCTCCTGGCCGCTGCCGGCGGTGGCCAAAAACAGGGTCGTTCCCAAGACAACCGTCATCCGAATCATTGCGTCATCCTCGGTGCGGAGTGGTTCAGGGGAGAGTGTCTATCCAAGGGTCCAGCCCTCGCGTGGAGCCAGCGACAGCATCCGATTGGCCTCGTCATCGCCTTCGAAAACCTCGCGTTGCGGATCCCATCGCAGTGTTCGACCTAACCGCTGGGCAATCCCCGCGAGCAACAGCAGGCTGTTGCCACGATGGGCGATTTCGGCGTCGCAGATCGGCCGCTGGCGAGTCCGGACGCAATCGAGGAAGTTGGCTGAGTGGCTGTCGGAGTAGTACACGTTTCCTTCCGGGCCGGGCGGCTGCCGCAGGATTTCCGGCGGGTCGGCGGTCAGGCCGTTGCGATGCACCACGATCCGGCCGCCGGTGCCGACGAAGCACGCGCCACCGGGAATCCAGGCTTCGCCCGGATACGGGCCGCTGATCACTTCCACTCCGTTGGCATATTTCAGCCAGGGCGTACCGTCGCGCAGGCCGATCTCGACCGGGCCGGTATCATCGGCGCCGACGCCCCACTGCACGATGTCGTAATGGTGCTGCCCCCAATTGATATCGCCCCAGCCGAACCGATGCCCGCTGGTATTGCCGTCGTAAGGGAACCAGGGCAGGGGGCCGACGTACGCATCCCAGTCGACGCCCGGCGGAATCTCACCGGCCGTACCCGGCTGTGGCGCCGGGGCGGAGAAGCCTCCGCCTTGCTGATAGGAGTACACGGTCTTCAGCGTGCCGATGGCGCCGCCCCGCACCAGTTCGATCGCGCGCCGGAACTTGCCGTCGTATTCCGATCGCTGCTGGGTGCCGGCTTGAAAGATGCAACCGTGACGCTGGAACGCGTCAACCATGGCGCGCCCCCAGCGGATCGTAATGCTGGTTGGCTTTTCGCAATAGACGTCCTTGCCGGCCCGCGCCGCGAGCATGGCCAGAAAGCCCTGGGCATGGTACGAGGCGGCGATCAGGACCGCGTCGACATCGTCGCGCTCGATCATCCGGCGGAAGTCGGTGTAGGCCGACACGCCGGAATAGCCGCCCGCACCGAACCGCTGCTGATAATGTTCTTCCACCCGCCGCTTGCCGTCCTCCGCGCGCGATTGCTGGACGTCGCAAACTGCCAGGACTTGCACGTCATTCCGGGCGAGGTAACCGCCGGGCAGGTACGTCCATGCGCCCCCGAACAGATGCCCGCTGCCTTGCCCGCCCAGCCCGGTGAATCCCATGTGGATGCGTTCGCCGGGCGGTACGAGTCCGTTTCGGCCCAACGCGTGCCTCGGTACTACGAGCGGGGCAGCGACCGACGCCGCCATCGCTGCCAGACCGCGGCGGATCAACCGGCGTCGGGTGAGTTTCGATGTATTCATATCGGCTTCCCTCAAACCCACAGCGTTTCGGAGAAACGCTGCAGCGGAGCGTTTCTTATTCCGCTCTTCTTGGTCCCCTGTCCGCTCACGATTATTTCACGGTTGGGCATCGGTAGCAAGCCCCGGACCAGAAAGCCGGTTACGCCAACAAAGTCTTCCCTCTTTGGAGTGCGGGAATTCATTTCCGCTTTCCCTCTGCACGCAAATGCCGAACGCGGCCATTGTTCGCGCGTTGTCGGGAAGCACCGTCGGCAGCGATCGAACGCAGCAGCCACCCGCGGCAGGCAAAGGCTGCGAAGCAGTTACGGGGCCGCGCCGGCGGCAGCCTCCAGCGCGGCGCGCCCGACGGTGTCGATCACGCCGTCGTAACCCGGGCCGCCGGCCCCGATGTATCCGTCGCTGCGGCCGGTGTCATCCCGGCTCACCCAGAACGCGTAGAGCGAACCGCGGACCAGCTTGAATCGGAACCGGACGGGCCTGCCTCGCAACTCGCCGAGGTCCGAGCCGCCTTTCCACGTCATCGGCTGAAGAGTCGAGTCGCCGGAGAATGGGATGCTATTGGCCAGGGTGAACGGTTCGATGGCCTGCCCGCGCTCGTCGAGCACCTCGGCCTGCAAGACGCCGCCGGGCACCTTGGCGTTGACGAACAGATGCTTGCCGTCGAACACGACCGGTCGGGTGGTGAGCGTGCCGCCGTCGGGTCCGGCGTCCATCGAGGCGAACCCATCGCGGCGCAGGAAGGCCAGCCCGATGCTTGCGCCGTGATACAGCCCCCGGCTGCCGTCCGGCGCGATGCCCGAGAATCCGGTGTAGGGGAACACGAGCTTGTCGCCGAACGTCACGAATACCCCCGTCGTGCCGTGCAGGTAGGCGCGGTCCCAATCGCCCTCCCGCCGAGTTCCTGCTAGAAAAGGCTCTCGGCTGGGCCGATGCCAGTGAAATCCGTCGCGGCTGAAACCGAGTTCCAGGTCGGTGAGCTTGGGAAACTTGCCTTCTTCGCACACCCGATTGTTTGGGCCCCGATGGATGTAGTGCATGCCGATCATAAGGCTCTCATACGCCACCGCGTTGAGGCTGTACAGTTGGGTCGGCTCTCCGGCGCCGGGATAGCGGCCCTCCGGCTCTGGCGCGTCGAGCCGATCGGCGCCGGTCCAATACACCGCATTGTCCCAGTTGAATCCTTTGAGGAACTCGGGATGTTCGAGGTAGTACCGGTTCCGCCCCCGCGTGTCGCGCTTGATGCTGAACACCCAAACCCGGCGAAAGGGATTGTAGAAGAACGAGCAGTAGTCGCCTGCACGGCCGGCGTTGACCCCTTCGGACCATGCAAGTCCGTAGCGTGACGTGTACAGGAAATGCCCGCGTTTACGGTGGCATTCGAGGTACTTCAGCCGCTGGTCGGGCGAGGCCAGGTTCAAATCGAGCCAGACGGAATTGTCGTCGACGCTTCGCGGCAGCAGGACGTTGCCCTGGCCCGGCGCGAGTTCCGGCCGGGACCAGTTCACCAGGTCTCGGCTGGTGACCACAACCAGCGGGCCCCGC
This sequence comes from Thermoguttaceae bacterium, assembly GCA_034005525.1. Lineage (GTDB taxonomy): Bacteria > Planctomycetota > Planctomycetia > Pirellulales > Thermoguttaceae > PWXP01. Next base: position 2,277 of record JAVEUP010000105.1, on the reverse strand, counting down.
CACCCGTCGACGTGGAACATTCTGAAGAACCCGTCCGCAGGATCAAAGAACACGCCGCCGTGCCCCAGGTACACCGTCCCCCTCAACCGCAAAGCATCCTCGGTTTCCGGCTTCAGCACGGGGTTGCCGGCATATCGCTGGGCAGCGTGGTAGGTACGAGCAAGGTCGGTTTCTTCAATCAGGTAACTGTCCACAAACAGTTGCCGCCCAACGTCGATCGGGATCACCGCAGGCGGATCGTCCAGGTACGGCACCGGCATCGGCTCGACGGACTGCGCGTCAAGATGATCTGGCGGCCATACTCTCGGCAGCCGGATGCCGTTGTAGAGCCGTTCGCCTGCATTCCGGCTCCAGGATTCCGCCGCCTGCTCTTCCGTTTCGCCGGCTGCGAACGCCGCGGTGACCTTCTGGAACCGATGGGCATCTCCGGAGAAGCCGTCGTTCTGCTGCGCGAAGACACGATTCCAATCGGCGATGCCGAGAAGGAAGAGCGCTACCGCTGCAACATGGCGTGCGGATCTTGACGCGGGGTTCTTCATCGACGGACCTCTCGGTGCATGAGATATCTTGCATGCCGCAAGCTGCCCTGCGACAGCCGACACTGCCGGTTTGTCTCTGCGTCCCGGCCGCATGGGCAACGTCCGGCGTTGACTTCAGGGCAAGAACAGGGGCCGCACGGCCTCCGATCGCCCGTCGGTATGAAGCATTAGAGTGCAGTGTATTCTCGGAGTCAACCGCTTGCAAAAGCCTTCGTCTTATCGACCTGACTCCAGGCATGGCCATCCGAATCCCCCAAGACGCGCGGCACAACATGGTGAACACCGGCTGGGAAACCATCCTTTGCCTGGTGACGTTCTCCTCTGGTGACTGGCAGACGGTGTTCCTCAAGCACACGTAGGGTGGGTCAAGATCGCGTGGATCGTTGGTGGGTCCGCACAAGCCGCAGCCAAGCCGATTCACGGCCCGCCACCTGGATGCACGCCGGCAGTAGCGACCGATGGCCCACCAAAGAAGCGGCTTGTTTGACCCACCCTACCTGTCGTGATTGATCCGGGCTACGGTCTAAGGGCACGCAGGCAGCGCCATCCGAACAGACCAAGAACGACCACAACCAGCCCGCCAAGCAGTAACCGCGAGATCGTCACGGCCAACGGCTTTGCCGATTCATCGCCGCCGGCTTCCGCCACCACGGCGAAGGTGCTGATCCAGCCGGAATGGACGAGCAGAAGCACCAGTCCCAAAGCAGTTGCAAGCAGGCCGGCCACAGTGCAAGTTCGCCTGGTCATCGCCGTCACTTCTCTGTCGTCTGCCACACCGTTAAGGCCACAGGCCCGCTACCCGGCTTCTCAAACGGTCCGGGCGACGGCCGTGCGGGGCTGCGCGGCTTGCCCAGGTAATCGGTATCGACTGCCAGGACCGAGCCGTCCGGGTTCTCGAAAGGAAGCTCCGGTATCCGCGCGCGTCCGAGCAGGCTGGTTGTGACGAGCGCGGCGTTCGCCTTGTCAAGCTCGGGAAAGCCGTCAAACTGAACGACCGTGCGGCTCCCTTCTTCAATCAGCCGAAGACCGGGGTCCACCCCGGCAAGCACCAGCGCGGTCGTCTCCTTGGCCTGCGGCACTGCTCCGCTGAGATAGACGTTGCCGCCCGTTTGCAGCGGCAGTTCGCTATCGTCGTACACGCTCAACCCGCGTTTCTGTCCCTCCGCGCCGACGAAAAGGTTGTTGTGGAAGCGGTTGTCGCCGCCCTTGATGTCACTGGTGCCGGCGAGTTCGGTCGAGTGGGCCGCATGGTAGGGCGTCACTCGCTTGTCGGGCCTGCGGGTGATGCTCCCGGCGAACAGGTTGTGGACGTAGGCCCCGCCTTGCGACCAGTCGGCCAGGCTCCGCTCGGACAGGAACAGGTTGTTGTCGACCAGATACGGCCCGTGGCTCACCTCGACAAACAGGTCCTCCCGCGGGCCGTTGTCGTGCAGCAGATTCCCCGCAACCCTCGTACCCTGGGTCATCCAGTCCAGCCAGATGCCCCGGTCGGCGCGATAGATCCGGTTCCGGCTGATCTCGGTGTCGATGGCCGCGTGAAGCTTGATGCCCGCCATTTCGTGGCCGGTGAACAGCCGGCGCACGTGAATGTCGTGGATCGTATTGCCGGTGATCTTGCTGAACGCGGCGCCCAGGCTGCCCACGATGCCTGCCTGTTCGCAGTGCGAGATGGTATTGTTCTGGACGACGTGGCTGCCGATGGTGTCCCGGTTCCAACCCCGGGCGTGGGCCCGCCTTG
>JAVEUP010000104.1:0-28436 GCA_034005525.1 Thermoguttaceae bacterium | reverse complement strand
CGGCACGCCGCCGCGTCGGGCGTCGTGGCACGGGTTTCTGTCGATGAAGCTGGACGATTACCTTCGGCTGCTGGACTGGACGGGCCGCCAGTTGCGTGGCGACAAGCCGGGCTCGATTCCGAAGGAGTTGGCCCCGATCCTCGACCGGCTTTCGGTGGATGCCGACATGTGGCTTTCGAGCGTGAAGCACTTCGGCCGCTGGCTCCATCGTACTGCCCGACCGGTGGAGCATCTGGTGCGAGCCGCCGCGGCCGCCGGCAAGCGTTGGTTCCAGGGCCTCGCCCACAGCCGCGCCGCCTTCGGCTGACGCCCCACAGCCTGCCCATTACCCCGTTCTCTTCCCTCTTTCCGCTCCCTCAGCGCGCCAATCGCCTGCACTGTCGGCCTTCCCGCCCGGTTTGCTGGCCTCTCTTTGGTGAAGTCGATGCATCAACGCCTCTGTTGGCGCGTACCGGCGAGGTGGCGTATGGCTGTCTGATATGTCCTCTGATATGTCCTCTCTATATGTCCTCTGCTTGTCGAACACTGCTTGTATAGATTGGCGGTCCTGCGGGACTTAGGGAAGATATCACAACCCCATTGGAACGCCTAGCACGGCGGCGATGGCGTGGAGGAGTTGGCGTTCGCGCGGGATGACCTTGTTGTCGGCCGCGACGGTTGCCGTGCAGGCTTGCAGCACCTGCCGCTTGATCAGCGGCGAGCACTCCGCCAGTGTCTTCAGCGACTTGTCAAGCTGCCCCAGGTTGCACTGTGCCGCGGGTAGTTGCGATTCCTTGCGACGCAGCACGGCCAGGCCTTTGCTGTAAGCATCGGCCACTTCGTTTGGATCGGACGAGCCAACGTAGGCCAGGGTTGAGAGCACCTGGACCGCCGGCGACGCAACCGAGCTGAGTTGCGTATAGCGGACCTTCGGCGCGGCACGGCGGCCGAAGTGCACGTCGAGCTGGTCAAGCACCATCGCGCGGATGGTGTACTCAAGCAGGTCGAGCCGGCCGTCGGCCTCGATCAGTGCCGTGCAGTTGGCCGTGAACCGGTCATACTGCTCTGGCGAAAGATGCTTCAAGGCCGGGAAACTCAACTCCACCAGCGGCAGCCGGGCGTCGTCGGGCAACCGATCGACCATTGGGAGAAGCTTCTTGGTCTCCTCGAAGGACGGCGCCTCGGCGTTCCGCTCCAGGGTGGCCATCTGCTTCGCCCGCACCTCGGCATTGCCGTCCAGCAGCAGGCAGTAGACCAGCGCCCGGGCGCCGTAAGGTTCGTGGGCGGCGGCTCGCAATGGATCCGGCATTTCCTCCAGCAGGGCGGCGGCCAGGATGACCTGCTGGCCGCCCGTCGTGCCGAACCGCCCGAAAACACCGGCCGGATCGAGCGTTTCACCCACCTTGCCCAGCGGATCGCGCGGCTTGGCGGCCGGTGACTTACGCGGCTCGTCGGCACGAACCGGCTCTACATTCTTCGGGAACTCGCCATTGAACGTCGGGTCGATGCTGCGGATACGCTCTGCCAGCGGCGGATGCGTAGCGAACACCCGCGACGCGAAGCTGCCTGCGGCACTGCAGAAGAACATGTGGCTGATTTCCGAGCCGTGGTCGTTCTCGATCTTCGAGGTGGCCGGAACGCCGCCGATCTTCTTCAGTGCGCCGGCGATACCCCCGGGGTTGCGGGTGAATTGCACGGCCGAGGCGTCGGCTAGGTGTTCCCGTTGGCGCGACACGGCCGCGCGAATGATCCTGGCGAATAGCGATCCAATACCGCCAATGACCAATAGCCCTGCGCCGACCGCTAACACGGCGATAATGATACCGCCGCTTCCTTTGCTGTCGCGCGAACTGCGCGGACGCGAGGAGCCTACCATGCGAATGAGAATCCAGCCGATCAGCGCAATGATCACAATCCCGTGCAGGACGCCGGTCAGCCGGGTGTTCAGCCGCATGTCGCCGTTGAGGATATGGCTGAACTCGTGGGCCATGACGCCCTGCAATTCGTCCCGGTTCAAGTACGTCAGGCAGCCGCCCGACACGCCAATGACCGCATCGCCCGGCGAATAACCGGCCGCAAAGGCATTGATGCTCTGCTCCTTGTCCATCACGTACACGGGCGGGACGGGCACTCCGGAGGCCAGTGCCATTTCCTCGACAACGTTCAGCAGCCGGCGCTCAGCCAGGTCGGTCGATTGCGGGTTGAGCCGCCGGCCGCCCAGCATGGCGGCGACGGCCTCGCCCCCGTGCGAAAGCTGTGAAATCTTGTAGGCGCTGCCGGCTCCGACAACCAGACACGTCCCCAGGGCAACGATCAGGAAGAGGTCGGGGTGCCAGGGATTGTCGAGGTAAGCGTTGGCGCCCTCCAGATCGCCGTCGAGGATTCCAAGGATGAAAACCAACAAGACGTAGATCGCCACGATAATCAGGAAGACGGCCACGGCGAAGTAGAACACGAGCCGGTGGGTTCGCCGTTGTGCCTGGTCTTGTCGCTCGAAGAAGTCCATGGGTAGGGCGCTCCGTCAGAACGTCAGCGTTCACCTCGGGTTATTTGGCCGCTGTGCCGCGACAACTGGGACCGTTCCGGGGGAACGGTTGCATCAGAACGACACTTTGGGCGCTTCGCGCTGGCCGGGCTCCTCGATCTCGAACAGGTTGGCCGGCTGGAAGTTGAACATGCCGGCGAAAATGACGTTCGGGAACACTTCTCGCTGCGTATTGTAGGTCATCACCGCGTCGTTGTACGCCTGGCGTGAGAACGCGACTTTGTTCTCCGTAGAGGTCAACTCTTCCTGCAGGGCCAGCATGTTCTGATTGGCCTTCAGGTCGGGATAGTTTTCCGACAGGGCGAACAAGCGGCCCAGGGCGCCGGTGAGCTGCCCTTCGGCCCGGCCCAGCGACTGCATAGCCGACGGGTCGCCCGGGTTCTGCGCGGCGGCCTGTCCGGCCGAGGCGGCCTGGTTTCTCGCGTTGATCACCGCTTCGAGCGTTTCGCGCTCGTGCTTCATATAGCCCTTGGCCGTCTCGACCAGGTTGGGAATCAGGTCGTAACGGCGTTTGAGCTGCACGTCGATTTGCGCGAACGCGTTCCGGAACCGGTTCCGCAGCGCCACCAGCCGGTTGTAGATGCCCACCACCCAAATGACGAGCAGAAGAAGAACCACCAGCACGCCAATGAGAATGTACACGCCAGTCATCGAAACCTCCTCCTGTATGTGATTGGACGAACTGATTCATTATAGGACACCCGGCCGGCCTGAACAGGGGGAGGCCTATCGGCGTTATACCTGCGAATCGTAACCGTTTACGGGGTAGCGGCGCAGGCAGCATTTCTCCGCTGCACGCGGACCAGCCGGTGTTTCAGGGCTCTTCCTGTACATTGGGCCACGATGCCGATGGCGATGAAGAAGACCAGCCCATCCGTCAGCGCATCGAACACGTTCCCCGAGGGCAGGAGCCTCAGGTAATATGCTGCCAGCGCCGCGAGCAGGATGGCCGCCAGGCCATTATGCCCACGCCAGGCAACGTACAGGCCGAATCCGACGGCGACGACATGTATCCAAGAGAACCGGTAACCGTACGCATAGAGATCGACCGGAATGCCCCCGAGAACCGAAGCGAACAGGGGGATGCTCAAGACGAGGACGAACCCGGCCCAATACAGCAACTCTTTCGGATGCAACAGTGGCAGCCCGAACACCGCGTTCGAGTAGTTGTGCAGCACCAGACCCAGGCACAGGACAGAAAGCGAGGGGCTCAGGCTCAGCAAGAGGTCCACGGCTGAAAGCCCGTCAATCTGGATCAAGGTCAACAGGAGTGCAGCAATGATGGTGGCAAGGAACAGCCCCCAGCGGCCTGCCCATCGCCAATGCATCAATCGCAGGCGGGTCAGGCCAGCCGCCGCCAGACTCAGCAGGGCCAGCAGCGCCGTCGCATAGCTGAGGGCTCCGACGCGGGGTGAACCGTCCCATTCGTATGGCACACGGGACGGCCTGCCGGGCACTTCGTCGCTGTGCCGCGACCTCTGGACCGGTTCCCGTGAAGGGTTGCCATGCAGCCATGCCTCGCTGAAGACCTCGTGCCGTATTGACTTGCGCTCATAGGTATACACCAGGTGGATCAAGCCCAAATCGTCCATCGCCAGCGAAGGGTAGGAATACTCCATTCCTGGATGTTGCTGAAGGACGCGAGCAATCTGCCACGAGGCGCCTTCGTCGTCGGAAACGGCAAGTGAAAGGTTGGAGCGATCCTCGCGCGAATTGTTGATCGCGGCAAGAATCGTTCCTGACCCGAGGCGAACCGCATCGAATCCTGCGTCGGGGTTGGGTAGATCAATGGGATAGGGATCGGACCAGGTGCGCCCCACGTCATTGCTTCTGGCTGCGAGGACCTGGCCGCCGTCCATGTTGCGGAACAGGGCCATGAGGCGCCGGCCCCCGAGCGGGAACATCGCCGCCTGGATTGCCCTCGCCTGAAACGTGATACGCCGGATTTGATATGTGACGGTCTCCTTCTCGGGCGTTACGTGCAGGACGGCCGATCGTTTGGCAAGCATCTCGTGATAGACCGGCAGCAGAAACGAGCCATCGTCCAGCAGGACCGGCTTGTTCTTTACGTTGTAGGTCAGGTTCAACAGCGGGCTGAGGAATAGTTTCCGGCTCGGAGTCCAGGTTTCGCCGAAGTCGTCGGAGACTTTGTAGTTCAGCGAGGTCGCAGACCATCCTCCCTCGACCACCGAGGAATAGACGAGCCAGAGCCGTGACTGCAGGTCGCGGAAGACTACCGGGTTGCCGATCTTCTTAACTCTCATGCCTGTATCGCGGCTGCACGAGCGACGATCGACCAGCAGACGCGTCTCTTGCCACTGCCGGCCGTCGTACCTGGCAAAGAAAATGGCGACGTCGCGGGCCCCCTCGCGCGAACCTGCGTACCAGACGGCCGCCATCGCGCCTTCTTCCAGAGGTGCGATCGACGCCACGTGGGCCATCACGCCCGGCTGCTCCTCGTAGATGAAGCCGCCCTGGTGGAATGGCTCGGCGGCTTCGCCGGCCACAGCAGCGACCGGAGTTGCCGGAGGATCCTTCCCGCAGTCGCTCACGAGGATCGCCGTACCGCACAGCAGGATTACCGTCATCAGCGCGAGGCGTATCTTCATGGCGATTTCTCACGGCCTCGGTGTTCGCGCCCGGCAACTAGCGGAGGCCGGTACGTCCGAACTCCCCCGGTTGCGCCAGGTAAATGCGATGGTCGCGTTCCGGCTTGTTGTGGTACAGCATGTACTTGGCCGTTTCGAGGTAGGCGCGCGTGAGATGCTCCATTTCTGCAGCGACCTCCGGATACCGGTCGATGAGGTTTTCTCCCGCGTCATCCTCCTCGAAGGACCGGAGCTGTGGGGAATCGCCGTCGAGCGTCATTTTGAAGCAGAACCGGTCGTCGATCAGACCGACTTGAAGCGGCATGCCCAGTTGCATGATGAGCGCGCGACGATTTGAATCAAAACGCGGGTCGAAGAGATCCCGGCCAAGCGTCTTGTTGGTGTAGTGCTGTCCTGCAAGCGAGGCTACCGTGGGGAGGACGTCAGCCTCGCCCGCTACCTGGGTAAACACTTCTGCCTTGGGAATGAGCTTGGGGCTGTAGATGATCAACGGCACGCGGAAGATGCCCAGTTGCGCCTGAACATCGGCCTCGCTGACATGTTCTCCAGGAAAGCTCGGGATTCCGTGATCGGCGTGGAACACGAAGATGGTGTCGTCGAGGTAGCCGCTCTTCTTAGCCATCTGCATGAACTGGCCGACGCTGTGGTCCATGAAGCGGCACGAGTTGAAGTGCTCGACAGAGTTAAAGCCCCAGCGCTGCAACTCATTGGCGTCCAGGTCCTTGTGCGCAAAGCCCGCATTGTCGTCAGGAATTGTGTAAGGGCGATGATTCCCGGCAGTGTGAATGACTGCCAGGAAGGGCTTGGTCTGCTTCTGGAAGACTTTATCGGCCTCGCGAAACAGATCGAGATCGGAGATTCCCCACACATCGACGCGAGGTGCGCTGTAACTTCCCTCTTCATAGATGTGCAGGCCCGACAAGTTGTGCATCAGCAGGCCACGGATGTTGCCCCAGCTTATACTGCCGCCGAGGAAGTAGAACTTATCGTAGCCGGAAAAGCAATTGACGATCGAATGCTGCTCGACCGCGCGCGGGTTCCGGCTCGACGTACCGTGCGTTTCCACGTCCGGAATGCCGGTCAGCAGGCAGAACACGGAACGCGCCGTACTGGCCACCGGGGTGAAGAAGTTCTTGAAGTAGTAACCATTGCGGGCCAGGGCGTCGATATTGGGCGTCGGATTGAGCGGGTTGCCGGAAAGCCCCGTCTTATGGGTCGCCATGGATTCCAAGAGGACAATGACAACATTGGGCGATTTCGCCGGGCTGTGGAGGGGCAAGCCCGTGCGGTGAAAGTCCAGGGTGGTTTCGTCTGGATGGTCGACTGCCAGCCAGCCCGCCATCTCTGCATAGTAGGCACGTACCAGGTCCTCGTCGTAAACGGCGCCGCCGCCGTTGCGCATCGTGTCGGTGAAGTACAACACCGGGTGCAGGGCAACCTGGGACACAAAGTTGTGTTCACTGAAGAAAGCGTCGCTCCAGCGCAGCGGATAGTACGAAAACTTGCCGTACAAGCCTGCCAGAAAGAGAACGGTCAATGCCACGTTGACGGCCGCGCGTGCCTTCCAGCCGAGCGGCTGTGCGGCACTCCTGCCACAGTACTGAATCAGACGATGCAACGAGTATGCAAGCGAAGCGGTGCATGCTGCCACAACGAGCGACAGCGTGACTACCGGGTAGGTCTCCCAGACCATTTGCAGCGAAATGCCCAAATTGCTCAGAAAGTGCAGCGCGGTGGCGTCGACGCGGGTTTCAAGGTACGCGTAGTGTCCGAAGTCGACCATGTAGAACAGCAGGGTTGTTATACCCGTCGCCGTCAGATAGACCACCCAAAAGACCTTGGCGGCTCGGTGACGAAATGGATTTAGCCAGGGCAGCCCGCCCAGCAGAAATAGCGGGAACAGCAGGAGCAGTGTGAAACGCAAATCGTACTTCAGACCGAGGTAGAAGGCGGTCAACAACTCGCCCGGTGGCGCCGGGTTATCGCCAGCGGCGAAGTAGAACCAGAAACCGACTCGCAGTATGGAGAACACTGCAAGGCAGAACGGTACGATAATAACGAGGAAACGAGGAAGACTTGGAATCCGTTCCATGATCTCTTCTTGGGAAAAAGGCATTCGTGCCTGTGCGAAATCCAGCGCCGTCCGGGAATTGACACTAGTTCGCAAGACTATACAGATGCTGACTACGCTTGTCCAGGTCGATCCGGCACGCCCAAATTAAGGGAAAACATATTCACCCAGAGTAGTGGTCCGTCAAGACTGAATTGTTGGGCTCCCGCAAACGTGGTGCAACTGCCAGGTTACGATTCCACTGTCTGGGATAATGCCGGGATGAATTTAGGAGGCATGGGCAAATTAAGAGTTCTGATTGCAGTGCTGGCGAACCGCTGCGTCGGCACATTGTGCCTATATCCCCCACTTGCGCCAGCTTTGACAACCGTCACCTTGTTGCGGATTCGCACCTTCGGGAGGAGAGCAAAACTGGTGTTGCCGAACTGCTGAGGTCCACCTAAACTCCCGGCCGCTGAGTTTCCGCGCGCCGCGCCGGTCACGTTGTCTGCGCGTCGGGGCGGAGTCGGAATCGGCAGGGCAGGCTGAAGGAGGCTTGGTTCAATGCGCCAACACGTTGTTCACCTCATCTGCATTACCTTGGCTGCTGGGGCGGTCTTCTTCACGAATCTGGGGGCCGCGCATCTTTGGGACGAGGACGAAACCCTGCACGCCACCTGCGCCCGGGAAATGTACGAGCGTGGCGACTGGGTTGTGCCGACCTACAACGGGAATCTTTTCCCCGACAAGCCGCCGCTTATGTACTGGCTGATGATCGGGGGCTACGGTCTGTTCGGCGTTACCGAATTCGCCGCCCGCTTCGGAGCCGCGGTACTGGGAGTGGCAGCCGCGACGCCACCTGGGAGATTCTCGCCGGCCTCCAGGAGTCCGACAGCCGCGTGCGCGCGCTGCAGCTTTCTCGCAACTTCGGTCACCAGATTGCCGCCACGGCAGGGCTCGACGCCTCGGCGGGCGACGCCGTTGTGCTGATCGACGCCGACCTTTAGGACCCGCCCGAGGTGATTCCCGCTATGGTTGCACGCTGGCGGGAGGGTTACGACGTGGTCTACGGTCAGCGGCTGGCCCGCGACGGCGAATCGGCATTCAAGCTATTCACTGCGTCGGCCTTCTACCGTGTGTTCAATGCCCTTGCCACCATTGAGGCCCCGCTCGACACCGGCGACTTCCGCCTCCTCGACCGCAAGGTCGTGGATGCACTAAGCAGTATGCGCGAAGGGCATCGCTTCCTGCGCGGCATGGTCAGTTGGCTCGGTTTCCGGCAGATTGCCGTGGCGTACCACAGAGACGCCCGCGCGGCCGGCGAAAGCAAGTACCCCCTGCGCCGGATGCTGCGCCTTGCCACCGACCGTATCCTCTCCTTCTCCATTTTGCCGTTGCGACTTGCCACGTTTGCCGGCGGGCTTTCATGTTTGGCGGGCATGGGCGGCCTCGTGGCGAGCGTCGCCGCGCGACTGATTGACGGCACGTGGCCTTCGGCGATGGTCGGCGTGCTCATCGCGATTGCCGTGATGGGTGGCGTCCAACTACTCTGCCTGGGAATCGCCGGGGAGTACCTTGGACGCATCTACCTGGAAAGCTGCCGCCGACCGCTGTACGCGCTGGCTGAGCGGCGCGGCTTCGCGGTCGAAACTGCCGGCACAACGCATCGCGGCGACGGGCTTGAAGGTGCTCAGAAGCCTCTTCTCTTGCGCGCCGGATAATCTATCCTCACGAGCCGCTACGCGGGCTGACACCGCTAACGCGGATTATTGTGACGATGTAGGGTGGTGACAAGCAAGCCAAGACCCTGGTGGGCCTTCGGTCGCTTGGCCGGGCCTGCTTCCAGCGCACGACGTGCAAGCCACCCCGGGTCTGGCTTGCGCAGGCCCACCAAGAGCTTACGCGACCTTGACCCACCCTAAGTATATGAAGGATCCGGGCGAGCCGGCGTCGCTGGACACTACGAGGACGGCCCCATTGTTGCGGTGGATGGGCAAGAGGCGCAGTCTGGGCAGATAGGTTGAGTGGTGCGGCCTCATCTGATATACTTGGGACTGCTGTGGGGACGATCGCTTGTTCCGAGATGGAGGTTTCATGCAGAAGAAAGACTGGCATGCACTAACGGTGGAGCAATCGCTTGATGCCGTCGATGCCGGCCGCGACGGCCTTTCGGCCGAGCAGGCTCAGGAGCGGCTCCGGGAGTTTGGCCCCAACCGGCTTCGGCCTCCGCATCGACGCGGCCCTTTCATGCGGTTTGTCGCGCAGCTTCACAACGTGCTTATCTACGTGCTGCTTGTCGCTGCCGTCTTCGCCGTGCTTCTGCGCGATTACCTGGATGCCGGTGTCATTCTGGGCGTCGTCTTCGTCAATACACTGATTGGTTTCATTCAGGAAGGGAAGGCCGAGAAGGCCCTCGACGCCATCCGCGACATGCTGTCGCCCTCGGCCACCGCGTTGCGCGACGGCAGCCGAACGACCGTTCCGGCCGAGGAATTGGTGCCCGGCGACGTCGTGCTCCTTCAAGCCGGCGACAAGGTCTCCGCCGACATCCGGCTGATCGAAATACATAACTTGCAGATCGACGAGGCGATCCTCACTGGCGAATCGGTGCCCGTGGCAAAGCAGAGCGATCCGGTGGAGGAGGAAGCCGGTGTTGGCGATCGGCTGTGCATGGCCTACTCGGGCACCCTTGTTACCCAAGGCCAGGGGACCGGCGTGGTGGTTCGCACCGGCGAGTGGACGGAGATCGGACGCATCAGTGAGATGCTCACGGAAGTCCAGACGCTCACCACGCCCCTGCTTCGGCAGATCGCCCAATTCAGCCGATGGTTGACCGCCGCCATTCTCGTCCTTGCCGGGTTCACCTTCGCCTACGGCTACTTCGTGCAGGGTTTCTTGTGGCAGGATATGTTTGCCACGGCCGTTGGGCTTGCCGTCGCCGCCATTCCCGAAGGGTTGCCTGCGGTGATGACGATTACCTTGGCCATCGGCGTGCAGCGGATGGTTCGTCGCAATGCCATTATCCGAAGATTGCCGGCGGTGGAAACGCTTGGTTCCGTTACGACGATCTGTTCCGACAAGACGGGTACGCTGACGCGTAATGAGATGACCGCTAAGGTGGTGGTCACCGCAGACGCCGAGTACGAGGTGAGTGGCGTGGGTTATGCCCCGAAGGGCGACCTCTTGCGCGACGGTGAGAAGGTTGATTCAGCCGAAGTCCCGGCGCTGCACGAGTTTCTCCGAGCCGGCCTGCTTTGCAACGAAGCCGCCGTTCGTGAGGTGGACGGCAGTTGGCGGCTCGAGGGCGCCCCGACGGAAGGGGCGTTGGTCGTGTTGGGCATGAAGGCCGGGTACGACGTGGACGGGGAGCAGAAGGAATACCCGCGATCAGGCGTCATTCCCTTCGATTCGGCCTACAAGTACATGGCCACCCTCCACGAGACGCCCGACGGCTCGCGCGTCATCTACATGAAAGGAGCCCCCGATCGGCTGCTGGAGTTCTGCACGGATCAGCAGTCGGCCGACGGGCCCCAGCCGCTCGACAAAGCCCGCTGGGAGCAGCGGCTGGAGGAAATTGCATCGCAAGGACAGCGGTTGCTGGCAATCGCCTGCCGGAGCGTTCCGGCAGGAAAGGCCGACCTCGATCATGCCGACGTCGAGCAGGAGATGACCTTGCTGGGCGTGTGCGGCATCATTGATCCGCCCCGGCAGGAAGCGATCGACGCAGTGCGGGAATGTCACGAGGCCGGCATCAACGTGAAGATGATTACCGGCGACTACGCGATCACCGCGCAGGCTATTGCCGAAGAACTGGGCATTGGCGAGGGAAAGGAACCGGTCGACGGGGCCGAACTCGAGCAGACCGGCGACGAGAAGCTCCGCACGGTGGTAATGGAAACCGACGTGTTCGCCCGGAGCAGCCCCGAACATAAACTGCGGCTTGTGCGCGCGCTGCAGGCAAACAACCAGGTCGTGGCCATGACCGGCGACGGCGTGAACGACGCGCCGGCGCTGAAGCAGGCCGACGTTGGCGTGGCCATGGGGCAGAAAGGGACCGACGTCGCCCAGGAAGCGTCGGAAATGGTCCTGACCGACGACAATTTCAGGTCGATTGTCAACGCGGTGGAAGAGGGCCGGGCCGTCTACGACAACCTGAAGAAGACCATCATGTTCATTCTGCCGGTCAACGGCGGCGAATCGCTGATGATGGTCGTTGCCGTGGTGCTGGCAATCGGCGCGATGGTCATGCCCGACGGTCTCATGCACTTCAACCTGCCGATTACGCCGGTGCAGATTCTTTGGGTGAACATGATGAGTTCCGTGTTGCTCGCCCTGGCGCTGGCCTTCGAGCCGAAGGAGCCCGGGGTCATGCAGCGGCCACCGCGGACGCCGGGAATGCCCATCCTTTCGGGGTTCCTGATATGGCGGATCGGATTCGTTTCGCTGATCCTGGTGGCGGGGGCCATGTCGCACTTCCAGTATATGCTCCTGCTGTGGCCCGACCTGGACCAGGCGGCCCGCCTTGCACTGGCTCGCACGGCTGCGGTCAATACACTGGTATTTGGCGAAATTGCTTACCTGTTCAATAGCCGCTACTTCACGGCATCCTCGTTCCGCAAAGAGAGCATCTTGGGCAACCGCTTTGCCCTGGTCTCCGTGGGTCTGCTGATCGTCATCCAAATATTCTTCACCTATGCGTGGCCGGTTCAACTGCTGTTTGGCACGGCGGCACTGGACGCGTGGGCCTGGCTGCGGATTCTCGCATTCGCGGCACTGGTGTTTGTACTCGTCGAGGGTGAGAAGGCGGTGCATCGGAGCATGGAGAGAGGGCCAAGTTAGCGGGTAGGGCGGGTTGTGCCGCCCCAGACAAGAATAACGTTCCAATCCGGCGGGCACAGCCCGCATTACCGCTCCTGACCGCAGACGAAATATACGATTGAGGGCTCGGCATGTCCGCGAGAGTACGAACCACGTACGTTTTGCTCCTGGGCACGTGGGTTGTCCTGGTTGGCCGGCTCTCTCCGGCTTCCTGGGCATTGGGCCTGGTAGGCATCGTCTTCAGCACGATTATTTTCGGACGGGTCTTTCTTCCCGGCGGGAAAAACCGCTCGGTGCTGGACCTGCTGGCGCGGGGCCTTGCACTCGGATGTCTTATCCCGGTCTTTCTGTTCGAGGCCATGCGGGCGGCCGTAAAGCTGGCCTTCATGGCAGTGCAACCGCGGCTTTGCTTCCAACCGGGAGTGGTCCGTGTCCCGACGACATTGGAGAATTCGGCTGCCATCACCTTGCTGGCCAACTTGATCACGTTGTCGCCTGGAACCCTGACGCTCGACTTCAGCTTTGAGGAACGGTGCTACTACATCCACTGCATCGACGTCCGCGGCTTGGACGGCGAGGCGGGCCGGCGAGCACTGATTGCCCGCTTCGAGGAACCGTTGCGGAGGATATTCGAATGATTCCGTTGATTATCGTTGTGCTCGTCGTGGCCTCGGTCGCTTGCTTCGGCCGCGTTATCGCGGGTCCAACCGTGCCGGACAGGATCGCCGCGGTGGACGTGATCGGTCTGTTACTGGCGCTGGTTTTCGTTTTGCTGGGGGTGCATTATCGAAATCCTTTCTTCTACGACGTGGCGCTGGTTTACGCCGTCCTGCTCTTTGCCGATGCCCTGATCTTGGCGAAGTTCATCGAGCGGGGGGAACTGCACGGATGAATGCAATGATTGTTATTCCGGGCATGCTGGCCACGGGGTTGATCGCCCTGGGAACGCTGTTCTGCCTGTCGGCCACGATCGGCGTCATCCGTTTTCCCGACGTCTACACGCGGCTTCATGCGGGAACCAAGTGTCTGACGGCCGGGGCCCTGCTCATCCTCCTCGGCGTTGGTATCTTGGAAGGGTCATGGCCGATGAGCGGCCGGGTTCTGCTCATTGCCGTGTTCTTCCTGGCCACGAATCCGATTGCGGGCCATGCCGTGGCCCGCGCATCATACCGCCAAAGCGGCACGCACCCGAGCATTCTAATTGACGAACTCTGCGGGACGCCGCAGGGTGTTGCGGAGAGTGGAGGGGCTGACTGATGGAAGCTGCCTTGACGAACAGCCTGCTCATCTTCCTGTTGATTTCGGCGCTCTTCGCGGTCCACTTTCGCGACCACCTGAGTGCCGTGCTGGCGTTATCCGTGTTCAGCACCAGCATGAGCGTCCTCTTTGCCGTCTACCAGGCGCCCGACGTTGCCTTGGCGGAGGCCGTTGTGGGAGCCGGACTTGGAACGGCTCTGTTTCTGATCGCCGTCAGCAGAACCCGCAGCAAGAGAAGCGACTGAAGCGAATGATCAAGCCGCTTTCCATCGTGGTCCTGGTTCCGCTGGCCGTCGTGTTGTGTTTCGCACTCAGTGCGCTGCCGACACCTGCGGAACGCAAGGAACTGGGCATCGCATCGAAGCACATCCGCGCCCACGGTGTCAACGATACCGGGGCGATGAATCTGGTGGCCGCGGTGTTGTTCGACTATCGCGGGTTTGATACTCTGGGCGAGGTCACGGTGATTTTCTCGGCAGTCGCCAGCGTCGGCTTGCTCTTCTCGGTCAGGAGGTTGCCGAACACGTCGGAAGGACTTTCCACAATTACGAAGCGGAGTATTGGCGCATTGGTACCGTTCATCTTCCTGGTGGGCTTCTACATCGTGATGCACGGCCATCTTTCGCCCGGCGGGGGCTTCCAGGGGGGTGTCATCTGGGGCTCCCTGCTGATTCTCTTGGGTATCGTCTACGGGTCGCGGTATGCAGAGGGGGTGGTTGCCAAAGAGTCTAGGACGGTCATGGAATCTCTGGGGGCGTTGGCCTTCTTGGGCCTGGGATGCGTCGGCCTGTTTGCCGGGGGCGGATTTCTCGCAAACTTGGCGGCCGGGTATCCGCGAGGGACTCCGGGCGCCATCACCAGTGCGGGCGTCATCCCGCTTCTGAGTCTGATGGTCGGGATCAAGATCGGCGCCGGCCTGGCCGCCATCTTCTATGCAATGGTCAATGAGGGAATGGAGGTGGACAATGACGCTTGATTATGGAACCGCAATCGCCCTGTTGTGCCTGGGGCTCTACTGCGTCATGACCAAGACGGACCTGATCAAGATCGTCATCGGCATCAACATCATGGAGTCTGCGATCCTGCTCTTTCTGGTGCGGTTGGCCGCGGCTCCGGGGGACCGGGCGCCCATTTATCCGGCCGAGTCCAATGTTCCTCCGGCAATCGTCTTCGCCGACCCTATCCCGCAGGCGCTCTCGCTCACCCAAATCGTTATCAATGCGGCCATTACGGCCATCATGCTCAGTTTCGTCGTCAAGCTCTATCAGTCGTACCGGACCATCGATCTGGCCGAGATCCGGAGGATTCAGCATTGACGCACCTCTCGGTCCTGGCTGTCGTCCTGCCGCTGCTGTGCGCATTTCTCATGCCGCTGCTCGACATGGTCTCGAACCGTGTGAACCGGGCGGCCGTCGTGTTGTTTGCCACGGGGCAGATCGTCGTCCTTCTCTTGCTGATTCCGCAGGTGGCCGCGGACGGCACCGTTGAGTATCATCTTGGCGGCTGGGGACCTCGCATCGGGATTGTCTTGGTGGTCGACGGGTTCAGCCTGCTCTTCGCGCTGCTGGTTGCCGTGGGTATCTGGATGGTGAGCCTGTTCTCGCTCGACTACGTCGACCGTCGCGAGTACAGGTATTTCGTCCTGTTGTTCATCGTCCTGGCCGGCGTTACCGGTATGGTGCTCACGGGCGATCTGTTCAATCTTTACGTCTTTTTTGAACTGGCCTCTCTGGCCAGCTTCCCCTTAATTGCTTTCGCGAAGAATCCAGGCGCCGTGGAAGCCGCGTTCCGATATATGCTGTATTCGACCATCGCCAGTGTTTTCATTCTGTTGGCCATCGGGCTGACCTATGGTGCAACGGGTACGCTCAACTTGCGGCAAGCTGCCGAGGTGCTCAGCAGCGCTGATGCGACCGTGCGGAGTGCGGTCCTGGGGCTCCTGCTGGTCGGTTTCGCGATCAAGGTCGCGATCGTACCGTTCCACGCCTGGCTGCCCGAAGCTCACGGCAGCGCGCCCGCGCCGGTCAGCGCGCTTCTGTCCGGCGTTCTGCTGAAGACGGGCGTCTATGCAATGGTTCGTCTGTTGCTCACGTTCGGTCCGGGCGTCGGGCTCGGAAGGCTTGAGCACATCCTGCTGAACTTGGGAGCGCTTTCTGTCATTGTCGGGCATTCTCTTGCAGTGGGACAGACCAACGTCAAGAAAATGTTGGCCTTCTCCAGTATCGCGCACATCGGCATCATTGTGACCGGCGTGGGACTTGGCACGGTGTATGGATTGGCAGGCGCCCTGTTTCACGCGATCAACCATCTGTTCATGAAGGCAACCGCGTTCTTTGCAGCGGGACGCTTCGGCGCCGGGCGGGGGTTCGAAATGGCCGACCTCCGTGGCGCCGGCTGGCAGGCGCCGTGGGCAGCGGCGGCCTTCATTGTCAGCGCCCTGTCGTTGATCGGCCTGCCGCCTTTGGCGGGCTTCATCGGTAAGTGGGAAATCACGCTCGACGCCCTGCGCCATGGCCATTTGTTCCATGCGGCCGCCATACTTCTTGGCACACTGCTGTCGGCCGTCTATTACGGGCGGGTGACGCGCATTCTGTTTTCCAAGACCGGCCAAAACGGTCCGCCGGAGAAGAGCGGGGGCCTGTTCGCCGGTCTCGCGCTGTGCGCGGGAGTGGCCGGCTGTTTCGTCCAGTTTCTCGTTTGGGGCAGAATCGAGCCTATCCTGATCCATATTGCCGGCCTGATTCGGGGTTAGGAGGGAAGAGATGGAATGGCAAGAAACGCTTTCACATGCCGATCCGCTCAGCCGTGTTTTCGCCACGGCGTTCATCCTCGTCGGCGTTCCCTGCCTTATCTATCTGCTGAGTTTGCAGAAGGACGCCCGCCTGACGATCGCTTCGGTCGGCTTCATTGGCACGGCCCTGGGCGTGGTCCTCGCACGCGATTTTCTCTGGTTCCTGGTCTTCTGGGAACTGACGGTGCTCGTGGCCTGCTACTTGATTGTTCAAGGGTGGCTATCCCAACCTCTGCGGCACGGGGGGCAGACGGATCCGGTCGATCGTTCATTCCGCCGTGAACATGGGACCGTGCCCTTCGCATGCGCGAAGTCTTCGGGCTTCATCGTGGCATACCGGTACTTCGTCATTCAGATCGTGGCCGGCGCCAGCCTCTTCTTCGCCGTCGCTACGCAGTATGCCGCGACGGGCTCTTTCGCGATGGACTCCGTGACAACTCAGGCCATGCCATTCTTCCTCGTGGCATTCCTGATCAAGACGGCGGTGATTCCGTTCCATGTGTGGGTTCCCTTGACCTACCCATGCGTACCTCCGGCAATCGCGGTGATCCTCAGTGCGTACTCTACCAAGATCGGCGTGTATGCCTTCGCCAGGTTGCTGCCCGGGATTCCGTGGATTGCCTATGCCGGCGCCTTCATGGCCCTGTTCGGCGTTGTCATGGCGCTGCGGCAGAAGACCGCGCGCCGGCTCCTCTCCTACCATCTCATTAGCCAGGTGGGGTACATGATTGCCGGAATCGGGTTGGGCACCGAGTTGGGAATCGGCGCCGGTGCACTTCACATGATGAACAACGTCGTCTACAAGAGCCTGTTGTTCATGGTCGCCGGTGCGGTGCTCTTCCGCACGGGCACCGACGTGCTGGCTCGCGTGCGCGGAGCAGGCAGATCCATGCCGCTGACTTTTGTGGCCGGCCTTGTGGCCGCCGCGGCCATTTCGGGTATGCCGCCCCTCAACGGTTATGTGAGCAAGACACTGCTGAAGACAGCCACCGAAGGGCACACCTTTCTCCAGAGCGCATTGTTCCTGGCCGGCATCGGCACGGTACTGTCATTCACTAAGTTCATCTGGTATTTGTTCCTGCAAAAGGAGCCTTCGGACGCGCCCACAAGCGTTCGCGTGAAGGAAGTACCATTCGGGGCGTGCCTTGCCATGGGCATCCTTGCGGTGCTGTGTGTCGCCCAGGGCATCGACTACCCGCGGTTCTTTGCCCTCGCCCACAATTCCGCTTCGGAAAGCGTCTATAGTGCCGGCAGCGTTCTGATAGGCGTTGCGGCCGTGCTTGCGGGCGTGGCCCTGTTCGTTCTCAACCAGGCGGTCGCCCGGTCCTTTGCAGGTCAAACCGCGGCCCGGCCCACCGGCGCCCGCGCAGCTTCCATCCGCGGCAAGTCCCGCCGCCGAACTTCCTCTGGAAGTGCGTCCCGGGAAGAGGCTCCGCCTTGGGATATCGACTTAGGCTACGCCTGGCTGCTTCACCGCGTGGTTCGGGTCAGCCAGTACGTCGCTCGCCGGGCAACGGATGAAACCCAGGCGTACATTCTGGTTATCACCGCCGTGCTGGTAGCGTTGGTCGCTTATCTTGCGTGGTCGGCTTAGGGCAGGTGGTTTCGGCTGTTTCCTGCGGTCTTGCTCGAACGAGCCACGATAGGTAGGTGGGCCGGAACGACCATGGGCTGGGAAGCTTCGCCGAGTTGCTCACCCACCCGCGTCCACCGCTGGAATTGCTCGAAACGGTGAAGCAGTTCGCCAAGCGGCACAGGAGTTCACAGGATGCAACTCTACCGCCCGAAATTGCCACCGCTCTTTATTTCGCATGTACCGCCGTTGGCCTGACCCGGTTGGGCCGACGCATCACCCGCATGGACGACGATGCACTGCGTGGCGGCGTTCGATGGGCGCTCGATCAGCAGTGGGTCGATGGAACGATGCGAGACGTGCTCCATGAAGCGGCGGCTCAGTTGGGCTTGGCGGGCAAGTGAGACAGTGCTTTCACCTGCGAGGGCGCGTCGACGCGGCTGACGTACTGGAAAAGGTTCCGCGCCGGTGCCTCTCCTGTTTCCGCTAAGGATTGTCTGATTGCGGCCAGTAGGCCCCGGGAAGCGCAACCGGCCCGAGCCTACCTCGGATATGCTCCGACGATATCCGAAACATTCACGATAGCTGCACTCCTACCGTAGCCGCCAACAATGCCAATTCGGTTTCCGTCTGGGCTAAAGGCGCTGACGGCTGGATCGCTGATCGATATGGGGATCCTCGCTCTCTCCTGCCACTTGCCAACATCCCACAGTCTTACGGTTTCTCCTCCTGCGCAAATCAGCCATTCCCCGTTTGGGATGAAGGCCAAAGTTCTCACGGGATCGCTGTTTCCGGGAAGTGACACCTTGACTTCTCCGTCGTGCGCGTCGAGCAGTTTCGTCGGGCCGCCGTTAAACGGCGCCGTTGCAATCCATTTGCCGTCACCACTGTATGCCAAAGGCCCCCGATCCGCCGGCACCGAAAAGACCTCAGCTCCGGTGGAGACGTCCCAGACCGTTATCACCGAGTCGCTTTGACCACGACAAAGGCTGTTAGTCGCAAGATGCTTCCCTTCTGGGCTGAAGGCAAGGCTTACGGTTCCGTATTGCCCTTCCGCCTTGAGCGAAGGGCCTTCCTTGCCGCTGTGGGCGTCAAAGAGCCGAACCAGGTCCTCGCGCTCCCACTCGACTGCCAGTATCTTCCCATCGGGGCTGAATTGGACGATCCCGTTCCCCTGAGCACCTTCGGCAGTCCAGTTTACGCGCCCGGTTTGCGCGTCGCAAACAAACACGGTTTCGCCGTTGGCGACCTGTGCCGCGACGAGCTTGTCATCGGGACAAAGAACCACGCCGCGTCCACCGCCGGAATTCTTTGGCAACTGGAACTCGGAACTCTCCTCGTTCTCAAGATCGACAATCTCGACGGTAGAACTCCCGCACAGCCAGACAATACGCTGCAAATCCGACGAGAATGCGGCCGCAGACGTCGCACTAGGGCCTTTGTTCTCAATGTACTGCACGCGCTGACGAACCACCTGAAGTTCGACCTCGCTCGTCCTTTCCGGCTCGACTTGAGCAGTCGTCGATTCAGCAGATCCTGGCCCGCCAGTCTTAAGTCGGATCGTGTACTGTCCAGCGGGAAGCAAACCGGAAACTGCCTCCCGTGCTTGGTCGTCCAGCACCAAGGAACCGTCGGCCCCCCTCCCCGTGTAGGTCACGTGGTGCCTCCCGGGCGCGACGTCCTCTGTGAACTGGAGTCTCACCGCGAGGCGCCCACGCTGGTCGTCCGGTACACGCCGCAACACAACATTGCCGATTGCTACAGCCTTTCCCCACTCGAATGCAATAGGCAACCTGATTTCATAATGCTCTTTGGCTCGAATTCCGACGCGCTGAATCCGCGGCATTGGTGGGTCCTCGGGGTGCAAACGACGAGCATACCAAACAATGAAGAAGCTGCCGCTACCCTCCCAAGAAGCATTCCACAAAGAGTGCCGGAATCCAGCATCTTCCCGCAAAGCGTTCTCCCGCGAGATAGGTGGCGATGGGCGCAGAAGTTCAGACCAGTTCGGTACATCATGGTACTGCGGCGGCGGATCCATTATGCCCAGTTCGATCAAGCATCTCGAACTCTCGTCCTGTACCGACTCGTCTTCCAGAAGTATCCGAATCACTGCAATGGCGCGATCCTCTCTCGGGGCAAATGACAATGGCCCGACAAACCCGTCTCCCTCCTGTGCGGAAGCCAAACTCGCAGCGAACTTCATGATGTTGGCCCAGTCGCGCGCTTCCGGAGAATGGGGTAGAATCCAGTATTGTCCGAATTCCTCCTTCTTATCCAACGGCGCCCCCTCGGCAATCTGTTCGCGGTAACGCTCAATGTGTGGACCAGCAGCACGCATCGCGGTGGTATCAGCAAATTGCCGGTCCAGCGTCTCGAGGATGAAGTGAGATCGAAGGAAGTCGTCAGTTCCCAAGGTGGATTCTAGCTGACGCACGAGACGGTCGGCGTTTGCCTCGTCTTCAGCAGTCGGCCCGTCCGCCGGGCGAACATCGTCGACGGCGCTCTCGTCGGCAGCCGCCTTCTCCGGCAGGCGGTTGCTGTTGATCGGCCCGCCGGCAACGGACCGCTCGCTGGGCGGCGCGGGTGGCGGGGGCGTCACGGCGACACTGCCGTCTTCGCCGATGTCGACCTCGGAGCCTGCCGGCGCCCGCACCACCGTATCCGGGCCGTCGCGGTGCCGAATTCGGACGACGACCTGAAACAATGCGACCATCAACACCAACGCGAGGGCGAGGCCGCCCACGGCCATGGCCAGCGGCTTGCGATGCCGCTGCATCCATATCCACGCACGATCCCAGGGGGGCCGCCCGGCGGCGGGGCCCTCACCGCGGAGCCAGCGGTCCAAGTCGTCGGCCATGGCTTGGCAACTGGCATAGCGGTCCAGGTTGCTCTTGGCCATCGCCCGCAGGCAAATCGATTCCAACTCGCGCGGCACGTCGTGCCGTATGCTGCGCGGCTTCGGTGGCGACTCATGAGCCAGCCGTGCAACGACTGCGCAAGGCGGCCCCTCAAACGGCAGCCGCCCGCACAACATCTGATAGAGTACCACGCCCAAGCTGTATTGATCGCTGGCCGGTCCAACCAGATTGGTTTCTCCGCGGGCCTGCTCGGGCGCCATGTAGGCAGGGGTTCCCAAGACAACGCCCTCTTGGGTGAGCATGGTCTCCGATTCCACGACGTGTGCCAGTCCGAAGTCGGTCAATAGAGCCGTGCCGTTGGAGTCGATCATGACGTTGCCCGGCTTCACGTCGCGATGGACGATGCCTCGATCATGAGCATGTTGCAGCGCGCCGGCGAGGTCCATCGTGACTTTAGCCGCCTCGCGAAATCCAACCCCCGGTCCACGTAGGATCTTTGCCAGCGTGGGTCCCTCGATGAATGCGCTGGCGATGTAGAAGTAGTGGCCATCGACGCCCGCGTCGTGGACGGGCACGATGTTTGCATGACGTAGCTGGGCCGCCGCCTTCGCTTCGCGCAGGACGCGTGCCCGGTCCTGTTCGCTGAGCAGGCGTTCCCGGTGCGGGACCTTCAGGGCGACTTCCCGATCCAAGACCGGGTCGTAGGCGCGGTAGACGGCGCCGAACCCTCCGGCGCCGAGTCGGGCGCGAATCTGAAAACGGCCGATCTGCCGAGGAATGCTCGCGCGGCCTTTCTCACCACTCCACGACTGCGTGGCGTCCGGGGTATCGTCCGGGCCCGCGCCTGCCTGGGAATGGGCGCCGGGAGTCGCCATTTCCGACTGGGAAACCGCCGGCAGTTCGGCGCCGCTTTGCCCGGAGGACCGTTTCCGGGCGTCCGGCGTTAGGACGAACGTGTCGCCGCAGCGCTTGCATCGGGCGGAACGTCCCACGCTCTGTTCGTCAATGCTGTACGCAGCCCCGCACTTCAGGCATCGGCAAATTACCTTCACGGTCCTGCCCTCCCGGAATCACCTCAACAGCAGCGCCGCGCCCACACAGCCCAGACGAAGCTTTACGGTCTGCATGCCTTCGCACCAACCCGGATTATTCATGACGATGTAGGGTGGTGACCAGCAAGCCAAGACCCTGGTGGGCCTTCGGTAGCTTGGCCGGGCCTGCTTCCAGCGCACGACGTGCAAACCATCCCAGGCGTGGCTTGCGCAGGCCCACCAAGGACTTACGCGACCTTGTCCCACCCTACGTGAATAATCCGGGCCAATTCCACCCTGCCCCCCTTAAGGATACCATACCCAATGCACCGGTCAAGGGGGACGGCAACCGAGGAACCTGCCTTCCACGGCCTGCGAATGGCCGGCTGAACATCGTGCCGCAAGGGCTCTGCCTTCATCTCACTTCCGCCGCGTGTTCCGGGGCAGCTTCCGCCGCGGGCAGGAGGCGCAGCAGGAGAGCGCCTAACTCGTTCTCGGCCGGATTCCTCTGCGCCAGTTGTCGAGCCATCTTCAAGTCGCGCTCGGCAGGAACTTGTTGCCCGCGCTCAACGAACATCCGCCCGCGCATCACATGAACGGCGGCGGACTTACTGTCGAGCCTGTATGCATCGCGGGCTTTTGCATCGGCCAATCGGTGCTCTCCTTCCCGGTTCAAAGCATACGCCTCAATCATGCTAATCAGCGCAAGTACCTGCGGACGCGGATCGAACCGGCGGAGCCTGAGGACCGCCGCCGCGAAATCGTCCTTTGCCGCTTGATGATCGCCCGCGTGAAGATGCGAACAACCGCGGGCGAGGTAGAGATGCCACAGGTCGGCCTCCTCGCCGATCCACCTGGCGAACGCGGGCAGTCTTCGGCGGTGGAGTTCGGCGTGGTCTGCACCGAAAAGGTCGCACGATTCCAGCCACTGAAGCGTCAAGCCGTCGACGGTCTTGACTACCTGCAACTGCTTCTTGGCCAGTTCATTCATTTGGCCTTCCATTCTGGCCACGGTCTGTTCGGCTTCGAGCAAGAGCGGCTGAATGCGCACCAATGCCCGCTGGAGTTCTGCAAGCTCGGCGCGCACGGTGGCAGCCACGTCGTGTTCGAGTCGTCCGCCTCTGAGGATGCTTTCCCGCTGGGCAATTCCCTGTTGAATCCGGTTGGCCTCGTTGCGCAGATTGTTCCGAATTGGCGCAGCCGCCTGCAACGAGGCGACGAGCACTTCGGTATCTTGAGCAATTGCCTTCGATTCCTTGAGTTCCGCAGCCAGTTTCTCCCGCATCGCCGACAGCGCGGCTAAGCGGGGGTCTTCCTTGAGAAGCTCGTCGGGAGGAGGTTCAGGACGTGCCGGCGGCCCCTTCTCGCGGAGCGCAACGACCTGTTCCCAACGCTGCATTCCCTCTTGACGTTGCCCCAATGCTTCAACGATTTTCCGGTAGTCGGGGCTTGCCTCGGAGAGATGGACTTCCGGCACCGGAATGAACGGGTTGATGATGGTGGCCGGCTCAAATCCCGGTTCGGGCACCAAGGGCCGCAAGTTGTGGAAACACCATGCCCAGGCGCACGCCCTCCGGTATTGAGCTTTGGCAACATCAAGGTGTTTCCTCGCGTTGTACAGTTCTTTTCTCCACTCGACGTCAATCGCGCGCCGAGGATCTTCCGCAATAGCTTTTTCCTCCCGTCTGAGTTCAATCAGGCGTTGAACGCGGTAGTCGTAAAGCGAAGCCCAATGCGCCATCTCGCCGACAAGGTGCTGGTATCTGGCGCTTCCGGGTGAAAGATGAATCACCGGGGCTCGCGGTGGTTTCCAGAGCGTGCCCTCGGGCCACACCGCGCGCTCGACGGTAGGGCGCAGGTTGTCGAACTGCCACGCTTCCCCGCACACTTCCAGAAGACGCTTCACGGTATAGTTGATCTCTTCGGTGAGAGTGCGCATCTCACCGCTGATGACCTGCTCGATATCGGGCAACACCTGGCCATCGCTGGGCGAAACGGCCAGTGCCGCAGCCACCAGCCCCGTCGAGATGCCGCGAAAGATCCATTTGCCAAGCATGTCTTCTTCCTCTCAACCGGCAAGTATGTTGTTTGAGCACAACGCGACTGAGCGTACGGCACATGCCGGTACCCGTCAACTTGGCGTTGGCAAAGCCATAAGTTGCGATGGCGGGCTCAAATGCCTCGGCAAGCAGGATGCTTACCCCACGTTTGAAGTTCGGCAAAGCCCTAGTAGCTCATCCCGGCCAATCCAACGGGCGAGTGGCCGAACGGCTGTAACTGCTTTCAGGCTAACGGTTTTCATCGCTCGGACCTCTGTTTGTGATGGGTGAGGGTTATTCGGTTTCCGCTGCTCACCCTTAGGTTCACCAAACAACCTGCAACCCTGCGCCGATGGCAAATAATTCCTGTGGCACCTCCCAAAAACGCTTGTGCAGGCACGATGAGGCTGCCGTTCAGAGAACCCCTCCCGCGGCGGGTGTCTTCCAGCGTGCGGGTGAAGGGCGGTATACTGATGCTTGTTGAGGGTGTTCGGCGGTAAGGCTCGGCGATAACGACAATGGCGGAAAACAGCGGGATACCTGATGGGCGTTTCCCGGCCACGCGATGGTCGCTGGTGGCCCGGGCGGGAGATGAAGACCCGCAGGCTAGACGCGAGGCGATGGAGACGCTGTTGCCGAAGTATCTGAGTGCGCTGGTGGCGCACGTACAGTATCGGTGGAGTTCGCCGAGGGAGCAGGCCGAGGATCTGGTCCAGGGGT
The DNA here is from genome assembly GCA_034005525.1 of Thermoguttaceae bacterium. Lineage (GTDB taxonomy): Bacteria > Planctomycetota > Planctomycetia > Pirellulales > Thermoguttaceae > PWXP01. The sequence goes on along the minus strand of JAVEUP010000104.1, from coordinate 4,163 downwards.
TCGTTGCCAACGTCGTCCTGGAGAAGGAACTGATTGCCACGGCCGATCAACAGCGGGGCAAGTTCCGTACCCTGTTGCTGACGGCGTTGGACCGGTTTGTGAGCAATCAGTTTCGCGGTCAGCGGGCCAAGAAGCGGTGTCCGGCCGCGGGCCCCCTGCGGCCATATGACGAGCGGTTAGCCGTCGAGAAGGCCGTTCCGGATCCTTCCCTTGCGTTCGACGTCGAGTGGGCTCGGACCGTGGTGGCCGAGGCCCTGCAAAGGATGTGCGGCGAGTGCCGGGCAAGCAACCGGATGGACGTATGGGAGGTGTTCCGGTGCCGTGTGGTGGAACCGCTGATGGAGGGCGCTGCCGTACCCGATTATCGTGAAATCGTCCAGCGCTTCGGCTTTCAGTCGCCCAGCCAGGCCTCGAACGTATTGATCACAGGCAAGCGGATGTATGCCCGGCTTCTGAAGGGTGTCGTCGCGCAGTATGCCGGCGGCGGCTGCGACAGCGAGTCGGAAATTCGGGGCCTTCAGGCAACACTGGCCCGATACGGCCGGTAGGCATCGGTCCCGGTTCCGCGGAAAGCTCAAGGTGAATCCCCCATGCCCATGCAACCCGAAGAGAACTTCGATCCTTTACATATTACATCCTTGAGCCGGATGCTCGATCTGGAAGCAACGTCGCATAGCGGCGCGTGGTCGCCTGCCGACTTCCCGGCGATCCTGGATCATCAACTGGCGGCCGCGTTGGAATCGGAGCTTGCCGGGATGGACTTCGAGGTGTCTCTGAAGCTGGAAGCATGGCGCCGGCAGTCGGACCATCGGCTGGAAAGCTTCGCCGATTTGCTCACCCACCCGCGTCCACCGCTGGAGTTACTCGAAACGGTGAAGCAGTTTGCCAAGCGGCACAGGAGTTCACAGGACGCGACCCTGCCGCCCGAGATTGCCACCGCCCTGTATTTCGCATGTATCGCCGTCGGCCTGACCCGGTTGGGCCGACGCATCACCCGCATGGACGATGATGCCCTGCGTGGCGGCGTTCGATGGGCGCTCGATCAGCAATGGATCGACGAACCCGTGCGGGACGTGCTCCATGAAGCGGCGGTCTTGTTGGGAGCCGGAGATGGCTGAGGCGGCCGTCTGGATTTTTCGGTAAGACGCGCGGTTAACCATTCACGAGGTGGCGGCTGCCTTGGGTATACACAAATCAGCTTGCCCCGGTTCTCCCGGGCCTTTATACTTCAGGGAGGACCGGGACGGGACGAGATGTAACCGTTCACGGGACGGCGCGGGCAGTTTTCTCCGCTCCAGGCGAAGGGGACAGTCCCATTTTCGCGGCGGAAACATTGGATTATTGGGCAAAAGAGTCCTTTGTGCCGCGAAAATCGGGACAGTCCCCTGTGAGCGGTTACGGACGAGATACTTAGTTAAGGGTATTCGTTGGATTGGTTGAGTTTTCAGGAGTTGTTCATATGCGGTTCTTCTCAGCTTCAAGGGTTGTGCGGCATTGGCTGTGTTTCTGCTTGGTTACCGGGGTGCTTGCTGGAATATCCCTTGGGGAGTCTGGTGATGCACTAAAGGAGGGATGGCCGGAGCAGGAACAATACGAGCTTTACAAGCTGCTGGTCGACACGATCGACCAGGTCGAACGAAATTACGTGAAGGATGTCGACCGGCGAGAGTTGTTCGAGGCAGCTATTCGGGGGGTCCTCGGAACACTGGACCCCTATTCGGCGTATATCGGCCGGGAGGAACTCAGGCAGTTCCGCACTAGTGTGGAGAGCGAATTCGGCGGAATTGGAATCCAAATTGCCCTGGAGGACGGCCGACTGAAGGTGCTCAGCCCGCTGGTCGGCACTCCGGCGTACCGGGCGGGAGTCCTTGCCGGCGACTGGATTGTCGAGATTGACGGCAGCAGTACGAAGGGCATCACGATTGACGAGGCCGTGAAGCGGCTGAAGGGCGAACCCGGCACCATGGTGAAGCTTGCCATCATCTCGGAAGGCGCCTCGGAGAAACGAACCGTCGAGGTCGCCCGCGAGAAGATCCACATCGAGACGGTCCTGGGCGACCACCGCGACGAGGACGATGCCTGGAGTTACTTTCTCGATGACAGGGACCGCATCGGTTACGTCCGATTGACCGCGTTCAGCCGCGATACAACCGGCGAATTGCAGCACGCACTTCAGAAGCTTAAGGCTGGAAATGCACGCGGCCTGATTCTCGACTTGCGATTCAATCCCGGCGGGCTCCTCAGTGCCGCGATTGAAGTGGCAGACCTATTTATTTCCGAAGGCCGCATTGTGAGCACGAAGGGCCGCAACAGCCCGGAACGCGTTTGGGACGCCAAGAGCAACGCCGTCTTTGAAAACGTTCCGATGGTGGTTCTGGTTAATCGCTACAGTGCCAGCGCAAGCGAGATCGTTGCGGCGTGCCTCCAGGACAACAAGAGGGCCCTGATTGCCGGGGAACGGACCTGGGGCAAAGGAAGCGTCCAGAACGTGATCGAGCTGGAGGACGGCGCCAGCGCACTGAAACTGACCACGGCCAGCTATCGCCGCCCAAGCGGTAAGAACATCCACCGCTTCAACGATTCGGACGAGAACGGCCAGTGGGGGGTTATTCCGGACGAAGGTTACGAATTGAAGCTCGACGGCACGGAATTGGCTAACCTCATGCAGGACCGCCGAGAACGCGACATCGTACGTCCGCGCAGTGCCACAGCTTCCACCGACGCCGGTGGAGAGAGCAAACCGGCAGAAGAACCGTCCGGTGCCGCTGCCGGGCCGCCCCGCACCGTCGCCGACCGGCAGTTGGAACTCGCTGTGAAGCATCTCACCGCCGAGTTGGCCCGGGTGGACTGACCGCGTGAATGTTCTGACCATTGAGACCACCTGCGACGAGACGGCTGCCGCGATTGTGAACGATCGGCTGGAAGTGCTCGGCGCCGTGGTGGCGTCGCAGGACGATCTGCACCGGCGGTTCGGAGGCGTCGTTCCGGAAATCGCCTCGCGCGCCCACCTGGAACGGATTCTGCCGGTCATCCATCAGACCCTGAACCGCTCCGGCCTGACCTTGGCAGATCTCGACGCCGTGGCCGTTGCCCACACTCCCGGCCTGGCAGGCTCGCTGCTGGTCGGCCTGATGGCGGCGAAGACCCTTTGCATCACCCTCGGGGTGCCGCTAGTGGCCGTGAACCACCTGCAGGCGCATGTCTATGCCTGCCGCCTGGCCAGCGGCGCCGAGGTGTTCCCGTGCGTGGGGCTGATCGTCAGCGGAGGGCACACCAATTTGTACCGGTGCCTCGGGCCAGTCGATTTCACCTTGCTTGGAGCCACCATTGACGATGCCGCAGGCGAAGCGTTCGACAAGGTGGCGAGCATGCTTGGGCTGCCGTATCCGGGTGGCCCGTCGCTCAGCCGCGCCGCCCTCGCGGGCAATCCGGCCGCGTACTCCCTGCCGCGTCCCATGCTGGACGACGCGGCCCGGCTCGATTTCAGCTTCAGCGGACTAAAGACCGCCGTGCGATACACGCTGGTCGGTCCCGGCCGGCGTGATTTCGAGAAGCTCCAGCGCGACCCGCAACAGGTGGCCGACCTGGCAGCCGCCTTTCAGGAAGCCGTGGTCGACTGTTTGGTGGGCAAGGCGTTCCAGGCAATTGCCGCGACGGGTCTGCGAACACTTTGCGTGGGCGGCGGCGTTGCCGCCAATGCCCGGCTGCGCGAGCGCCTTGCCGAGCGGGCACAGCAGGAAGGAGTCGCCCTGCACGTCGCTCCGCCGGAACTGTGCACCGACAACGCCGTGATGGGCGCCATCGCCCTGGAGCATGTCCGGGCCGGACGCTTCGCCCCGCTGAGCCTCGACGTGCAACCGGGCGTTGTGCGAGCATAACCACCCGCGGACATCTGTCCAGGCGAGCGGCGAAAACGGATTTCCCCTAGCGTAAGCGTTCACAGGGGGACTGTCCCAATTCTTGCGGCACAAAAGGCGTTCTTGCCTAATGATCCACCGCTTCCGCCGCGAAAATGGGACTGTCCCCTTCGCATGGAGCGGAAAACACCGCCCGCGCCGCCCCATGAACAGTTGCCCCGTAACGGCGTCTCCCCGAGACGGCGAAGTCCGAGTTCTGGAGAGACTCGGCTACAAGTCGCCTTACGGCCGTCCTCACAACCTAAT
>JAVEUP010000302.1:0-6601 GCA_034005525.1 Thermoguttaceae bacterium | reverse complement strand
TGCACGCCGTGCGCTGGAACCAGGCCCGGCCAAGCGACCGAAGGCCCACCAGGGTCTTGGCTTGCTTGTCACCACCCTACATCGGCATGAGTCATCCCGGCTAAACGCCGGCGTGAGCGTACCCCGGCAGTTCACCACCCCCGATATGGAACACCCAGGAGGGACAGTTGCGTTTCTTACCTTGGTGTGAACCCACTTGATTAGGGGGTTCTGTGATAGTGGCTCTACCTGTATGGCAATAGAAAGTCACAGAAGAGGTCCTTCTTTCAGAAGTCATCCTTAACATAATCCGTTGGGTTGTTATTCTCAAGGGTATCTTGGCGATTCTTGCTGGGGCGCCGCGAGTCTGGACGGCGCGAAGGCATGGGAGCCGGTCAGCGCTGGAAACGAGCGAGGACCATTTCTAATCAAGGGGGAGATGCCATGTTCGGTACACTTCGGGGAGTTGCTGCGCGTCGTCGGACCCATCGCCGTGAACAAGCCAATCGCAATTCGGCCTATCATCGCCGCATCAGCTTCGAGCCTCTCGAAGACCGGCGCATGCTGTCGATGGTCACATTGCAGGCCGGTCCGGACTTGCCGCCGATGCCGCTGGAGATGATGGAACCGGCGGGCGAAGCGGCAACCGTGGAACTGATTTCGCGCGCCCATCCGGATTTGCTGTCGGAGACAGCGGGAGTTTCGGGTACGACGGATTGGTCGGGGCAGACGATCAGCGCGGACGGTCGTTATGTGACGTTCGCCAGCTACGCGCAGAATCTCGTCTCCGGCCTCGAGATCGTGCCAGGCGTGTCAAACGTGTACCGCTTCGATCGCCAAACCAGTGAAGTGCTGTTGGTCAGCATCAATACAGATGGAACCGGCAGCGGAAACGGCCTGTCCGAAACACCCACAATCAGCGCCGACGGCTCCATCGTCGCCTTCCGAAGTCAGGCCAGCAACTTGCACGCGCTCGATACCGATACGGGCTGGGACATCTTCGCACGGGACCTGAGCACCGGCACGACGCACCTGGTCAGCATCAATACCGAAGGAACCGGCAGTGGAAATGGCCCGTGCACTGAACTGGTGATCAGTGCCGATGGCTCGGTCGTCGCGTTTCGAAGTCAAGCCCCGAACCTGCACGCGCTGGCCAACACGGCACCGAACATCTTCGCGCGAGATCTGACAACCGGCCAGACCCACCTGGTGAGCGTCAACAAAGACGGCAATGGCGCCGGAAATGCCGAATCCTTCCATCCTTCCATCAGTGCCGACGGCTCGGTCATCGCCTTCAAGAGTCGGGCCAGCAACTTCCACGAGCACGACACAGATACGGAATGGGACGTCTTCGCGCGGAATCTCCTAACCAACACGACCTACCTGGTGAGCATCAACAAAGACGGCAACGGCAGCGGAAACAGCGTGTCCGAGAATGCCGTGATCAGCGCCGATGGTTCGACGGTCGCATTCCACAGTACCGCCAGCAATTTGCATGACAAGGACACGAACGCACAGTGGGATGTTTTTGCCCGGCACCTGACAACGGGCACGACTCACCTGGTCAGCATCAACAAAGACGGCAACGGCAGCGGAAACGGCGCGTCCCAAGGTCCGGCGATCAGTGCCGACGGCACGCTCGTCGCCTTCAAGAGTCAGGCCAGCAACCTCCACACGCTCGACACAGATACAAACTGGGACATTTTTGCGCGGAATCTGACGGCGGGCACGACGCATCTGGTCAGTGTCAATGCCGACGGAGACGGAAGCGGAAACGGCGAGTCCGAAAGCCCGGTGATCAGCGCCGACGGCTCGGTCGTTGCCTTTCGAAGTCAGTCCAGCAACCTCCACGCGCTCGACACGGATACAAACTGGGACATCTTCGCACGGAATCTGACGGCGGGCACGACGCACCTGGTCAGCGTCAATACCGCCGGAGACGGCAGCGGAGATGGCGCGTCCGAAAGCCCGGTGATCAGCGCCGACGGCTCGGTCGTCGCCTTCCGGAGTCAGTCCAGCAACCTCCACGCGCTCGACACGGATACGACCTGGGACATCTTTGCGAGGAATCTGAACACCGGCACGACGCACCTCGTCAGCGTCAATACCGACGGAGACGGAAGCGGAAACGGCGACTCCGAAAGCCCGGTCATCGGCACCGACGGCACGGTGGTCGCCTTCCGAAGTCAGTCCAGCAACCTCCACGCGCTCGACACGGATACGAACTGGGACATCTTCGCACGGAATCTGAGCACGAGCACGACGCATCTGGTTAGTGTCAATAAAGACGGCGCCGGCAGCGGAAACGGCCTGTCCGAGAGTCCGGTCATCAGCGCCAACGGTTCCGTCGTCGCCTTCACAAGTAGGGCCAGCAATCTGATTGACGCGGATTACAACGACTATGGGGACGTCTTTGCTCTGGCGCTCGACCTTCCGACCACCGACGTCTTGGTCCTTGGTGACGACCTGGTCATCACCGACATCGCAGGCGGCGATACCGACGACACGATCACTCTGTCCACCGATGGCACGTCCCTGTTTGTTCACGACCCGAACCATGTCCTCGGCACGGTCATTCCCGGCGCCGAGGGCAGCGGAACCCACACCATCACGGTCCCCCTGTCTGCCTTCACCGGCAGCATTATTGTGGACTCCCTCGGCGGCAACGATGTGCTGACGATCGATTTCTCCGGCGGCAATCCGATTCCGATTGGCGGCCTCAGCTACAACGGCGGCGACGGAGAGGACTTGTTGACGCTGCTTGGCGGCGGAACGGAGGCTGTTGCGTACACGCCCGACGCGGCGACCCTGGGCGCAGGCGTGGTCGTGGCCGACGGCACGACCATCGCCTTCACCGGCCTGGAACCGATTAACGTGGTCGGCGCCGGCACGTTCGCGCTCGACCTGCCCGGCACGGACGACGTCGTTTACATCGCAACCGGCGCGCTGGCCGGCGACCTGGCGGCCGGCGCGCTGGTCTTCACCGGCACGAGCGGCGGCCTGGCGTTCGAGGCGGCCCACGTGCGGAACACGACGAACGTCATCGTCGACACCACCACGGTAGACGGCGACGACACGATCACCGTCACGGGCGCCGACAACGCCCACGACAACACGAACCTGACCATTCTCACCGGCGCCGGCGACGACACGGTGAACGTCGACGGCGGCATCGCCCTGCCCGCCGATGGGACCCTGACGATCGAATCGGTTACGATCAACCTGCCCAATTCGGCCAGCAGCATCGCCGCCAGCGGTGCTGGGGCGGTAAGCATTACGGCGATGAAGAGCATTGCGCTGGCGGCCGGCTCGAGCATCGCCACGGTCGGCGGCGATATCACGCTCTTGGCCAACCAGCAGCCCGCGGCGAGCGGCGGGGATTTCGTGGGCGTGGACGTCGACGGGGGAACGATCGAGTGCAGCGGCAGCGGGACGCTGACCATTCGCGGCCGGGGCGGCGATGACGCCGGCGGCGCTCAGCACGGCGTCCAGGTTCGCAACGGCGGGCAGATCATCGGCGGGGATGGCGGTGAGGGTGTGGTGATTGTCGGGACGGGCGGCGGTGGTGCGGGCGGCGGCAACCATGGAGTCCAGGTGTCTGGCACCGGACCGCTGGTCACTTCCACCCCTATCCTCGTCGTCCCACCGGAACGTACCTACCACGAGCACCGGAATAGCCATGCCTTCGCCGCGCTGAAGAGCGACGGCTCGGTGGTCACATGGGGCCATTCCGACTTTGGCGGCGACAGCAGCAGCGTGGCCGGCGAACTGCAAAGCGGCGTCTCCCAGATCTTCTCGACATATTGGGCCTTCGCCGCGCTAAAGGACGACGGCTCGGTGGTCACGTGGGGCTATTCCGCCTATGGCGGCGACAGCAGCAGTGTGGCCGGCGAGCTGGAAAGCGGCGTCTCCCAGATCTTCTCGGCAAATAGGGCCTTTGCCGCGCTGAAGACCGACGGCTCGGTGGTCACGTGGGGCGATTCCCTGTATGGCGGCGACAGCAGCAGCGTGGCCGGCGAGCTGGAAAGCGGCGTCTGCCAGATCTTCTCGACAATTTTTGCCTTCGCCGCGCTGAAGACCGACGGCTCGGTGGTCACATGGGGCTATTCCGACTGGGGCGGCGACAGCAGCAGCGTGGCCGGCGCGCTGGAAAGCGGCGTCTCCCAGATCTTCTCGACAGGCTACGCCTTCGCCGCGCTGAAAAGCGACGGCTCGGTGGTCACGTGGGGTGATTCCACGTATGGCGGCGACAGCAGCAGCGTGGCCGGCGCGCTGGAAAGCGGCGTCTCTCAGATCTTCTCGGCACAGTGGGCCTTCGCCGCGCTGAAGAGCGACGGCTCGGTGGTCACGTGGGGCTATTCCGAGCGGGGCGGCGACAGCAGCAGCGTGGCCGGGGAGCTTGAAAGCGGCGTCTGCCAGATCTTCTCGACATGGTACGCCTTCGCGGCGCTGAAGAGCGACGGTTCGGTGGTCACGTGGGGTGATTCCATGTATGGCGGCGACAGCAGCAGCGTGGCCGGCGAGCTTGGAAGCGGCGTCTCTCAGGTCTTCTCGACACAGTACGCCTTCGCCGCGCTGAAAAGCGACGGCTCGGTGGTCACATGGGGCTCTTCTGGCCATGGCGGCGACAGCAGCAGCGTGGCCGGCGAGCTTGAAAGCGGCGTCTCCCAGATCTTCGCGACAGAGTTGGCCTTCGCCGCGCTGAAGAGCGACGGCTCCGTGGTCACCTGGGGCCATTCTGGCTATGGCGGCGACAGCAGCGGCGTGGCCGGCGAGCTGGAAAGCGGCGTCTTCCAGATCTTCACGACACAGTTCGCCTTCGCCGCACTGAAGAGCGACGGCTCGGTGGTCACGTGGGGCTATTCCGCCTATGGCGGCGACAGCAGCAGCGTGGCCGGCGAACTGCAAAGCGGCGTGGTCGGTTTCGCCAACCCTTTCACCGACGATTGGCTGTTAAGCCGAGACGCGCGGATCACCTCCCGCGGGGCCGACGTCTCGCTGACGGGTATTGCAGGAAGCGGAGACGGCAGCCTGGCAGTCCGACTGACCGATACCGGCTCCATCACCACCGAGGAGCATGGCGGCGACGTCATCCTCGTCGGCGACAGCGTGGTCATCGTCGACGCGACGGCCGCCGTCTCGGCCAACGGCTCCAGCAGAGTCTCCATCGCACCCTACGAGGCCGGCGTGCCGATCGATCTGGGCAGCAACACCGCCGGCTCGCTCAGCCTGACCGACGAGGAACTCGCCCGCATCACCGCTGGCACGCTCATCATCGGCGATTCGGCCGCGGGCACGATAACGGTCACGGCGACCATCACCCGGTCGGCGCCCACGCACGTGGAACTGTACTCGGGAGACGCGATCATCTTCGACCCCGGCTCGCTCGATACGGCCGGCGGGAACCTGCTGCTGGCGCCTGGCACCGGCGGCGTGCAACCGATCACCAGCGGCACCGACATCGACGTCGGCGCCGCCGACGTGTCGTTTGCCGCCGGGGCGGAGTTGGCCATCCGCATTGACGGAACCACGGTCGACAGTCAGTATTCGCAAGTGAATGTGGCCGGGACCGTGGACTTGACCGGCGCCGTGCTCGCCCTGAGTGGCACCTACACGCCCGCCGTGGACGATACGTTCACGATTGTCACAAGTGGCGGCATGACCGGCACGTTCACGGGCCTTCCCGAAGGGGCCGTGATTGCCGACTTCCTCGGCAGCGGCCGTCATGCGGTCATCACGTACGTCGGCGGCGACGGGAACGACGTGATACTGACCGTGCAGAACCAGGCGCCCGTCATTGAACACCTCATCGTCGTTCCCGACCCAGTTGCCCGGGGCGACCAACTGACCCTGACGGCCGAGGGTGTAAGCGACCCGGACGGCGTGGTCGAGCGGGTGGAGTTCTGGCTCGATGCGGTCGGCGCCGGTGGCACACTGCTCGGCGAGGGTGTTCAGCAGAACGGCGACTGGAGCCTGACGGTTTCGACCGCCGGCTGGGACTTGGGCGGCCACACGGTCTTTGCGCGGGCGCAGGACAACGATGGGGCGTGGAGCAATGTGGTCAGCACTACCTTGGATGTCTCTGTGGGCACTGTGGTCTACGACCTCATGGGCCGCATTACGTCGAACGGCGACTGGTGGCTTGGTGAAAGCAACGGGGTCGATGCCTTCACCAACAGCCAAGTGAACCGCTGGAACCCGAGTTTCGAGTGGGCGGACGTGATGGTCGGCGACTTCACCGGCAGCGGACTCGACGATATCGCCGGCCGCATCGTCACGAGCGGCGACTGGTGGGTCGCTGTCAATAATGGCGATGGCACCTTTACCAACGAGAAGTGGACGCGGTGGAACCCGACCCTCGAGTTGGTCGACGTCATGGCCGCCGACTTCACCGGCAACGGCAAGGCCGATATCGCCGGCCGCGTCGCCACGACCGGCGACTGGTGGGTGGCTGAGTCCACAGGCAACGGATTCACTAATGCAAAATGGACGCGGTGGAACCCGAACCTCGAGTTGGTCGACGTCATGGCCGCCGACTTCACCGGCGACGGGGTGGCCGATATCGCCGGCCGCATCGCCACGACCGGCGACTGGTGGGTGGCGCGGTCCACCGGCAGCAGCT
>JAVEUP010000301.1:0-6612 GCA_034005525.1 Thermoguttaceae bacterium | reverse complement strand
TGACTTGCCTCGAACCATTGAAGGAGAACTGCCAATGATTTCGCGAATGACCTACTTGCGCCGGCCGTTTGCCGGCCTTCGCGTCGTGCTGGTTCTGGTTTTTCGGGTGCGATGCTCGGCTGGCCGACGTCATGCCCGGGCGTTGACGCCGACGTGCTCTTGCGCGGCGGCATGCTCTTCGACGGCACGGGCGCCGAGGGCCAGGTGGGCGACGTGGCGATCCGCGGTGATAAGATCGTCGCCGTGGGGAAGTTCGACGTCGGCCGCGTCGGGCGAGAAATCGACTGTGTGGGCCTGATGGTCGCGCCGGGGTTCATCGACCTGCACACCCATTCCGATCGGAGCATTGGCAAAGCTTCCCTGCGCGCGAATCTGAACTACCTGAAGCAGGGTTGCAGCACGGTGGTAACCGGAAACTGCGGCCTCGGCCCCGCTGACGTAGACGAGTATCTCACGCAACTGGAGCAAGGCGGAGTCGGCTCGAACGTGATCCACCTGGCGGGCTACGGCCCGATTCGCAGCGCGGCGATGGGCAACGCCGCCCGCCGGCCCACGCCCGAGGAGTTGCAGCGACTGAAGGATGAAACGGACCGTGCCATGCGGGCGGGCGCTTGGGGTATCTCAACCGGCCTGTATTACGCCTGGAACACGCACGCCGACGTCGACGAACTAGTCGAAGTGGCCGCCGTGGTCGCTTCGCACGGCGGCATCTATGCCAGCCACATCCGCAGCGAGGCCGACCAACTGGTGGAATCGGTCCGCGAGGCCCTGGAGATTGGCCGCCGGGCAGAATTGCCGGTCCATATCTCGCACTTCAAATCGGCAATGAAGCCGAATTGGGGCAAGCTGCGCGATGCTGCTGAAGTGATCGAAGAGGCCCGGCGCCAAGGGCAGCAGGTCACCGCCGATCAATATCCCTACGCCGCATCGTCCACAAGCTTTGAGCCGTCGGTTGTGCCGCTGGGCGCGATTCCCGGCGGGGCGAAGGACCTGCGCGAGCGGATGCAGGCCGACCCGGAACTGAATCGCCAAGTCCGCGAGGTGCTCGCGCAGCGGTTGGCCATGACGAACGACGTCATGCTGTGCTCATGCAAGAAGGCCGAATGGCGGTGCCGGCTGATTTCCGAGATCGCCGCCACGGAGCAACTCGATCCAGTTGACGTAGCCTTGGAGGTCTACTGCACCGGCGGCGGCACCGTGATCAACTTCTCGATGTCGGAGGAAGACGTCCGCTACGGGATGACGCTCCCCTGGGTGGCAACCGCGTCGGACGGCTGGGGCGCGGGCCCGAGCAACCTGCCCACGTTTCACCCCCGGCTCTTCGGCACCTTCCCCCGCAAGATCGGCCGCTATGCCATCGAGCAGGAGGTGATTCCGCTAGCCCAGGCGATCCGAAGCTGCACCGGCCTGCCGTCCGACATCCTCCGACTGCCCGAACGCGGCTACCTGCGCGAGAACACCTTCGCCGACGTGCTCGTATTCGATCCCGGCGATTTCCGCGACCACGCCACGTTCGAGAAGCCGGGCGTCTATGCGACCGGCGTCCACTACCTGTTCATCAACGGCCAACCCGCCATCGACGACGGCGAAACGACACCCGCGCTTTGCGGGCGCGTGCTGCGGCACCGGTCGCCGTGAGATCGCTGGTAATCGTTCCCGGGGGACTGTAGCACTATCCCTTCGCGCGCAGCGAAGAAGACTCACACTGCCCTATCGAAGGTCTTACAGCGGACTGTGGGCGGCGAGCTGCCGGGCGACTTCGGCCATGGAAGGCCGCGCGAGCGGGTCGTGAGTCAGCATGGCAGCGATGGTGTCGCGATAGGCGGCATCTACCCGGTTAGCGACTTCATTCGCCAGTTCCTTGTCTTGCAGTCGCAGGACCAGCTTCACGGCCGATTGCTCGCCATGCGCCCGCTTGCCCGTGAGCATTTCGGCTAGTGTGAGCCCAAAGGAGAACACGTCGGCGGCCGGCGTCGGGGGCAGACCTTGCGACTGCTCCGGCGCCATGTAGGCCAGCGAGCCCCGGATGACGCCGGGCCGTTCGGACGAGGAATCGTAGTACTCCATTGTCGGTTCGATTCCACCGGATGCCTGCGCAATGTCCTCGGCCACCGGCGAGGGCTGCCGCGCCGGCGAGCCGGCTTCCGGCGGTGCATCGCACTGGGCGGTCGCCAGGCCGAAGTCGAGCAATTTGGCAACGCCCTCGTTGGTCACAATGACGTTGGCCGGCTTCAGGTCACCATGGACGATCCCCGCGGCGTGCGCGGCCGCCAGCCCGGCGGCTATTTGCAGGGCCAACCCGGTAACGCGGCGGCGGTCCAACCCCTGGCTGATCATGTCCGACAGGAGCCTGCCGTCGACGTGTTCCATGACGATCATCGGCAGCCCGTCCACTTCCTCGACAGAGTACACGGTGCATACGTTGGGGTGATTCAGCCTGGCCGCCGCGCGCGATTCGATTAGAACCGCCTCGCGTGATTCTGCACTGCCGCGTTTGAGCACCTTCAGCGCAACCATTCGCTCCAGCCGCTGGTCCCACGCGGCGAACACGGTTCCGAACGTGCCGCTGCCCAGTTTCTCACGAATGCGGTATGAGCCCAGCACCGTGCCGCGGTGCAATGCCTTCTCGAGGTCGATGGTGCCGTCGGCCGCGGTCCAACTGGCAGGGCAAAGCCCGCCGGTCTGCAGCGCGTCGAGCACGCGCAGGACCTCGTCGGGGTTCCGGCCCACGTTCAGATTGTGGACGACCGCGTACTGCAGCACGCCGGCCGGGTCGATTATGAACAAGGCGCGGATGCAAACCTGCTGGGCCTCGACCCAAACGCCGAATGCCCGGGCCGTCTCCCCTGCCGGGTCGGAGGCCAAGGGAAACTGAAGCGGCCCCAGGCCGCCCTCGGCCGGCGGCGTGGCCAGCCATTCCCGGTGCATTTCTATGGGATCGGCACTGATGCCCAGCAACGAGCAATTGCGGCGGGTGAAATCAGCGTGCCGAGCGCTGAACGCGGTCAGTTCCGTAGGGCACACGAACGTGAAATCGCCCGGATAGAACACCAGCATGAGCCAGCGACCCGCAAAATCGCTCCGCCTCATCGGCCGAGGCGCCGCGTCGGCCGCACTGACGCACGTGAGGGCGAAATCCGGGGCGGCTTCCCCCACCTTCACATCGAGCATCGCAACCATTCCTTTCTTCGCGGCGAATTCGCAATGGCCCAGTATACGTGCTGCCGGCGGCAATTGGCAAGAGGAACGTGGGATTCCGAAACGCCGCGTAAGGCGGTTGCCCGCGGCTGTGCGTTCGGGTAGATTCGTCGCATGGCTCGGTGAGCATAGCGTGTTGTTTCGGGCAGGCGTGGAAACGTCGCCCAACCTTTCCAGGAGCACCCAAGATGACGAGGTACACTCCAATGCTTGTCGCTATTCCAGCCCGGTGCGTCTGGATGGCAATGTCGATGTCTGTCCGGGCCGAAACCGTGGCAGTTGGCCGCGAGTTGCCTGCCTGGCAAGTCATGGTCCGTACCAGGCCGACCGCTCGGAGGAGCCATAGCCATTGAAGGCTTTTGGGGCGTACCCTTCGCTCAGACTCGGGGCCGTGCCTTGCTTTGGTAAACCGTGCTGCATGCTAGTATTTTGGACCGTTGACAAGGTGGTTTCCACCGTATTACACTAGAGACGCCGTTCAGGCTTCGTCTGTCTTCGATGGGGGCAGTCCCCACGAGCAGTTGTCCTTACTCCGGCGTCCACTTCACTCTGGGAGCACGATCATGACGAGCAGAAACATCCTGGCAGCCACCATCGTCCTGGGAATCGCAAACGCGATGATTGCGGCGGAGCAAGACACGCGAGTGTTCGAGTTGCGCACTTATTACGCGCCGCCGGGGCGGTTGGACGACCTGCACGCGCGGTTCCGGGAGCACACGATCAAGCTGTTCGACAAACATGGGTTGAAGAGCATCGGCTATTGGATCCCGATCGACAACCCCGAGAATAAGCTGGTTTATGCGTTGGCCTTTCCGAGCCGGGAAGCCCGCGACAAGGCATGGAAAGCGTTCATCGCCGATCCGGTCTGGCAGGCGGCGAAGAAGGCTACCGAGGCGAACGGGCCGATCGTCAGCAAGATCGAATCGGTCCTGCTCGGCGCGACCGACTACTCGCCGATCGTTGAACCTGAGATTGTGGGCGACCGGATATTCGAGCTGCGCACGTATACGGCCTCGGCAGGCAATCTCGGGAACCTCAATGCGCGGTTCCGCAACCACACGGTCAAGCTGTTCGAGAAGCACGGCATTACAAACGTGGTGTACTGGTGCCCGCTGGAGGGCCAGCCCGGCGCGGGTGAAATGCTCATTTACCTGATATCCCACAAGAGCGCCGACGCGGCGAAGGCCTCGTTCGACGCGTTCCGGGCCGATCCCGCCTGGATCGCCGCACGCGCGGCCTCCGAGGAGAAGGCCGGCGGTTCCCTGACCGTTCCGGGTGGCGTGCAGTCGGAGTTCCTCAAGGCAACGGATTATTCGCCGTTGCGGTAATCCGCGAACGCAGGGAATGTTTCTTGCGTCACCGCACGTAGGGTGCTGCCGTCGTCAGATCCGGCACAACTTGATAGTGCTTCGCGTTGAACGTGTACAGGGTGGCGGAAAGCCCGACAGCACACGCGGCGATCAACGCGTCGAGCAGTCCCAAAACACGCGATCGATGATACGTCGCGAAATCGGACAATGCGCGGTTACAATCCAGTTGCGTGGGCCAGACGATCTGCAATGGAGCTACCAGTTTCAACGACTGGCGTGTCTCATGTGCATTCCTGGCATCCTGCAGCAACTCCATTGCTACAAGACCGGGCACGGCGGGCAACTCCGTCAGTCCGGCAAACCAAGCTATTGACCTTTTCCTGGCTAATGAACCATCATATTTCGGATCACGTATACGACAGCAAGGGGTTTGCGCCTTTCGATGCCAAGGAAGAGGTTCAATAGCCACACAAAGGTCAATAATGCGGGAGGGTGTCCCCGTTGGATGTCGATCAGAATATCGGTATCCACCAGATCCATGGATTACGGCCGATCTCTCTGTTCCGCTCGCTGTCGCAGCGAGCGCGCGTGATCTTGGCTGTCAGCGATGTCGGCCCGGCTACCGACCAGCCCTTCGCTTTGCCAATACGATACCAGCTCGGCACCGGTACAAGGCACGGGCGCGAGAGGGCGTCCGGCTAGCAGCAACCGCTCGACGTAATCCGGCAGCGCAAGGCCCATTCGCGATGCTTCGGCGCTGAGTTCCGTTTCGAGTTCGGGAGGCAAGTTCAGCATCAAGCTCATGCGGGTGGTTCTCCAGTCATAGAATACCACATATTGACGGTGCGCACAACCCCCTGAGGCCAGTATCCCCTACTGCCCCACCACCACGTACGCATTTCCCTCCAGCCCGGAGGCCAGCTCGCGGGCGGTGATGCGCCAAAGGCCCGGGGTGTCGTTGGTGGCAATGTCGGCCTGGATTTCAATCTGCCCATCCTTCGCGCCGTAGTACCCGCTCCACTCGGCCTCGCGCCCGTGCGGATCGAGCAGGTCGACGCGGACGGGAACAACGGCATCGAGCGGGCGGCCGTCGGCGTCGACCACCGCGACTTGGATTGCCAGACTCTCGCCAGGCTTGACCTGCTCCGGAGCGACAATGCGCACGCCGTCGATCGGCCGGTCGGTGACCATCAGTAGGTGCCCGTCGCAGGGACCGAAATGGCGTTCGAGGCGGAGCACTCCATCGTCAGCCGTGGCGGAAACCTTGCGGCCGGCAAGCAGATCGAATACATGGCCGGTGCGGCGAAGCGTGAGCACGGCGTCCGTGGGCAAGCCGTCCTCCATGACCAGCCCGTGGTGCCCGACGTAGTCGCCGTATTGCCTCCGATCGTTGACGGCAAACAAGTAATCGGTGGAGCCGTAGCGGCGCAGATAGGGAATCACGTCGGGCGTGGAACTGTCGGCCGTTCGCTCGTAACGCGGGTCGAGCGCCTCGCGCAAGGCAAGGGCCTTCTCGACGTTGACCTGGCGGGCCTCGTCGGCCTGCTTCGGCCGCGAGTGGCTTTCCACCAGTACGTCGGGTTTGACGGCCGGACAAAGCCGCTCGTCGCCAACGACGATTCCGCCGCGCTGCTGGAACGCCAGCACCGCCTCGACGACGCTCGCCGGCAGCACGTCGCAGTCGGGCATGACGAGTACCTTGTAACCATCCAGCCCGCGATCCTGAATCGTCTCTTCAAACATCACTTGCGGCTGCAAGGCGGCATACTGGCAGATAAGCCACATATCGCCGGCCCAACTGCCGTTCCAGCCGTAGGTGCCGCGCCCGGCAAACATCTCCGAAGCGAAGCTTTCTAGAAACGCAACGTCCTTCCCGGCGTCGGTCACCTGCATCAGCGTCGGGCCCAGCGGGCGGACGACCGTGTCGACCAGCCGCTTCAATTCGTGCCGGGTTTCCGGGTGGGTGTAACGGTAGGAGCCGTGGGTGATGCCCGGCAGCAGCGAGCCGATGCCATGGTACATAATGCCCTGGATCGGCCGGGCCATCTTGGTCCAGAACGCCTCGCGCAGGTGCATGGGCGCGATGGTGATGAATCGCGAGATC
>JAVEUP010000300.1:0-6653 GCA_034005525.1 Thermoguttaceae bacterium | reverse complement strand
ATATCCGATCCGACCTCGACCCTTTGCTGTCCCGCATCCGCGCCGCCCACGTCGAGAGTACTGCAAACCGCCGTAAAGTGTAAAGTGAAAGCCTGACCCCGAGAACCCTCTCCGGTAGTGACTTTCAGCATGGTGTCACCTCGCGCGGGGGCCGTGACCAATCAAACTTCATTCTACCGGATACCGGCCGGGGCATCCAGTACCTCCTCGGTCCATTCCCTGCCCCGAATCGGGCCAGGTGGATGGAGATGAGCCGCCAGATATGTCCTGGCTGACCTGGTCACGGACAGTGTATTGTCGCGTGTTGCCACTTCGGATAGTCGCGCTCCTGCCTCCGTCCCGGCCGCCGCTGAACTGCCAACCCGCCCTATTCCTACGCAAACCCAAAGCGGCGATCAGTCTCCGCACTCCAAGCCGGTCGGTCTCGCTCGTGCGTCGATCCCGCGCGTCGAAGACCGAGCCGGCCGACTGCCCCTTGGCATCGACCGTGCCGACCACGTTGCCGTGGGCGTCGTACACCGTCTGCCGGTTCTTCCCCTCCGCCTGCTCCTGCGTATCGGCCATGCTGACCGCCCGATTGCGGGCGTCGTAGCTGGCGTTCCAGCCCTAAAGTGTAAAATGCAAGCCTGACACCGATCGCCACCGATCGCCACTGTCCGACCTCGACCCTTTGCTGTCCCGCATCCGCGCCGCCCACGTCGAGAGTACTGCAAACCGCCGTAAAGTGTAAAGTGTAAAGTGCAAGCCTGACCCCGAGAACCACTTGACCCCGAGAACCAGAACGGCTTTCCCGGGTGCAAGGCGCCATGCGCCCGCGGGAGTTCTAATCGATGAACTCCTTGATGTTCTTCATTTCTTGCTCGCCGAGAACTACCCGTTTGTTCTGGTAGTATTCGTAAAGCTCCTTTTGCTCTTTGCTCCAGGTGTTCGCCTGGCCGTAGGAGCCGCAAAACGGAACGGCCAGATCAATCCAACATGCGATCACCCGTTTCTCGGCATCCGTCACCTGAACCTCGTAGTGCGACGGCTCTAAATACTCCATCAGCTTGCTCCGCGCCGAACCGCAGGCATAGGGCGACAGCATCGGAGCAAACGACCTTGCATGGACCCAATTGAGAAGCGGCGTGCATTGACCCTTCGCGGTCAGGGCCAAATACGATTGCGTGAAGGCTCGCCCCCCCTGCGTTTGTGGCGTCGCCGGGGATTTGTCGACGGCGCCGGTCAAGAGGAAGCTCGAGCGTTTGGTCTTGTCGGAATCCGCGCCCTCGCCTCGATGACATGCAATACAGTGGTTGTCCCAAATGGGCTGCACCAATTGCTCGTAGCTGAAGCCTTCGGTGGGCGCATCAGCGTCCAGCGAGCAGGCTTTGTTGAGGCCCAGGAACCCGTCGATGCTCTTCAGGTGTCCGCCGTCTCTCAATCGCGCCAGCAATGGGTGCGGCGGTTGACCTGCCAGCGGCTGCAATTCCTGGGCAGGTTTGCGCAACGCCATTGACATTCCGGCCGCCATGACGCCCGCCTGCAGCTTGCTCTCGTGGCATCCCACGCACCCCATGCGTTCGCCGGGCTGCACCATAGTCCAGCTTCGCATGGTTTGGACGCAGCGTCCTTTCGCGTCCAGCAACTGGAAGTAGACGGCCGTTCGGGCGGGAACTTCGAAGTACACGCTGCCGTCCTCTTCGAGGTCCACTTCCCCCAATACGTGTTTCACGTCCATGGCGCCGTTGCCCACCGCAATGGGCGTCTGGATTTGCGAACCGCCAACGTGGCCGTTCAAGTAGTTCTTGTCGATCGCGGCCGCTCGATACTCCAGCCCGACCACTCGCAAACGCTTGGCAGTTCCTTTGCCGACCCCTTTCAGCCCGGGTCCTTCATGGACGTCTTGAACGTAGAACGTGCCCCATGGATCGCGCCAATCCACCGAGGACGGCTTGACCGGAGGGCGTTGTGTCGTCATCAGGGGAATGGCCTGCCCGCACGAATTGGTCCAGTCGAAGGCCAGAAGCTCGCGATTCCCGTCGGCCGTCATGTAGTAGACCGCCATTGGCGGATGATGGGGACCTTTGTAGAAGTAGTAACCTTCGGGACTGAAGGCGACGAGATAATGGTCCTCGTCAAACGCAAAGGGATACTGCCACTGCGGGCCGATCTGTCCGAACGCCGTGTACGGATAGTAGTCGAACTCCGGAGCCTTCGACGGTTGACGCCCCGGCCGGCCATCGGGCGAAGCGCCCGCGACGTAGTCGATACCGGCATTTTCCTCGAATCCCTTGGAGTGATCGACGACGACCAGTTTGCCCTTCTGCGACGAATGATGGCCCATGATGACGGCGATGACTTTGTCGGTGCCCGGAATGCCGCGGGCATGAACCAGCGACATTGGCCAATCGCTGTTGTTTCCGTAGTATGCCATCTGTGCGGTGCCGTCGGCATTCATCGCAAACAACGATTGCAGCGAGAACGCGTTACGGTCGTTGTATTCCCATCGCGTATAAAGGACCCGGCCGTCGGCCAAGGATTGCGGATAAAGCGTCTGCACCTGGTCGAACGCCAAACGACGTATATATTGCCCATCGATGTCGCACGTATAGAGATTCGAGGTCGGACGCGGCCAGCAATCGACCGATTGGCCGCAGCGACTCGACTGGAAGACAATGTTCCCGTTGGCGGCGAAGCACGGTTCCATGTCGCAACATGGCACGATCTTGCCGTCGATCGTCGGCGAGAACGTGATCTGGCGAATGCGCCGATCCGCCATGTCCATCGCGTAGAGATGATAGTCGTCCGTTGTGAAATCGTCTCGCATCGCGAAGACCAAGGTCTTGCCGTCGAACGACAGGTTCGGGTCTCGGATGACGCCGCGAGGTTTGTCGATAAGGACTTCGTTCGCAACCGTACCGTCTTCGCCAATGGTCGCGAGACATAATTGCGATCCCTCGTAACGCGCCGGTATCCACTCACGCCATTGCTCGTCCGACATGTCCTCGGTCGGCTCGAACTGCGAACCGCCCAAAACGAAGTGCTTCGTGTAGATGAATTGCGTTGCCCACTGGCGAACGACCTTCAGGCGTTCTTGGCGGCGCTGCCGGCAAGCATCGAGATACACTTCTCGCCATCGGGGGTCGTTGCCGGCGACGGCGGCCAGGCATTCGACGCGTTGCTTCAGCCCGGATGTGTCGACGCCGGCGTGCCGCAACTCATCCAGGACCTTCTGGAGCATTGCGCGTTCAACGGTGGAGTGCGTCTTTGACGTAAAGCATTGGGAAATGTCCGGGCCGATAGCGTCCGCGCGATCGTTTCCCACGCTGTTGGCGACCATTGAAACGTTCTCGACCCCGCAATCCTGATACATCCAATCGCGCTGGAGGCGGCTTTCGGGATAGGCAACGTGCGGCGTATTGGGCAGCGTCAGGTCCGCCGGCTGCCCGTGGAAACAGGACACCTCGGCGATCTTCGTGGCCCGGCGGTCACCGGTTCCGGAAAGGTCGTACAAAGGCCCGCCGCCCATCGTCTTCTGAAGTTTCTTCACGACATCAACCAGAATCCCCCCCACGCCCGGGGCCGGCCGACCTGCATAGGAATCGTTGATCGAGACCCGAAGATAACGCAACGCCACCGGCTCCCACGTGACGAACGCGGCGTTGAACGTATTGACCGTCGGCAGATGGACCTTGTCTTGCAGGCAGCGAACATTCACTTTTCCCTCTGGATCGTCGCAAGCGTAAACGCTGACGTTGGACGCCATGCAGTTCACCCAGGATTTGTGCGCGACAAAACGGATACCGCTCACCTCCCGGACCTTTCCCAAATCCAGGACAAAAGAACCGGTAATCGGAGCCCCGGCTTTCCCGTTCGACGAGTCATCGAGCAGGCAACACGCAGTTGCCCAATCGCCATCGATCAAGCGGTCGAGCGCCTGCTGGCCGGCGGGATAGGTCGGCGTCGCAGTCCAAACCGCCACGGGCGCAATATCGTACGTCTCGGCGCCCGCGGCGGGATTGGCCGCGAGCAGCACACTTGCCACGAACGCCAACGCCATGGCGGGCTTTCCGTGTCCTGTCTTCATGTTCCCCATTCCTTTCAGTGTTCGGTTCAAACTGCTTTCCATTATTCATCGCCTCAGCGGATGAAAACCGGCTGTTCTTGTCACGCGAGTGTAATCGGATCGCCCGCTACCTCGAGGTCAGCTCGAAATCAAAGGTGTTCTTGCCGGACCGGATCTCGGCCATCAGGGGCGAAGTGAAGTAGCGCTGCGGGACAACATCGACCATTTCCTCGATCAGCGTGCCGGGTTCGGCTCTTTCCATTTGCACCTTCCGGCCCGTCTTCCTCCACGCATGGATCTCGACCCGATTGCTTCCAATCACGGGTCCGCTGTCGCCGGGAATCGAGTACCGGCCGTTCTCGACGGTCCCTCCCGCCACCGGTCCCTTGGCATCGCCGGAAGGATAGAAGGCAATGCTTCCCTCGCGGATTGCCTCGCCATCGAGCGTCACCTTGCCGCGGACGGCGGCACGGCGAACGCCATGGTGGCTGTCGCATCCGCAACAACCGATCACGAGTCCGACGATTATCAGGCGTTGCATGAGAAGGCTCGTCGTTGAATGGTGTCAGAATGTTCCCAGCGGTCCGCCGTCGGCCATGTGTCCGAGCGACTGCCACACGCCGGCGTCGATCGAGTCATGGAAGAAATGAACGCTGCCGTCGCAGAGGACGGCGTTCACTCCGCCCGGGTGGCGGCTCCGGGCAACTGCCGTGTTATTTGCTCCCGCAGTGGGAATACAAGGAAGATTCAGCTCGGGCCGGTTCGTTTCACCTGTACAAAAACCGGAGAGGTTGAGCAGACTGTCGGGCATGCTCGTATTCGGAGTGGCGGCCACATAGACGAACTGGCAACCCGCGCGTTGCGTGAACGAGAACCCGCGAGCATCGTCCGGCACGCCGGTGAGATACTCGACCAAGGCAAGCGTATGGCTCGTACCATCGCGGATCTCGGCGATTGCCGCGCCCCGGTTGATCCCGAACACCGAACGGCGGTCCGATGGCACGGTCGACTCATACCACGCATCGTAGTCCCTGGTTCCGGAAAAGACGCCGAGGTAATTGGTGGCATACAACTGGACGGGATTGGAGCTACGTGGCGTTGTGCCATCGCCCCGCGACCCTTTTGTCCGTCCGCCCAGGCCGTCGCTCGGACACAGATAGCCCACCACGGAGATTCCCAGGACCTTCTTCCATGCCGTGGGTGCGGTTGCAGCCGCGGGCTTCACGGACGCCTTCTGGATGGTCGCCAACTCGTTGTACAACGCTTGCTGTTCCAGGTAGGGCAAAAGGTAGTAGAGCAAGTACGGCCATTCGGGGCTCGAGTGGTACGAGCTGTAGCTGCACGAACCCAAAGGAAACCCGGCGTGGACCGCATGGTAGTTGTGCAGGGCCAAGCCGATCTGCTTGAGGTTATTCCCACATTGCAGGCGGCGGGCCGCTTCGCGCGCCGCCTGTACCGCGGGCAATAGCAGCGCGATGAGAATGCCGATGATCGCGATGACCACCAACAACTCCACCAACGTAAATGCCACCTTGTGAGTTCGACGTCTCATCCCCTAATCCAACAACGTCCCTGTCGCGCTCGACGAGGACAAATCAAAACGCCAAACAGACCGATGAACAACAGACTCACCGAGGACGGTTCGGGGATCATCGCCACAACGAGACTGATTCCCGCGGTGTCGCCCGAAATGTCGTTGGCCGCTCCGGGACCGATTTGCAGGTAGAGCATCATATCCTTCTCGACAGCAATACTCGGGACGAAGATGTCACCCGTCGAAGGGTTGTTATTATTAACAACGCCGTATTTCAGATAATCCTGGTCTCCCTGGAGGAATAAGTAGTAACTCACGCCGTCGCCGTTAGTGTCCCGTTCCGTCACGGAGAACGTTACATCAACGTAGCCCGTGATTGGGCTTTTCCAACCAATCGCCGCGGCCATGCCATTATCATAAGGGTGAGCCCGGAGTTCCTGATACGTCTCCGTTCTCTTGCCGACATAGGGAAGCTTCTTTGATCCCGAAGAAGACGCGTACCAACAGGGGATGTTCCTGGCGGGGGAGGTGACATTCGCTTCGTACGTGTCCAACAAGGTATAGCCGCTGTTTGTCCCCTGGCTACTAACGGAGAAATACTGCCAAACGTTATCGGCGGTATTCGAGTCGCTGAAGCCATCGTAGGCATTCCAGACCGGGTATTCCTGCCCGACCTGCGGCGAGTATTGGCTATTCGAGTCGCTGAAGCCATCGTAGGCATTCCAGATGTCAGCCTGCGAGTTGCAGGCGATCGTTAAGGTCAACAGCATTGCACAGGTCAACTCGCGTTTCATTGCTGCCTCCGGAGAAAAAGGGCTCTTCCGTTTCTAGTCATTTATGCCGCTTCGCGGCACCCGGGATGACGAAAACCGGCATTTTCGGAGCAGGTGCAAACACCGGGAAAAACGGCAAGTGCCACGGTCTTGTTCCGAACGACTTCTGCGTAGGCACGGCACGCCCGGTTCGCCGAGGCCAGCAGCCCGACTGCTAGCATAGGGCCTAGTTTACCAGAAACAGATGGGCTTTGTCAGACGCGCAGCGCCGATTCCATAGCTCTGGGGGGGGGGGGGGGAA
>JAVEUP010000299.1:0-6664 GCA_034005525.1 Thermoguttaceae bacterium | reverse complement strand
AAGCACGTTGCCCCGGACGGCCTCCCCTGGAGTGCCGTGCCCGCCGACGAACTGCCCAGCTATGGGAAGGACATCTGCCCGCGGGCGTTGGACCTGCTCAGCCGCGCCGTCATGGTGGATATCAACTGGCATTACAGCGAGGACGATTGTCGGCAGATTGCCGAGGCGATTAACCGGGCGTTGCAGAGCACACAGGCCGCTTAAGGAGTCTCCCACCATGAATCGACTGAAACTTGGGCTGTGCATTGAGATGGCTTTTGCCACCGAGCCGTTTGAGCGGCGCATTGCCAAGGCGGCGAAGGCAGGCTTCAAGCACGTTGAAATGTGGTTTGTTGACGGCAGCTTCCAAGGCGCCCCGGAACAACTGGCCTCGCTGGCGAAGAAGCACGGCGTCAGGATCACCAATACGGTCATCGGCGCGCCCGACGGATCGATCGGCGGCGGCCTGACCGATCCGGCCCATCGGAAGCAGTGGCTGGAACGAACCGCGATGACCCTGGCGTTCAACCGGGCGGCGAAGATTCCGGCCACGATCGTTTGCACCGGCAATACGATCCCTGGCCGGAGCGACCGCCGCATCGAGGCCTCGGTGCTCAAAGGCCTGGAGGCGACCCTCCGGCTGGCCGAAGACGCCGGAATCACTCTCCTGCTGGAGCCGCTGAACACCCGCTACGATCATCCGGGCTACTGGCTGACCGGCAGCGACCGCGGCGCCGACATTTGCCGGAGGTTCAACTCGCCGCGGCTTCGGCTGCTGTTCGACTGCTACCACATGCAAATCATGGAGGGCGATCTGCTCAATCATATCGAGCGCAACCTCGACGTCATCGGCCACTTCCACAGCGCCGGCGTACCCGGCCGCCACGAACTGTTTCGCGGCGAAACCGACTATCCGTACCTGATGGACGCGATTTGGCGCATGGGTTACCGCGGCGTATTCGGGCTGGAATACATGCCCAGCATGGCCGACGCCGTTTCGGTGCGCAAGACACTTGAACACCTGGGGAAGAAGTAGCTCGGCGATTGTAGAAGGCACACGCCGTGTGCCGTGCGGCTGCAAGGCAGTTTGCACCCAGAAACGGGACGCGATACGAACAGGGAGAACTGATCATGCAAGTGGATCCCCGCTTGGCCGCCCCGGGGAGCGGCGCCGGGCGCGACAGCCTGGCCGGCTATCAACTACTGCCGGGTTCGCCGCTGATCGGGGCCGGCGCGCTGATTGAGGGCAACGGCGGCCGCGACTTCTGGGGCAACCCGGTGAGCGATTCGCTGGCACCCGATATCGGTGCGCACAGCACGCATTCGCCGTAGGCCCTACCCCCGCACCTGCCGGCGGTACGCCGTGGGCGAGACTTTCTCGAACTGGCGGAATACCAGGGCAAACCGTTGCGGAGTGGAGAAACCCGACTGCCGGGCGACCGAAGGCATCGGCAGGGCCGTGCCGGCCAGCAGCCTTTTGGCGTGCTCCACGCGGGTGCGGCGAACTTCGTCGAGCAGGGAGCAGCCGAGAATGCGGCGGAACTTGCGTTCGAGTTCCCGGCGGCTGGCGCCGACGTACAACACCACGCTTTCCGCGTTGATGCCCTGAACTGCCTTCTCGCGGATGAATCGCAATGCGGCGGCCACCACCGGGTCGGTGACGGCCATGGTGTCCGTTGATTGGCGCGTGACCGTGTGCAGAGGCGGCAGGAACACCGACGGCGGACGGCGGGCGCCTTCCATCATGGCTTCCAGCAGCTTCGCCGCCTCGAACCCGATCCGCTCGCCGGGAATCGCAATGCTGGAAAGCGGCGGCGGCGCCAGGCTGCACTCCAGGTCGTCGTTGTCGACGCCCAGCAACGCCACGTCGCCCGGTATGTTCAGGCCCAGCAGGCCGCACGTGTCGGCAAGTGTGCGTGCGGGAATGTCGTTGCAGGCAAACACGGCCGCCGGTTTGGGCAACTCCTTCAACCATTCGCGCGCCTGCCGGTCGAGCACCCGCCAATTGGAGGTTCCCCGCGACTGCTGCAGATAGTCGCCGTAGCAAATCGACACCGCATGTCCTTCGCTCGCCAGACGCCGGCAGAAGCTCTGCTCGCGCAACCGAGAATAACGTGCCGACTGAATGCCGAAATAGCCGAAACGGGTGAACCCTCGAGCCAGAAAATACTCGGCCGCCATGCAACCGACCGCCTCGTGGTCCACATCGACTACCGGCACGCGCAGCCCTTCGACGCAGCAGCCCGTGTCGACCACGGGCTTCCGCAGCCGAAGCAGCCGGCGGGCGAACTCTTCGTGGTACAGCCCGGCGATGATGCCGTGCGGTTGCCAGTCCTTCAGGTGGGGAAGTGTCTCCATGGTGGTTGGGCCGGTGCGGAACAGCCAACCGGGCCGCTGCAGCGCATACTCGCGGATTCCGCGAACAACCGCCCGCGAGAAGCTCAGCTCCAGGCCCATCAACACGGCAATACGGCGCACTTGATTCATAGCAGCTCCATTGTATTCGCCGTGAACCGCCACGCCAAGATATTGTGGCTGCCGAGGCCGCAAAACGGTACAAGAATGCACGCAAAAGGGCATTCTGTCCCTTTTGCATTCGGCCATAATGGAGAGGTGTACTCCTTCGAGCAGGAGTCTGCCGGCTGCTGCGGTACGGCGCATGCGCTGCTGACCAGTTCGGGAACCGGTGCCATGCTGGCCGCCGCTGCCGAGTTGGACCTGAAGTCGGGCGACGAAGTGATCGTACCGGCCGATACGTTTATCTAACGGAGAGACCTTGTGTTTTCACACCATGCGATAACGAGCCGGTGCCTGGCGGCGATGGCCGCCGCCCACCTGCTGCTGGCCGTCGGCCTTGCCGAAGAGCCCTTTGCCGTATCGTTCGACCAAACCCTGAACACCGCCGCCGGGCAGCCGCCGGTTGAAACGCATTCGATAACGTTTGCCGCCGGCAAATCGGGGCAGGCCGGCGTCTTTGGGCTCGACGCGCGGCTTGCCTACCCGACCGCCGGCGCGTACGACCCGCGGCAGGGCACCGTCGAGATGTGGGTGCAGCGCCAACGGGACGATTCGGAAGAACCGGCCGACCGCATCTTCTGGCTCATTCAAAGCGACGCGGGCGAGAGCAATCTGGCTTATCTGGGGTTCCGGGGTACCGACTCTGGGGGACAGGTGTACTTCGCCAATCCGGGCGGCGCCGATGCCGCCCGCGCTCCCGTCGAGTGGCCCCGAGGCGCCTGGCGGCACCTGCTGGCATGTTGGGACGAGACGGTGGGCGTCCGTGCATTGTACATCGACGGCGAGTTCCAGGCCGCGCACCCCTACACGCGGAAGATGCCGGGTGCGCAGCCGGCTTTTCACGTGGGCTACTCCCCCAATACTGGCCGAGGCGCCATGGCGGTTCTGGACGAATTCAAGCTGCACAAGACGGTTGTTCCGCAGGATTTCCTCGAACAGGTGAAGATGACGGAGGCACACGTCGCCGCCCATGCGCGACGCGCCGAAACCGCCAAGCATCTTCGCGAGACGTATTCGTTCGACCGCGTGCAGAAGGAGCAGATCGAAGTCCACTGGAAAGATCTGCTCGGCCTGCCAACGGCCTTCACGCAGCGAGTGCCCATTCAGGCGTGCTATCATCCCGAAGTGGTCATGGTCCATCCCGACCTGTCGATCTCGCTGGGCCGGCAAAACGATTCGTTCGCCCTCGGCTTCGCGCTGGGCGACGAAGGCACACTGCCCGACATGCACCAGGTTACCCGGGGCATTCGCCACGATTACCAACCGATCGTCACCAGCCGGTGGAACCACGGCCCGCTCGTGCTCGAGCAAACGGCATTCTGCATTTTGCCCGACGCCGACGCGGTCGCAACCGGCCGGGAGCGGCAGTTGCTCGTGGTGCGAATGACTGTGGAAAACGCGGGCGAACAGCCCGTTGAATCGGCCCTGCTGGTCATGATCGGCAAGGCACTGGGCGCGCAGCGCACCAACTACCGCCCGTTCGTGCCCGTGGTGCAGCGCTGGCGAGAGGAAACATTCCCCTGGCAAGCCAAGGACCGGTCGCTGGTCGCCGGCGACCGCGTGCTGCTGGCCCACCGCGCCGACGGCCCGGAGCCGGCCGCCTTCCACCCCACGTTCGAGCTTTCGGCCGACGCGCGGCAGAGCCCCGAAAGCTACCGCAATTGCCTGCGGTTTCCCCTGAAGCTGAAGCCGGGCGAAACGCGCACGATCGACTTGGTGGCGGCTGGCACTTCGAGCTTGTATCCGGAAACGGACAGTGAAGACATGGCCTCGGTCGGCTTCGAGGCGGCGCTGCGGCGGGCCGAGAACCACTGGGACCGCCTCCTGGCGCCCGGCATGAAGCTCACCACGCCGGACCCGCGCATCAACACGGTATACAAGGCGATGATCGTCTCGTCGCTGCAGAACTTGCACAAAGCTCCGGATCGTCCGTGGCACGAGCCCGACCAAAGCTGCTTTCACCTGGCCGGCGTCTGGCCGTGGGAGTTCTCGCAGCAGGCCGTGCCGTTGGCCTCCATCGGGTACCACAGGGAACTGGAAGGGGCGATTCAATTCTTCACCGAGCGGCAGGTGGGCGTAGGGCCCCACGCGGCCACCAACGGCCCGCAGGGCGACGTGGCGTCCATCGAAGGCTGCTACGTGGGCAACTGCGGCATCTACTGGATGTGCGAGACCGGGGCGATCCTCAACGCGATGGCCGGCAAGTACCGGTACTCGCGCGGCGCCGCATGGCTCGAAGCGAACCGGTCCAGCATCCTCGCCGCCTGGCGATTCATCGAGAATGCGCGCAAGCAAACGCGCATCACCGACGAGAACGGGCAGAAGCATATCGCCTACGGATTACTCCCGGCCGGACGCGCCACCGACGGCGGCGAGCGGGATTACATGGTCGGCTTCAGCGACAACTACACCTGGGAAGGCATGGCGGCCATGGCCGAGGCGTTCCGCGTTGCCGGGCTGTCCGAGGCCGAACAAATGATCCGCGACGCCGACGACTATCGCGAGTGCATCCTCGAGGCGGTCCGCCGTTCGCAGTACGAGGATCCGGACACCGGCCTGCTGGTCATCCCCAATTCGCTTACGCGCCGCGGGGCCGCGCACGGCGGAAAGGCGTTCGACATTCGCTACAGCCTGGCCATGTGGCAAACCGGTCTGCTGGACGCCACCGATCCCCGCTTCGATGCCGCCATGGAGTGGCAGCAGCGCCGCGGCGGCTTCCTGATGGGGTTGGTCTTTCCCTTCCCGATCGGATCGACCATCTGGTACGTCAACTCCATCGAGAAGGGCAAATACATGAACCACCTCGCCCGCGGCGAGTTGGAGAAGTCGCTGTTGGTGTTCTACACAAACCTGATCTACAGCATGTCGCAGGACTGTTTCCAGACGGTCGAACGGATCGACCTCGACGAGCCGAACTTCTCGCCGTTCCAGCAAAACGCTTCGGGCAACGGGCGGATCATCGAGATGTGCCGCCGCATGGTGATCGACGAGCAGGAGCCAGACGTACTGTGGCTGCTGCGCGGCTGCCCGCGGCGCTGGTTCGCCCCGGGCAAGACGATTGCCGTCGACAACGCCCCGACGCGGTTCGGCCCCATGGCCCTGCGCACGCAGTCCGACGGTCGCACGGTCGCCGTCGAAGTCGAGGGTCCGTCGTGGGAATCGCCGCGCGAGCTGCGCGTTGCCGTGCGTCACCCGGACCGGCTGCCCGTCGCCCGGGCGACGGCCAACGGGCGGCCGTGCGAGGTGGACGGCGAAACCGTGATTGTCAAAGCCCCGGTACAGGGGCGGATTCGCATGGTTTGCGAATTTGGCCAGCCCCAGTAAATGGTGGAAACACGCAATCGGGTGCGAAAGGACAACCTGGCACGTCCCTTGGACGCCCGATGGAGAAGTATACCGTAGTACGGGAGAGAGGCTGACTTCCTCGGGTCTCCCTCGCCGCAGTCGCTCGCGGCTTCTGCCGTGCGGTCATTTTGCCGCAAAACGGCACAAAATGGAACGCAAAAGAGTATTTCGGCCTTGTCGCGTTCGACTATGATGGAAGATGTGGGCGAAGGCGCCCGTGACTCGGTGACGGTTCCACTGCTGTTCTTACTAGGAGCGATCTCATGTTCCCGTGCCGTTGCGTTATTCGATGGTCGTTCATTCTCGCCACGCTTTGCGCCGGGTTGATAGCCGGCCATGCCGCAGCCGCGGCAATCTACACGTTCGAAGAGCTCGCCAACGGTTCGCTCACGGGCCAGGACGGCTGGACGACCTACCTGGGAAACAACGCCTTCAATATCACTGATGGGACAGGAATCAACACCAGCAAGGTCGCATTCGCCACCACGAGCCGCAACAACTTCTCCGTGCGGCCGAATGACGACAACTGGGCTTTCACGCCGCACAGCGGCCCGATTACGGCCATGCAGTTCGATCTGAGGTTCATGCCGGGTACCGATGGCAACCGCACCAATTCAGGCGTCTACTTCGGCCTCGCCGCCGACGTGGACACGACCCCGGGCATCAGCGGCACGAGCGAGCGCGGACCCGCCTTCGGGATTCTGATGAGCCAGTTCGGTATCCAGCATCTATTGACCTTTTCCTGGCTAATGAACCATCATATTTCGGATCACGTATACGACAGCAAGGGGTTTGCGCCTTTCGATGCCAAGGAAGAGGTTCA
>JAVEUP010000298.1:0-6698 GCA_034005525.1 Thermoguttaceae bacterium | reverse complement strand
CGACCTGTACGACCGCGTGATCCGCACCGAGCGGCACGACGGCGTAACGATCGAACTGACTGACGATCCGGGCCATACCGGCCAGAAGGCGAATTAAAGGTGTCCGGTACTTTTTCTAGGCCGCCCCCGGGGCTTGATGGTTGACTCAAGGTTAAGTTCGGCGGCGGCGTGCTTCACCCAATCGGAATCGCCTAGAGGCGCACCACGGCGGATGCTGTTACTGATTTGGTCCTGGTCTGCAACGGCCAGCTTCCGGCCGACCAGTTGCGTCCAGTGTTTGGGGATAGGCAGCGGGCCGTCGCTTAAGGCGAAGGGTTTCTCCAATCCCTTGCGGGCGGCGAAACTGGACCAGGGATATTCGCCTGGCCGCTCCACGATCTCGGCACGCAAGGGATTGGCTTCAATATAGCGCAACACGGTCAGGTAATGCTCGTCGTTTTGGGTGGGAAAACTCTTGAATCGCCCCTGATAAAGATGCCCGATGCCGACCGTGCCGTGCGAGGCGTGGTATCGCTGGGTGTGCGTAAGCGTAATCCAACGCATATAGTCGGACAGATCGGCGTCCCCCCGTGGCCAGAGCAGCATATGCCAGTGGTTGCTCATGATGCAATAGCCACAGATCCGCATATCGACCCGCTCCATACCTTCGGCGAGAATCGCCTCGAAGGCCGTGAAGTCCTCCTTCTTCTTAAAGATGCGCAGCCGGCCGTTGGCACGATTGAGAACGTGATAAACGTATCCGCCCAGCGTTATCCGTTTCGGCCTTCCCATTCCAATAGAATAGCGATCTATCGAGGATTGTCAAGAATAAAAGTACCGGACACCTTTAATTCGCCCCGGAGGTCCTCAAAACGCTCAAACAGCGAGTGGCGGAGAACGCTCGGGAACTGGCCCGGCACGGGGTGCCCAAGCGGCCGTTCTATCTGACCGGGCAGGTCGAGGGGCGGCCTTTCAGCGTGCATCGCGAAGGCGATCGGGTCATCCTGCACCAGGCGGGCGCGGCGCGGGAAGAGATCGAACTGGCCCCGCCGCACGACGATCCGGCCCGCGACGATGGGCAGCACCCCGTCGAGGCCCACGGTAATGGAACGCCGTCGCACCCCATCCCGCCCGTTCCGCCCGAGCAGACGGCCGACGCCCTGCCGGTGCCCGTGTGCCCGGACGGTTCGCCGTCGAGCCGATGGGCGCCGTCCGCTCCGCCGTGGGCGCCGGGCACTTCGGCCCTGGACGGCTTTGCGATGAACCGGGAAGCCGAGCCGCCGCGGGAGGAAGTCAAGGAAGCGGAGGACTCGCCGCCGCGCGCGTCGGACGTCGTGCCTACCAACGGTCCGTCCTCCGACGCCCCGCCGGCCGACGTCCCGCCGGCCGACGCATCGGCCGGGGAAGGAGGTGCCCAATGAGTGGATCCATCACGCCGGACCGGCCGACCGGCCCGCGTACGACCGGCCCGAATCGTGCGGGCGGGGCCGCCCGCAAACGCCACGGCGTTCAGGGGGGCACGGGCGAGGCGAACCGCATTGCCGTGGCCATCCTCGAGGTCTTGGCCGGGGCGCGTTCGCCGGCGGAGGCCGCCGAGGCGCTGGGCGTCTCGCTGCCGCGGTACTACATTCTGGAAACGCGGGCGCTGGAGGGCATGGTGGCCGCCTGCGAGCCGAAGCCGCTGGGCAAGCAGCCGTCGCCGGAGACCCGCATTGCGGCGCTCGAAAAGCAGCTCGGGCAGGCGCAGCGCGAGTGCGCACGGCAGCAGGCCCTGGTACGCGTCGCGCAGCGAAGCGTCGGCTTGCGCGGCGCGGCCTCGCCGCCGGCCGAGTCCGGAACGGGCAAGCCCGGTTCGAAGCGCGACGGCAAGGGGCGCAAGAAGCGGCGGCCGACCGTGCGGGCCCTGAAGGCGGCCGAGACGCTGCGAACTCGTCTTGCCCCGCCCGAAGGCTCCGGCGTACAACATACGTCGGCGGGGGAGCCGTCGTCCATGCCCGCCGCGCCGGCCGTCGAAGGCGGCCGCCAAACGCATCCCGAAGCAGGCTAAGGAGGGCGAGAGCCATGGCAGGTCGGAAACCGGTGGGCCCGCGGTTGGTCCATCATCTGGACGGATCGCAACGCGCGAAGCGGCGGTTCGAGGTGATCCTGGAGACGGTCGCGGGCAAGCTGACGATTCGCGAGGCGTGCGACCGGCTGGGGATCGAAGACGCGATGTTCTACCGGTTGCGGGCCGAGGCGCTCCAGGCGGGACTTGCCCGCCTGGAGCCCCGCCCCATCGGCCGGCCGCCGCGCCCGGACTCGGCCGAACAGCAGCGGATCGCCGAGTTGGAGCGCGAGCTTCTCGAAAAGCAGTTGCAGGAGCAGGCATTGAAGACCCGGCTGGAGATCGCCCAGGCGCTGGCGGCGACCGAAGAGTCGCCGGGGGAAAAAACGACGCACGGGAAGCCGCGTCGCAAGAAGACGGCCCGGCAGCGTGCGCGCCGGGCGAAACGGGCGAGGTAGCCCAACCGATCGAGGTGGTTGACGTGGTTGAGGTGGCGGACGTGGTTGAGGTGGCGGACGTGGGTAACGTGGTTGACGTGGTTGAGGTGATCGAGGTGGAGCGCAACGGGCAACGGGAGAAGCTGCCGAACATCGAGGTGATCGCCTCGCGCTCCCGCCGCGCCGAAGGGGTCGCGAGGCAGCGTTCCCGGCGCGAGCGGGAGCACCGGGCCCGCCGCGCCGCGGCGGCGTATGCCGCCGCCTTGAAACGGGACGGCATCGCGTGCCGTGAAGCGGCGCGTCGGCTGGAACTGCGTCCGCGCACGCTTGCCGACTGGTTCCAACGGGAGCGGTGCGGGACGCTCGCCTGCCAGCCGCGGGGCCGGCCGTGCGGCGAGTCGCCGCCGGAGACCCGCCGCGGCGTGCTGGAGGCGATTCGCGACCTGGGGCTGGGCATCGGCATCCCCGCCCTGCGCACCGTCTTCCCCGACGTGCCGCCGTGCCAGCTTGTCGATCTGCGGCAGGCGTATTGGGACGTGTACCGGCGTCACAACCGCGTGGCGCTGGAGCAGCTCACCTGGCACGCGCCGGGCCGCGTGTGGGCGATGGACCACGTGAAGCCGCCCACGCCGGTCGACGGCATCTATCCGGCCGTGCTCGCCGTGCGCGACCTGGCCAGCGGCATGACGCTCGACTGGCTGCCCGTTCCGGACGAGACGGCGGCGACCACCCGCGGCGCGCTTCGGTCGCTGTTCGTCGAGTTCGGCGCGCCGTTGGTGCTCAAGAGCGACAACGGCTCGGCGTTCAAGGGCGAGGTGGTCAGCCTGCTGACCGACTGGCGGGTGATCCCGCTTCTCTCGCCGGCGCGCACGCCGCGTTACAACGGCAGTTGCGAGGCCGGCAACGGCGCCCTGGCCACCCGCACGCATCACCAGGCCGCCCTGGCCGGCCATGCAGGCTTCTGGACCTCGGATGACGTGGAGGCGGCGCGTCGCCAGAGCAACGCCTTCCACTACCCGGACGGCTACGGCCGCCCGACGCCGCTTGAACAGTGGGAATCGCGCGCGCCGATCAGCGAGTCGGAGCGCGACGGCTTCCGCTTGACAGCCGAGAATCTGGCGGCTCAAATACACCAAGACATAGAATCGACATCCCAACTACCGTTGACCGCGGCCGACACGGCCGCCCAGCATCGTCGCGTTATCCGCCGCGCTCTCGTCGAGCACGGCTATTTATCCACGAACTGGAGGTTCATTACCCTACCACTAAAACCCAAGAAATCGGCAAGAATTACGTAGCGGACACACCCGCTACTACAACCCCGCCACCGGCCGCTTCACCCGCCTCGACCCCTTCGCCGGCAACCTCAACGACCCCCAAAGCCTGCACAAGTATCTGTACTGCCACGGGGATCCGGTGATGGGGGTGGATCCGAGTGGGATGTTCTTCTTTTCGATTATCGGTCTCTTGACAGGCACGGCAATTGGTGCAAGGGTCGACGGAATGTATAATGGCGCCGTCATCGGGGCCAAAGTTGGAGTCGTGGCTGATCTCATGTATCTCGGCGCAATCCAAGCCGGAAGTATGCGACGCAATTGGCTTGGTGGACACACTGAGGTCGTGAATGTCTTCATTACTCCACTGGACGGAAGTCACAGTCACGATCCTGATTATGTCGAGTATCGCCGCTGGTTGCTTGCAAACCGGGCAGCGCTCGAGCAACAATTGAACCATGTGAACCCAGGTAACACGAGATTCAACGTCATTGATGGCAGGGCAACGACGGCGAGGGGCTATTGCAGCACTGCGAAGACGATGACTATTGCACTAGATTGGCGCGATGGCAGTAGGATCATTGCACAAGGACTTGACTGGACGATCAACGTATATCCGAAGGGGTTTAAGTCACAATTGGGCCACTGGATGAGTGTTCGCGGACTCCACTCTGTTCCCGACCAGCAGAAAGCGACATATCTGGCCAATGTGATGCTGCACGAGGTTGCGCACGTTGTCCTTGATCGCGCTTGGTTTCGGCAGTGGTTTGGATGGAGAGACCACACATCAACCGGGCTGATGGCGGGCTTCCCTTTCGGCAGCAACATGCCATTCGATGTGGCCTCGCAAGCTATCATGGACTACGACGACAGTACGCTGTTTTCGATGCAGGCTGCGTTGGGGTCGAAGTGGGCGTGGTATTGAGTTGCAGGAAACACTCGGAGATCGCGGTATGCTGGTATTGACCCTATACATTGGCATGATTGGCGTCTGGATTGGAGCACATGTCGGTGTCGACACACTACGATTGCGACACCTTGGCAGAATAGCGGCACAGCATGTGTTGCATACAGTCCTTCTAACGGTTGCCGCTGTGTTCGACTTTCGGTTTCGCCCTGATCTTGCATCGCGTTTTGCACACATTGACCTTCCATGGGGTCCATGTATGCTGATCCACGTACTTCCCTTCGGAAGTATCTTCGCGATTGTAGCCTTGTGCGTAATAATGGACAGCGCGCGCATGTGCGCTAGACGATCTCGAGGTAACTGGCGAGTGCTCGGCTCGTGGTCATTTTGGGTCGGACTTGTTTTGTGGCTACTGGTGCCACCATTGGTAGGGCACGCAGTGGTGAAGGGCGGTACTTGCTTGATTTCTGGCTACTGGTGCCACTACTGGTAGGATAGGCATTCCTCAAGGGAGATTTAGGGGAGATTTGGGGGCAGAGAAAGACGAAGTCCAGAGAAAGACGAAGTCCAGAATCAGGCCTAAACTTTACACTTTACGGAGAGGCTGCACTTTCTGAAGAAGGCTCGTTCGTGTCCGGGGGTAGGCGCGAGACTTGAGGGGAAGTCCAGGGTCAGGCCTAACCTTTACACTTTACGGAGAGGCTGCACTTTCTGAAAAAGGCTCCTTCGTCTCCGGGGGTAGGTGCGAGACTTGAGCGCTATACCTACGATTCCCTCGGGCGATTGGCTACGGTCGAGGTCTACAAACGCAGCGGCGAGACCGTCGATGCGGACCCGCAGACGCCCGGCGACCAGCCGGAGGCGACTCGCTATGAGTACGACCTGGTGGGCAACCTGCTGCGTGAGCGGAAGCCCAATGGCGTGGTGGCCGATCACGTGTACGACAGCCTCAACCGGCTTGACGTGCTCCGCGAGTTCCTCGACAATAACGGCAATGGGGTGTTCGACGCAGGCGACGACCTGCTCACCTGGTTCGACTACACGGTGCGGGCCGACGGCCGGCGCACCGGGGCGGTCGAGCAGTTCTGGATCGACGGCGCGATGCAGCAGAATACCATCGACTGGTCGTACGACAACCTCGGCCGGCTGGTCGATGAGGTGTTCGACCACTACGACGATGCCTTCGACCAGACCGACCGCTTCGTCTACGACCTGGTGGGCAACCGGCTGGAACACACGCGCGATCGGGGCAACAACGGCACGATCGACGAGACGACCGGCTATCTCTACGACGCCAACGACCGGCTCCTGTCCGAATGGTTCGACGGCGACGGCCTGCCCGGCGCCGAACGCGCGACCAGCTACGGATACCTCGGCACGCAGGAGACGAGCAAGGAGGTCCACGAGGGGGGCGTGCTCCAAAGCAAAACCGAGTACACCTACAACCTGCAAGGCCGCATGGCCACGGTCACCGTGACCAGCTACGAGTCCGGCGTGGCGAGCCGGGTGGAGCGGTCGACCTACGGCTACAGTGCGTCGGGCATCCGCGTCTCGGCCCTGGTGGAGACCGACGCCGACGGCGACGGCACGTTCGACACCGCCACGAAGACCGAGTACCTCAACGACCCGCAGAACCACACCGGCTACAGCCAGGTACTGGCGGAAACGGTCACGGACGCGGCGACCGGCGAGGTTCAGAAGCGGGTGGTCTACACGCTCGGTCACGACCGGCTGAGCCAGACCACGACCACCTACGCCGCAGGCGAGCCGGCCGCGGTCGAAACGCTCCACTTCGGCCAGGACGGGCACGGCTCCACCCGCGTCCTGTTCGACGCCCTCGGCGCGATCGCCACGGTGGCCGGCGTACCGCAGGCATTCCACTACACGGCGTACGGCGAGCCGCTGGGCTTCGACCCATCGACCGCCGCCACCCCGTTCCTCTATTCCGGCGAGCAGACCGACCCCACCGGGCTTCAATACCTTCGCGCCCGCTACTACAACCCCGCCACCGGCCGCTTCACCCGCCTCGACCCCTTCGCCGGCAACCTCAACGACCC
>JAVEUP010000103.1:0-28847 GCA_034005525.1 Thermoguttaceae bacterium | reverse complement strand
TTGTCAGGTCGCGTAACATCATGGCCGACAAACGCCCCTAAACCCCTAGAAACAAAGGCTCGCCGCCGCTTCTTGTGGAAAAAAGCGCAACGGCATAGACTCGTCCCCTATTCTTCCCGGCCGGCCTCTTGACTTCTGCGCCGGCTTGGTGTTAGCTATGACTGCGACAGGGTGAACTTAGGGTGACACGAGGCCCGCCATCGGCCAGAGTACGGGTTCCGCCGTTTCCAGGTGCGAAACCGCTTCCCGCGTGGATGAACTGCCAGCCCATCACCTGCCCCCCCCTGCGGGGACGCTTGGTGCGAGGGTGAAGCAGGTTGTTTTGGCGGCAGGAACCAGTCAGTAGCCTACTAACTTCCAGCGTGATAATTGAGGAGAAACTTGAATGCCCAAAGAAGTCTTGATCCACCCGGCCGATATGCGTGCAAAAGGCTTCGTCGAGTTCACGCCGATCCCGATCAATCAGTACGCTAAAACTGTAACCGACGAACTGGCGGCCGGCGACCTCTCGAAAGACGACCTGCTCCGCATCCAGCGGGATATGATGGTCATCCGCACGTTCGAGAGCATGCTCGATTCGGTCAAGAAGCAAGGGCACTTCAAGGACATCCAGTACAACCACCCCGGGCCGGCCCACCTATCGATCGGCCAGGAGGCCGCGGCCGTCGGCCAGGCGTTCCTGCTGGGGGTGAACGACCACATCTACGGGTCGCACCGCTCGCACGGCGAGATTCTTGCCAAGGGGCTCTCGGCAATCCAGAAGCTCGACGACGACACGCTGATGGCCATCATGCGCGGGTATTTCGGCGGCGATTGCCTGCGAGTGGTGGAGAAGGACGCGACGGGCAGCGTGAAGGACCTGGCCGTCGACTACCTGATCTACGGGGCGCTGGCGGAGATCTTTGCACGGGAAACCGGCTTCAATAAGGGCCTCGGCGGGTCGATGCACGCGTTCTTCCCGCCGTTTGGAATCTATCCGAACAACGCGATTGTCGGCGGCTCGGCCGATATTTCCGTGGGAGCCGCGCTGTTCAAACACGTGCGAAAGCAGCCCGGCATCGTGATTGGAAACATCGGCGACGCGGCATCCGCCTGCGGACCCACGTGGGAGGGACTGTGCTTCGCGACCATGGACCAGTTCAAGGAACTGTGGGAAGAGAGCCACCGCGGCGGTCTGCCTCTGATCCTGAACTTCGTGAACAATTTCTACGGCATGGGCGGCCAGCCGGTGGGCGAGACGATGGGCTTCAAGGTGCTCGCCCGCATGGGCGCCGGCCTGACGCCCGACCAATTGCACGCCGAACGGGTCGACGGATACAACCCGCTGGCCGTGGTCGATGCGATTCGCCGGAAGAAGGAGATCATCGAGCAGGGCGACGGCCCGGTCCTGCTGGACACGTTGACCTACCGCTTCAGCGGCCATTCGCCCTCGGACGCGAGTTCCTATCGCGACAAGGCCGAAGTGGAAGCGTGGCAAGAGTATGATCCGCTGACAACCTTCGCGGCAAGCATCGTCGATGCCGGCGTGTGTACGCAGGACGACGTCGACAAGATGCAGGCGTGGGTCGAGGAAGTCATCCTCAAGGCCTACAAGAAGGCAATCGACCTGAGCATTTCGCCGCATGCCGATCTGAAGAAGCACGCCTGCCTGCTCGAACAGGTGATGTTCTCCAACACGCGCGTCGAGAAGCTGGGCGACGATAAGCCGGCGGTCCGTATTCCGCGCGAGGAAAACCCTCGCGTGAAGCAACTGGCCGGCCGCAGCCGCAGCGGGCTGGACGAAAGCGGCAAGCCGCTCCCGAAGCAGCGGTGCATCGGCATCCGCGACTCGCTGTTCGAGGCCATCCTCGACCGCTTCTACACCGACCCATCGCTGATTGCCTACGGCGAGGAAAACCGCGATTGGGGCGGGGCCTTCGCCGTGTATCGCGGGTTGACGGAGGCGCTTCCGTATTACCGGCTGTTCAACTCGCCCATCAGCGAGGGCGCCATCGTGGGCACCGCCGTCGGCTACGGCCTGGAGGGCGGCCGCGTACTCGCGGAACTGATGTACTGCGACTTCATGGGCCGCTCCGGCGACCAGCTCTTCAACCAGCTCGCCAAATGGCAGTCGATGTCCGGCGGTTTGCTGAAGATGCCCGTCGTGCTGCGGGTTTCGGTGGGCGCGAAATACGGCGCGCAGCACAGCCAGGACTGGAGCAGCATGTGCATGCACATCCCCGGGCTGAAGGTCGTCTTCCCCGCAACGCCCTACGACGCGAAGGGGCTGATGTACTCCGCACTGCTGGGCACGGACCCGGTCGTGTTCTTCGAGAGCCAGCGGATCTACGATATGCCGGAGCTTTTCCACGAGGGCGGCGTCCCGGAAGAAGCTTACGAAATCACCCTTGGGGAGCCGGACGTCAAGCGCGCCGGCAACGATCTGACGGTCCTCACGATCGGGGCGACGCTCTATCGCGCGTTGCAAGCGGCGGATGAACTTGCGGAGAAGTACGGCGTTTCGTGCGAGGTGATCGACGCCCGGACCATCGTGCCCTTCGATTACGGTAAGGTGATCGCGTCGGTAAAGAAGACCCGCAAAATCGTCCTCGCCTCCGATGCCTGCGAGCGAGGAAGCGTGCTGCAGACGTTTGCGGCAAAGATCACACAACTCGCATTCGACGACCTCGACGCTCCGCCGGTGGTAGTCGGCAGCCGCAACTGGATCACTCCGGCCGACGAGCAGGAAGACGCGTTCTTCCCGCAGCTGGCGGACATCCTCGACGCGGTGCATGAACACATCATGCCGCTGAAGGGCTACACACCGGTACGCGAGTGTTCAACGCCGGACCTGCTGCGGCGCAGTGCGGAAGGGATTTGAGCGACGTCGCCCTGCGCCTTCCCCGCGGCAACAACCGGGTTTGCCGTGGGGTCCGGC
Source organism: Thermoguttaceae bacterium (assembly GCA_034005525.1). Classification (GTDB taxonomy): domain Bacteria; phylum Planctomycetota; class Planctomycetia; order Pirellulales; family Thermoguttaceae; genus PWXP01. The sequence continues at coordinate 25,930 of JAVEUP010000103.1, read as the reverse complement.
CTCGCGCTGGCCCGAACGATTCATGGCGATACTGGGGGGGTGGCAAGTAAGCCAAGATTCTGGTGCAACGCAGCCCCCTCTTGCGGCCGCATTTTGACAGCCAACAGAGAGAAAAAGTACGCCTCAGGTACTTGACGCACTCTTCCGGTCCTGTGAAGATCGACGGCATGCGGCATGTGGGGCCAAGCACCCCTGATGGCAGTATGTTTCAGCGGCCTCGCGCGCGTTTTGGCTCGGCCATCTGACACCCCGTTATATCGTCACCGACAGATGCGAACGAATATCGCTGCTCTGGTCGTGTTGTCGTTCGTGTGCGGGCTTGCCGCCGAGGTTCACGGGCGAACCTGGACCGATTCGCAAGGCAGAACCACCAATGCGACCTTCGTCCGCTTCCACGACGGAATGGTCGTCCTGCTTCGCGGGAACAAGACGTTGCAAGTTCGTTTCGACAGTCTGAGCGAGGAAGACCAGCGGTACGTTCGCGAGATGCTGGCAGAGAAGGGCGAGAGCCACGTCCTGCCGCGGCAACACTCACTGACGGCGGGACAACCTGCCGAGGACCCCTCGGCGCCTTCGCGTACATGGACCGACATGCTCGGAAACCGCATGACCGGGCAATTGGTTCGGGTTGAAGGAACGCAGGTCTATTTGCGGGTGAATGGCAAGGTCGCGCCCTACCCGATACACGGTTTCAGCCTTCAGGATCAGGATTACATTCGGAACTGGAGGGTCGAGAATGCCGGTAATCCTTTGGCCCGCCAGACTCCCGCTCCGGGCAGGATGACCGGCGACGAGATGCACATGGAACTGGTGCGGCGTCAGAAGGCAGCCGGGCAACACGAACCGCACAAACCAGTGCGCCGTGAAGACGAGGAGCACATGCACCGTGAAGAGGGACGCTTGCGCCACGAGCAGGAGGGACGCTTTCCCCACGTACACGAAGGGCGCTTCCGTCACGAAGAGCAGGAGCGCCTACGCCAGCATCAGGAGGAACAGCGGGCCCAGCCGACAATGGAAGAGCCGCCGCAGCAACACGCAGAGAAATGGACCCAGGACTATCTTGCCGAACGCGAAGCTTGGAACCGTTTTCAGGCTGATCAGAATGCACCGATTCCGCAACTGGTTGTCTCGAACTGCGACAAGGAATGCGGCAATTGCAAACGCTCTCTCCCTGAATATGCGCAGGCTGGCGAACGATGCCCCTGGTGCAAAACCGTCTGGCAGGTAGAACTCGACGAGCGAGGCAGAGTGGTGAAACGGGGGCCGACCGACTGGACCAGCCCCTATGAGATCGGCAGACTGCTCGGAGCAATCGCCCTGACAATCTCGATCCTGTGGGGCGTGCTGCGCCTGGCTGGAATCATTTCCGGTGGATCATAGGCGTAACCGTTCAAGGGGGGACCGTTGCAATTCTCGCAGCAACAAGGGAATTCGCCGAATCGCCCACCCTTTCTGCCGCGAATAGGAAGCTGTCCCCTTTGCATGCAGCGGAGAAGACTGCCCGCACCGCGACACCGTGAACGGTTACGTGGTCTATTGATCCCTTCCTGCAAAAACGTGTTGCCATTGGTGAAACGCGCCGTACGATGTTCTCACGCCCGAAGCGACCCCCCGGTACTTAATATACCCATGCAATGAAGGGTTTGACTATGAAAGACATCTTGCGATTGTTCGCTTTCCGCGGATTGGCGGTTTCCCTCCTCGCAGGCGGCATGTTGAGCCTGCCCGCGACAGCGCCGGCCGAGGGTCCCGAGGCGCGGTTCGCCGCGATGACGCCGGAAGAGGTGCGCGAGTACGAGGCCGAGGTGCTGCGGGCGTACAATCGCGGCGACCATTCGCCTGCGACGATGAGGAAGGTTGCCGACCTCGCGCTCATTCCGCCGAAGCTCAATACTTCGCCGCTGCCGGAGTACGACTACGACCGGCTCGACTACGGCATGACCATCGGCATCGAGCGAACGCCGAAGGGGCGGCTCTGGGCGGCGTGGGTGGCCGGCGAGGACGGGCCGAAGGCGTTCATGGTCGCGGCGACCAGCGACGACGACGGCCAGACGTGGTCGAAACCCCGGCTGGTCATCGACAGTCAATCGCCGAACCTCCCGCTGCCGCGCAGCGTTCTGGTCGGCACACTGTGGACCGATCCGTTGGGCCGGCTCTGGTTCTTCTTCGACCAGGCAATGAACATGCGCGACCGCCGCGACGGCCTGTGGGCCGCGGTGTGCGACGACCCCGACGCCGAGAATCCCGAATGGTCCGAGCCTCGCCGCATCTGGCATGGAAGGATGCTCAACAAGCCGACGGTCCTGTCGACCGGCGAGTGGCTCCTGCCGGTTTACCTGCTGCAAACTCCGGGCCGCGGCGCCTTTTCCACGTGCGTGTTCCCGGAACTCGACCCGTATCGGGGAGCGAACGTGTTCGTCTCGACCGACCAGGGGGCAACGTGGCAGCGGCGCGGACACAGGGCCTTTCCGAATCCGTGCTGGCACGAGCACATGTTCGTGGAGCGCAAGGACGGCACGCTGTGGATGCTGGCGCGCACGACCAAGGGCATCATGCAGAGCTTCTCCGACGACCGCGGCGCGACGTGGTCGGAACCGAACGTGCCGGAAGGAATCGTCCATCCCGTGGCCAGGTTCCACGTGCGCCGGCTCCTCTCAGGCCGCATCCTCATGGTCAAGCACGGCGAGACGATGGACTCGCACGAGGGCCGGAGCAAGCTGACCGCCTGGCTGTCGGACGACGACGGTGCAACCTGGAAAGGCGGGCTCATGCTCGACGAGCGCAAGGGCATATCGTACCCCGACGGCACCCAGGCCCCGGACGGCACGATCTACATCTCCTACGACCGCGAGCGTTCCCGGCTCGGCGAGATCCTCATGGCCCGCATTACCGAGGACGACATCCTCGCCCGCAAGCTCGTCCACCCGCATTCCCGGCTCAAGATGCTCATCAGCCGCCCGCTGAAGGGCAGCGACCCGGCAAGCCGCGCCCGGCCCTGACCGACAACATCATCGGCGACGTGGAACTCACCCGCCTCCGCTACCCTGGATTGCGCACGATGGGGAGGGTGCGTCAAGGTCGCGTGGGTCGTCGGTGGGCCCGCACAAGCCGCAACCAACCTGATTTATAGCCCGTCACCGGGAAGCGTAGCGACCGAAGGCCCACCAGAAAAGCGGCTTGTTTGACCCCACCTTACCTGTCTGGAAGAAATGGCTACAGCTCGCGGCTCGCCCACCCACGGGGAGGGTTTCGGCGGGTGAACCTTGTCAGCTTAGCTCACTGACCGTGGCGCCATGCGGGGCAAGCCCGCACGGCCCTTTGCCGCCTCCAGACGTGCCAGAAGATCCTGCCGCGCACCCGATCACTCCTGTTCTTCCTTTTCCCGCCGGGGTCTGGTATACTCGTTACACGGAGGAGGGTTTCTGCCTGGCGAGCCGCTGCGCTCTGCCATTTTTCCACCTTACTCCAATTGCGAATGGTTTACGCCCGCCCGATGAGGAGTATCACCCCATGAAGCCGTGCAAGTGCGTGCTCTGGTGTCTGACTGCGGCCATCTGTCTTCAGTGGGGGCCAAGTCGCGGATGGAACCCGGCCGTTGCAGGAGAACCTGCCGGCCTGGCAGCCGTCCTGCGGCAACTCGTCGAGGCCGAGTGGATCGATGACGACGGGCGATGGAGCCCGAATCGGTCGCTGCGGGCGGTGCCGCCGCCGGACGCGGGTTCTCGCGATGCAGGTTCCACGCTCGTGCAGCAACGTCTCTCCTGGCCCGAAAACGTGACCACCGAACAAGACGCAGCCGGCGCGGTGGACGGTGTGAAGAACGGCCGCTGGGGCTTCCACGTACGCAGCGGCGAGAAGGACCCCTGGTGGCAGGTCGATCTGCAAGAGCCTCGCAGGCTCGACCGCGTGGTTGTGTTTGCCCGCAGCGAAGGCGGCCAGAGCGGGCACCCGCACATTCGGGTGCTGGCGGCCGGCGAGCCCGGCGCCGAGTTCAGCGAGGTGTACCGCCACGATGGAACGCCCTGGTATGGTATTGAAAGGAATGCCCCGCTGGTCGTTGAGTTCAAAGACCGGAACGTGACGGCGCGGATCGTGCGTTTGCAGGTGCCGGGCAACGTATCGTTTGCGCTGGACGAGGTTGAAGTGTATACGGCCGATGATCCGGAAGAGAACATCGCTTTGGGCAGGCCGGCCGACCAGATCAGCACCAGCCCGCACTCGTACCCCGGCACGATCCCCTTCGAGCTTGGCGTGGCGCGGTATCCGAACCTGTTCCGGGGCGGGCCATCCGGCGATGGTCCTTCGCCGGCCGCCGGCCCGTTTGCCTTGGCGCACACGGAGCAGGTGCTGAAAAGGGCTGGGGAGTTGATCGCGAGACTGGAGGCCTCGGCCGGGGCCGGGTGCTTGGCGCCGCGGAAGGCCGAACTGGAGAAGCTGACAGCCCGGCTGGCCAAGCGGATCGAGGCCGGCGAGGTGCCCGAAAACGACCGCAAGGATCTTTACCTCGACGCCCGCGGGCTGCTTCGGCGCTTTGCCCTGGCCAACCCGCTGGTGGCTGAGATCGACCGGCTGCTGTTCATCAAGCGGCACGACCCGCAGGGCGTGATCCACATGTGCGATCAGTACTACGGCTGCAACGCCGTGCCGGGCGGCGGCCTGTACGTGCTGGAAAACCCGTTCGGCGACAACCCCAAACTGGTGAACCTATTGCAGAACTCGGTGGTCGAGTCGGGCCGGCTGAAGGGCCGGAAGCTCGAAGGCGGGTCGTTCTTGTCGCCGTCCGTGAGCTACGACGGGCAGACCGTTTACTTTGCCTACAGCGAGTGCGGCGCGTGGGAGAAGTTCCAGGGCCGCGAGAACTACACGTGGAACCCACAGACAAGCTACCACGTGTTCCGCTGCAACGCCGACGGCAGCAACCTGGTGCAGCTTACCGACGGCGACTACGACGATTTCGATCCCTACGAGATGCCCGGCGGGCGGATTGTGTTCACTTCGCTGCGCCGCGGCGGCTATCTGCGCTGCGGCCGGCACTGCCCAACGTATACCCTGCATTCCATGGAGCCGGACGGCAGCGACATCATCTGCCTGAGCTTCCACGAAACGCACGAGTGGCACCCCAGCGTCGACCACAATGGAATGTTGGTGTATTCGCGGTGGGACTACGTGGACCGCGATACGAACGTGGCCCACCACATTTGGATATCGTACCCCGACGGGCGCGATCCGCGCAGCTATCACGGCAACTATCCGGTCAACCGAAACCGGAACGCGCGACCGTGGATGCAGAAGAGCATTCGGAAGATTCCCGGCTCGCACAAGTTCGTGGCGGTGGCCGGCGCGCACCATGGCCATGCATTCGGCTCGCTGATCCTCATCGACCATCGCCTGGAAGACGACGGCGCCATGGGGCAACTCACGCGGTTGACGCCCGACATGCCGTTCCCGGAGGCGGAAGTGCCGTATCAGCAGGCGAAGGCGTTCGGCACGCCGTGGGCCCTTTCCGAGATGGACTACCTGTGCGTGTACGACGCGAAGATGACCAACCGCGGCATCTTCTGGCTCGATGCAAACGGCAACCGGGAATTAATCTACCGCGATCGTGAAATCAACGCGCTGAGCCCGATCCCGTTCCGCCCCCGGCCCCGCCCGCCGGTCATCCCGGACCGAACGGTGCAGACGGCGCGGGCGATCGAGGCGGCGGGCGGTGAGATTCCGCCCTCGACCATCGCCGTGATGAACGTGTACGACAGCGATTTCGAGTGGCCGGAAGGTACGAGCATCGAGGCGTTGCGCGTCATCCAGGTGCTCCCGAAGACAACCCCGGCGCCCAATCAGCCCCGCGTTGGCGTCGCCCGGCAAACCAATGCGCGCCGGGTGCTCGGGACGGTTCCGGTCGAGTCCGACGGCAGCGCGTATTTCGAGGCACCGCCCAACATGCAGATATACTTCCAGGCGCTCGACGCCCGCGGCATGGCAGTGCAATCGATGCGCAGCGGCACGTATCTGCACCCGGGCGAGCACCTCAGTTGCCAGGGGTGCCACGAGCCGAAGAACCGGCAGGCGGCTTCCCCACCGAGCCCGCCGCTGGCACTACGGAGGTCGCCCTCGCAGCTTAAGCCGGGCCCCGAGGGAAGCAGTCCGTTCAACTACGTGCGGCTGGTCCAACCGGTGCTCGACCGGCACTGCGTCGATTGCCACCGGAAGGAGAAGGCGCTGGACCTGAGCGGTGCGCCGCAGGGAACATTTACCGTGTCGTACAACAACCTGGCCGGCAACTACGGTTTCTTCTTCGACTCGGTCAACGGATCGATCAAGACGTGTCCTCACGGCGGCGCACGCACCGTCGCCGGCGAGTTCGGCGCTCTGGGGGCACCGCTCCTGAAATACCTTGACAAGAGCCACTACGGAGTAGAGCTTTCGGCCGACGACTTCGCCCGCATTGTCATCTGGCTCGACTGCAACAGCGAGTTCCTCGGCGCCTACGAGGAGCCCGAGGCCCAGCAGCGCGGCGAACCCGTCGAGCCGACGCTCGACTGAACATTGTAGGGTGGGTGGTTCCGGCTGTCTCAGCAGCCGGGTTCACCCACGTTGTCTTCCGAAGCACTTGCTGGAGTCCACGCTTTGGCGTGTGGAGCCGGATTTGAATGGCAACCAAGGCACGCTGAAGCGTGAACTCCAACCAGACGCGTGGGTGAACCCGGCTGCTGAGACAGCCAGAACCACCCACCCTACGCGACTCGACTGAACACATTCACCCCACATCTATCAGGAGACGTCAACATGTCGCAGCCTTTCGTATGCCGCCCAACGTCGCGCCGTGAGTTTCTGAAACATTCCGGAGTCGCCGCAACCGGTGCGGCGCTGGCCGGCGGTCTGGGCGTTGCCCGGACCGCCCATGCCGCGGGCGACGACCTGGTGCGGGTTGCGCTGATCGGCTGCGGCGGGCGCGGCGTCGGGGCCGCGGTCAACGCGCTGGCCAACACCGGCCACGCGAACGTCAAAGTGGTGGCCTTGGCCGACGCGTTCCAGGACCGGGTCGACTTTGCCGAACAAGCGCTCACAAAGCGGTTTCCCGAGAAGGTCGACGTGCCAAACGAGCGCAAGTTCGTTGGGCTCGACTGCCACGTAGGCGCCCTTGGCGCCGGGGTGGACGTGGTACTGCTGTGCGGGCCGCCCGGCTTCCGCCCGGAGCAATTCGAGGCCGCAGTCAAGGCCGGCAAGCACGTGTTCATGGAAAAGCCGGTTGCCACCGACTCGCCGGGTGTCCGCCGCATCATGGCCGCAAACGAGGAGGCTAAGCAGAAGAACCTGGCTGTTGCCGTGGGGCATCATCTGAGGCATGAAGTGAAGCATCAGGAGGCGATTGCCCGGATCCACGAAGGCGCCATCGGCGAGTTGTGCTATACGCGAGCCTACTTCAACTCGACCGGTGTCTGGGTGCGACCTCGCCAGCCGGATCAGACCGAAATGCAGTACCAAACGCGCAACTGGTATTACTTCACCTGGCTCAGCGGCGACCACATTGTCGAGCAGCACGTGCACGACCTCGATGTGTGCAACTGGATGGCCAACGCGCTGCCGGTCGAGGCGAACGGCATGGGCGGCCGGCAGGTACGCACGGGCAAGGACGTTGGCGAGATATTCGACCATCATTTCGTGGAGTTCACGTACGCCAACGGTCTGCGCATGTTCAGCCAATGCCGCCATCAGCCCGGCTGCTGGAACAGTTTTTCGGAGCATGCCCATGGCACGAAGGGGTACGTCAATATCCAAGGACACGGCGGTGCCGAGATGGTCGTCGGCGAAGATCGGGTACGATGGGACCGCGGGCCGGACGGGCACCAGGTGGAAATGGACGTGCTATTTCAGAAGATTGCGGCCGGCCAGCCGCACAACGAAGGCGATTACGGCGCCACGAGCACCATGACAGCCATCCTCGGCCGCATGGCCACGTATTCAGGCAAGATCGTGAAGTGGGACGAAGCCCTCGCCTCGAATCTCGAACTCGTACCGCGGCAGCTTTCCTGGGACGCCGACCCCGGCCCGAAACCCGGCCCCGACGGCATTTACCCATGCGCCATCCCCGGCGTGACGCAGGTCCTTTGAGCAATCCAGAGCACGCAGGACAGGCTTCCAGCCTGTCATTTTACGTGGGATAGGCTTCCAGCCTGTCAGTTGGCATGGGCTTCCAGCCGGTCAAACCATCCAAGAGAAGCGTCCAACTCGGGCTCGGGAGGAGACCGCCGGCGCCGCAGCGGCATCCTGGCCTTCCAGCTCCACCGGGGCACGCCCATGAGAATCCGGTTCGCCGATGTCCAATTGGCAACCAGGGTTCCAACTCGCCGCGGCCACCGGTAAAGATTCGCGCAATGACGAATAATCCGGGTTGGCTCACTGACCATGGCTCCATGCCAGGCAATCCCGCAAGTGGCCCTTCGCCACCTCCAAACGTGCCAGAAAACCCTGCTGCACTGCCGCGCCGCGGATGTCGCCCGAGAGTGGCCGCGAGGGTATAATGATGCGTATTGGCCTGTACGGACCGGTCCCGGTTTTGCGGCACGACGGACGCCTCATGGGCATTTCGGCGTGGTGCCCCAACGATTTGGACGGCCCTGCAGAGGTTCGATCGTGCCACATCAGCCCCACCCACCCAGGACCACTTCCATGACCACGCGAGTTGCTTCCCTACTCATTCTTCTGAGCGGTGCGCTCAACGCCACGGCCGCCGACCCAGGCAACCGGCTGACGTATCTCGACGAGTTCGCCAACCCCTACTACGTGGGGCTCAATTTTGCCAAGCTAGCCACGCCGCAATGGATTGGCGAGGAGGAGGTCGAGGCCGTGGTTGTGCTGTCCATCGACGACCTCCGTGATCCGGTCCGGTTCGAGGCATTTCTCCGGCCGGTGCTGGAGAGACTCAAGCAAATCGACGGCCGGGCGCCGGTTAGCTGTATGGGCAACCAGCTCGACCTTGAGCATCCGTTGCTGCGGCAATGGCTTGCCGAGGGCCTCAGTATCGAGCCGCACACTTACCACCACCCGTGCCCCCTCCTGCAGAAGGACGATCTCGAACGCGCCAAGGCAACCTACGACCTGTGCGTCGACCAGATGTTCGACCTGCCCGGGGCCCACCCCGTCGCATTCCGCATGCCCTGCTGCGACTCGATGAACTCGATCAGTCCGCGGTTCTTCGCCGAGGTGTTCAACAAGACCACGCCGCGGGGGAATTTCCTGCAACTGGATTCCTCCGTTTTCATGCTGCACACACCCGACGACACGAGCCTGTTGCCGGAGATTCTCGCTGCTGAAGAGGGGCGGTCGCGATTCGACAAGTACGTGCCGCGCGACCGGGGATTCGTCAACTACGTGGAAGACTATCCTTACCCGTACGTCATCGCCCGCTTGTGCTGGGAGTTGCCCTCGTCCATTCCCGACGACTGGCAGGGGCACAACTTGCAGAAGCCGCACCATCCGGTCACCATTGCCGACATGAAGGCGGCCATCGACGCGGCGGTGAGCAAGCAAGGCATCTACGTGCTGACTCACCACGCGGGCGCGTGGATTCGCAACGATCAGGTGATTGAGTTGATCGACCATGCGGTCGGCCGTTACGGCAACAAAGTGAAGTTCCTCAATTTCCGCGAGGTGTACGACCGGCTTACCAAGAACCTGCTCGGCGGACAACCACTCCGGGCCAAGTGCGGCGGCGACAACGGCGTGCGCGTGCTCGACCTGAACAACGACGGGTTCATGGACGTGGTCATCAGCAACGAAAGGGTCCGGCAGACCCGCATCTGGTCGCCTGCCGCAGGCGACTGGATCGTCGGCGATTTCCCGGCACCAATCGTTTTGGTCGACGCCGAGGGCAACCACCGCGACGCCGGCGCCCGCTTCGGCGTGCTGCAATCCAACGGGTTTGCCAGCGTGCTGGTGCACAACGAGACCGCGGCGGGGCTGTGGCATTTCGACGACGAGAAGTGGATCGAGGATCCCAGCGGGCTTACGGGCCTCGAGCTTGACGGTCCGGTGCACACCTCGCTGGCCGGGCGCGACGCGGGAGTGCGTCTGCGCGACCTGGACGGCAATGGCATTTGCGAGTTGATCGCCGGCGGCCCACAGCGGCAGGGCGTATTTCGCTGGAACGGCCCCGACGGCTGGACCCGCCTGCCCTTCTCGCTGCCGCCCGCAACGGCCGTTGTCGACCAGCAGGGCCGCGACGCGGGCCTCCGCTTCGTCGACGTCGACGAGGACGGCCGCGCCGACGTGGTATTCTCCAATGCCGAGCGTTACTCGCTGCACCTGTTCACCTCGATGCAGGACGGTTGGGGGCGGAAGGTTCTCGGCGGCCCGCGCGGGGAAGGCGGCCTGATCCCCATGATCGTCCGCGCCGACGGCACCAACAACGGCGCCTGGTTCAGCTTCCGGCACATGTGGGTGCAGAACGAAGAGACCGGCAGCCGGTTCACACCTAGCCAAACCGAAAGTCGCTCGTACGAAGCGTTGCTTGGCCGCGAGTGACGATGAACATCGGCGCCGCATGCGGCAGTAGATCGTCGCAAACGACGCCGATTCCCTTGACGACCTAAAAGTCGCCTTGATCGGGCTGACCCAGATTACTCATATACGTAGACAGGTAGCGTGGGTCAAACAAGCCGCTTCTTTGGTGGGTCATCGATCGCGACTACCGACGTACTTCCAGGCGGCGGGCTGTGAATCAGCTTGGTTGCGGCTTGTGTGGACCCACTAACGATCCACGCGACCTTGACCCACCCTACCTATCGTGAATCATCCGGGCTAATCGCCCCGCAGCGACTTGGCAATCCCCGCGAGTTGCAGAAACTCGGCGCGGTACCCACCGGCATCGCTGCCCAGGCCCGCCGCGGCGAGTTCAAGGACAAGGTCGTAGCTGGCTGTACCCTTGTGTTCCGAGTCGCGGAGCAACATGCCCAGCCCGGCAACCGCCGCCGCGAACTGGAAGTCGCCGGACGCCTCGGCAAGCGACTTGCCAGCGTCGCTCACCGGAAAGGATAGCAACTCACTGGTGTCCTCTTGCGGGTGCTTGTAACGCAGCTTGATGGTGAAAAGCTCGCCGCTTGCAGCCGCCGTGCTCGGCCCGCCCGTCTCGTGGTACTTCGAGGCATCTGCCAACGGCAGGTTCATCTCTTTGCCCGCGGGTACCAACTCGTAGAGCGCCGTTACCGTGTGGCCCGCTCCGATCTCGCCGGCGTCCTTCTTGTCGTCGTGGAAGTCCTCCGCCCGCAGCAAGCGGTTTTCGTAGCCGATCAGGCGATACGCACCGACTTGGGCCGGGTTGAAATCGACCTGGATCTTCACGTCCTTGGCGATCGTGATGAGCGTGCCGTGCATTTGCTCGACGAGCACCTTGCGGGCTTCGTGGATGGTGTCGATGTAGGCATAGTTGCCGTTGCCCTTGTTGGCCAACTTCTCCAGTGTGGAGTCCTTGTAGTTGCCCATGCCGAATCCGAGCACGCTGAGGAAGACGCCTTCCTTCGCCTTTTCTTCCACCAGGCGGATGAGTTCCCCTTGGCTGGTCGTGCCGACGTTGAAGTCGCCATCGGTGCAGAGGATAACGCGATTGACGCCATCGGACACGAAGTGTTCCCTGGCCGTCTGATAGGCCAGGCGAATCCCCTGGCCGCCGTTGGTCGATCCGCCCGCCTGAAGCCGATCCAGGGCGGCGAGAATGGCCTCTTTCTCCTGGCATGAGGTGGAGGGAAGCACCATGCCGGCGGCCCCGGCGTACACGACAATCGCCACGCGGTCCTGCTCGGCCAGATTCTGGACCAGCATTTTCATCGCCGACTTCAGCAGCGGGAGCTTATTGGGCGGGTTCATCGATCCGGACACGTCAATCAGGAAGACGAGGTTGCACACGCCCCGCTCCTCCTGCGCGACGTCCTTCCCCTTCAAGCCGATGCGTGCGAGGCGATGCTCGGCATTCCAAGGACATCCGGCCACTTCGACGTGCGCCGAGAACGGGGCTTCGCCGTCCGGGGCCGGATAATCGTAGGTGAAGTAGTTCACCAGTTCTTCGATCCGCACCGCATCGGGCGGCGGCAATTGCCCCCGGTTGAGGAACCGCCGCACGTTGGAATACGACGCCGTATCCACGTCGATCGAGAAGGTCGACAATGGGTTCGACCGCGCCGCAAGGAACGGGTTCTCGTAAATCCGGTCGTAAGCCTCGGTGTTGAACCGGTCGCCGGCCTCCAGCCCGCCCTCGTCAACGGCTACATCCAACGCCTCTGTTACCGTTGGGGTATGGTATACCTCCGGCCCGGACCGCTGGTAGTGCGACGCTCGCTCGCCACAACCCGCCATGAACCAAGAAACAGATAACAGCCCGATCAGGGACAATTTGCGCATCATCCACCTCCTTAGCGAAAAGGGAACCTGTGCAGGTGGCGCCAATGCCTTCCTGCTGAAGACGCAAACTCGAAGCGGGCCCATAGTTTAGACGCTTGCCCACGGCCGATTATTCCCGCAGGCGGGCTTTTCGGTTGCGGCGACGGCGCAACAGACGGATTCAATCGCGGAAGCGTCCGCGGGAGATCCGATCATGCATGAGTGGGCAGTCCAGGGTGGCGACAAGGCCAAGCACCCGTTGCTGACTGCCAACCACGCCCTTTCTGCCTCGGGGCGTGCCGTCTGCGAATCCACGCAACGATCCCGGATTCAGCAGAGAACCGGCGTTGCCAGGGATTCTTCACCGCACACCTACCGTGCAGCAGGCGCCAAACGCCGCCGGGGCATGCGGGTACAAGCTACCGTGGCTGCTATTGAATCAGGCGAGCTTCGATGTCTGCGATCTGGCGGTTGACGAACTCGTCGGTCAACAACCATTCCTGGTAAAGACGTTCGATTTGCCGCCTATACCAGAGGACCGATGCCCTTGTCACGTTGCGGGTCAGGTCCTTCGGGCGGTCCTCGTCGCGGATCGGCGGGCGAACGCGCTCAGCCGGCCGCTGGTAGGACGGATCGAACACCACGACCGGCAAGGTTTCCGCCGGCAACAAGTGACGCCAGAGGAATGCCTGCATCCGGTCCTCGGCCGGCACGGCCTCGCGGACGATTTCCTGTTCTCCGACGGTCGCACTGCCGACGACGGTGAGGTTGACCGGCTCTTCCATCGCGGTGAGGCTGGTCTTCAGCCCCAGCGACACGACGTCCTTATCGGCCGGCACCGTGGCGCCGCCCGATTCGAATCCTTCGGGCAGGTCCTTGAAACTCAGCGCGATGGGCCCGTTGAATCCATCCCTGCGTATGGCGTAAACCGTCACGGCGGCAGACGCGTTGCTGCGGATCACAATCTTCGAGGGAACCACTCGCAACTCGAAATCGGGCTGAGGGTGGCTGATGCGGAGCCGGTAGGCATATTCCTTTCCGGCGCGGCGCGACGTGTCGCCAATATGAACATGGTACTTCCCATCGGTGGGCAGTGTCACCATGAGGTAGGAATCGGCGTGGTCGGTGTTCAGCCCCGACGCCGCGTCATAATGATCGTCATTCATCGCGATGATCTTACCGTTGGGATCCGTGACCTTGACGAACGAGTCCAGCGGCGAACTGAGGCGGCGCGCCGTCACTTCCGCCACGATGGTTTCTCCCGCTTTCCCTTCGATCTCAAAGACGTCCCAATCGCCCGGCTGATCCATTCGTCCGTTGATGATGATCGGGAGCGTCACTTTCTGGGCCGTGGCTGCGTCATTGTTCGGTTCCTGATTTAGGCACTCGGCTAGAGTGTCGAGGGCGAAGGGCAGATAGTTGGATATGAGTTTGGCATTGGTGGCTGCAATGAGATAGCGCCCCGGCTGCGTGTCGCTGGGAGGCGGCGCAATCGTTGTGTGCTCCAGATTCCAACCGGCCATTTCGATGTTGACCGGCTCGCCCGCGCGGGCGCCGAGCGGGAAGATGCTGGTCACGAACGGCAGCTCCCCAATGGTAATCCGATACACGAAGCTTTCGCGTCCCCGGAAGAGAGCTTCGTTGATGGTGAGCACGTACTCGCCGTCCGCGGGGACTTCATAGTAGATCAACGGGTCGGGATTGAAACGGAAATCGTCGTTGTACGCTACTTCGTTCCCGTTGGCGTCGTAAAGCTTCAGTACCGCCTGGAACCAACCGGGGACGCCGTCGGGCACATAAGGGATCAGGTCCCGAGCCTTGGCGTTGATGACGAGTCGCTGCCCCTTGCTCGCGTGAAACCGGTATCGGTTCACCTCGCCGGCGGCGAGCTGGCCGTTCATCGTACACGGCACCGTGACCTGCATTTCCTCCTCCTCCGGAGGCCTCTTGCGTTGGGCTAGATGCTCCCGGCCAAGCACGGGATTTTGCATAGTCTTCATCGGCTTGCGGGCCACCTCGGGCACCTGGTCCACGTAGAAGGGCAACGGATTGGAGATGCCCCGCTTGGTGACCACCCGGATCTCTCGCCGGCCCGGCTTGGCGTCGGGCGCCACCGTGACTTCAGCGAAGACGAGTTCGGTTTGGGCACGAACGGCCGGGGTACGCTCGTCTTCGGCGAACATCCTTTCGAGCCGTTCGATCAACCGCCGCTTGGCCAGTTCCTTCTCAGATAGCTCAGCGTCCTCGACCGAGGACTCGTCGCCCTGGTTCGTGTCTGCCGGCTTCTGCAGTTTCACATTGCATTTGCTGCAAACGGTGGCGTCCAGCGGGTTGGCCTGGCCGCACACCGGGCAAATCAGAGAACTGATCGCGTCCGGGCCGGTGTCCGGGCCAATCGGCGCGGGCAATTCGAACACGCCCATTTTGGCCGCCATGGCGTCGTCGATCGTTGTCTCCTTCTTCTTCAGCAAGTTCAGTTGCTGGCGGACCAGCGACAACTCCTGGTTGTTGAGAACCCGGAAGTAATCGACCAGCCGGACGGACACCCCGTCCCCGGTCACCACCAAGTCCGAGGGATCGACCAGGGCCTGACCACCCAGCCGGATCGGGAAGGTGGTGCCCTGCTGGCCGCCGGCCGGATAGACGAAACCAATGTACTGATTTTGCGCCAGCGCCGAGGAAGCACCGGTTGCAAGCAAGGCCAACCCCAAGATCGAAAGCCGTGTGAATCGACTCATTGAACCTCTCCGTTTCTCGCCGTTTTAGCATCGCCGGAAACACATAGGAACGTTACGGTCGGGCAGGGGGAATAGCTTGGCGGTCCTCCCCTGCGCGACCGAACGCCCTGTGCCTCCGATGGTTACATAAGCTCTTCCAGTAGTCCCGCCGACTTCATGCCTTCGGCTTCGGTATCCAACACGTGGACATCCAGTCCCTCAGGATTGGGCAGGCTGGTCCGGTCGTCGATGCCGCCCAACAAGTAAATGCTGCCCAACAAGTCCGCCGGATAGACGGGCCTTTCCGCGGGTTTCTCGCCTTTCTCGTCGGACGTGCCGACGACGCGGCCGCCCTTGAATCCGCCGCCGGCGACCAACACGGTGAAGACGGCTCCGTGGTGATGACGGCCACCGTTCCAAGGCGGCTCCCAGGAAATCTTCGGCGTTCTGCCGAACTCCCCGGTGCACCAGACTAAGGTACTGTCGAGCAAGCCGCGCTCCTTCAGATCGGCTAGCAGCGTTGCCAGCCCTTGATCCAACATGGGGCACTGCCGCTTCATGGTCGGAAAATGATTCGAGTGGGTGTCCCAGCCGCCGGGGAAGCTGATGGTAATGTAGGGGACCCCCGCCTCGACCATCCGCCGCGCCGCCAGGCATTCCTGCCCGAAGGTATTCCGGCCGTAGCGGTCCCGGAGTCCCGCCGGTTCATTGGCGAGATTGAATACTTCCTTTCCCTGGCCCAGGATCAAGCCGTAAGCGTTGTCCCTGGCCTCGTCGATGGCGGGCATCTCCGGGGCGTCGGCAAGGCCATAGCCGACAACATTGACCCTTTGGAGTAGTTCGCGTCGGGCCACTTGCCGGGCGTCGCTGATTCCCCGGTTGACGATTCCCTGCACCTCGAAACGCTCCGCGTTCGGATCGCCGCCGGTGGCAAACGGTTTGTACGCGGGGCCGAGAAAGCCTTCCTCGGAAAACCGCCCGGCCGCCTGGAGCATCACGATGTAGGGCGGAAGCAGCCCTTTGTACTCATCCTTCTTGGCGTAGGTAAAAATGGCGCCCACGCTGGGGAAGGCCAGCCGTCCGCCGGGTGCGTGGCCGGTTTGCATCAGGTAGGCCGCCGTTTCATGACCGTTGTTGCCATGGGTCATGCTGCGGATCAGAGAATACTTGTCGGCTTGCCTGGCCAATTGGGGAAACAGCGAGCTGAGTTGGATTCCATCCACGTTGGTGGGGATGAACTTGTCAAACTCGCCAAGGTAGTCGTAGCCGGTGCCCGGCTTCGGGTCCCAGCAATCGTTTTGCGATATGCCGCCCCACAGGAATATCTGGATGACGGACTTCGCCTGACCCTTCTTGGCCTTCGCCCGGGCGGCCTCGTCCCGGGCCGCCTTTTCCTCGGCAAGCTTCTGCTCGGGCGTCTTCTCGCCCTCGTCCGCAAGGACTCGGGAGCCCAAACCGCCGGCCGCCATCATTCCCGCCGCGCCCATAGCGCCGCGCCGCATGGCCTCGCGCCGAGACACATGCCGCCCGTTGTCTGACTGGTTCCTTCTCATGACTTCAGTCCTCCTTTTACTTCCCGTTTGATTGTTGTGACCGGAAATCGGTCATCCAGGGTCATACCCACACGTCTTGGTAACACTCAATGCCGCAGAAGAAACTCGGGACTGTTGATCAACGCCCATGCGAGGTCGATCCAGAGGTCGCGTCCTTTGGCGACTTCCGTCTTGGCGTGCGCCTCCACGGCTTTGACGTCGGCATCCGTCGGAAACCGCGAAAGGATGGTCAGGTAAAGCTTCTCGGTGATCTCCTTCGGTTCGCCACCCGCGGCGATCAGCGCCGTAAGCTTTGGGCCGCTCTGTAGCTTGTTCTGGATTTGGCCCGAGTTGAGCATGTGGAGCCACTGGGGCGAGGCAAGTTCGTTGACCCGCTCGCTTTCCGTACCCGTGGCCCGCGCGGAACGTCCGAACAAGGTGAGAAACGAGTCGGTGACGCTGCCGTCGGCCAGCGCGACTGCTCGCATGTCTTGAGGAATATAGGTAAACGGCTCCGGAACGGCGCTGGTATACAGGTCTGAACTACCCGTGATCTGGTTCACGGCGTCGATCAACACTTCGGCCTCGACTCGCCGCAATGGATAACTCGCGAAGTTGGCCCTCGCTTCCGGGGTTTGGAACCGAGGAATCGAAGAGAACTGGTACGTGGTCGAGGTGAAGATCAACCGCTTCAGGTGGTTCAGATCGTAACCGCTTGAGACCAGTTCCTTCTCCAAGTAGGTCAGGAGTTCGGGATTGCTGGGCGGATTGTCCTCGCGAATATCGTCCGGTTCGTGGACTATCCCCTGCCCCATCGCCCAAGCCCATGTGCGGTTGACGATGGCTTTGGCAAACCAGGGATTCTCCGGCCGGATCAGCCAATCGGCAAAGACTTCACGCGGATCGCGATCGGGGGGGATCGTCACTTGGGAGCCGTCCGGGAAGACAGTGTTCAGGGGGCCGTTCAGGGGCATCGGCTCGGCCAAGCCCTGTGGAATCTGGTTGGTCACCGTCACCGACTCGGCGACGTTGTCGATTCCCTGCGCGGTACTGCCGGGCACGGCAGTCGAATTGAACGGATCCCAGAAGACGATCTCTTCTTTCCACTCGCTGGTGGGCTTGTAGCCGATCTGCGAGAAGAAGACGGCCATGCCGTCGCGTCGGTCTTCCGGTATCGACTGGGCGCGCGTGCCCATCAGCGCCAGGGCTACCGATGCGGCGACGCCCTCCGGAGTCTTGTTCTGGATAGCACGTAGAAAGTTGACCGGGCCGACGCGAAAATTGCTGCCGCTGGAAGTGAGCAATTCCCGGGCGAACTGGTCGTACGGCTTGTTCTGCGCAATCGACTCCCACACCCAACGGTGATACGCCTGGGCCGCGTTGGGCCAGACCTTCACGGGGAACTCCGCCTTGATTCGCAGGATGTCGCTCCATCGCATCGCCCAGTAGTCGACATGCGCGTATTGGTCAAGCAAGTGTTTAACCAGTGCGACGCGCTTGTTCTGGTCCGAACTTCCGATGAACGCCTTGGCCTCTTCCGCGGTCGGCAGTTTGCCGGTCAGGTCCAAATAGGCACGGCGGACAAACACGGCATCGGAGCAGAGGACCGGCTGAATGCCCAATGCACTCAACTTCGCAAACACGCGTTCATCAATCCCGTTCACCGGCTTCGGCGGGTCGGTGATCTCCATAATGTTCGGCGCCTTCCTGGCGGCGACCAGCCGGTTGAACGTGGTTTTGGCCTGATTGGCCAGGGCTCGCTTATCCTCGGCAGTCTTCGTGGCTGCCAGATATGCCTCCCGGGCCTTGTCGACTGCCTCCTGCAACGGGGGCAGCGCGGCCTCGGCCGCCTGGGCCGCCTCTTCATCGGCTACCTGGGACTCCTTAGCCGCGGCGATCCGCGTCTTGAGGTTCTCCAGAGCCTCTTCGACCGACTTCTTCCTGGCTTCGGCCTGGGTCAGCTTGATTCCGGCGTCGTTGGCCCGACTGACCGCCTGCTCCAGTTCCTTCTGGACGGGGTCGAGGGCGGCTTGGGCCTCGTTGGCCGCTTTGCGTTTTTCGGCGGCATCGGCGGCGGCCTGCGCGTTGGCTGCGTCGAGTTGGAGAAGTTCTTTGGCCGCATCCCGGGCCGCCTGGTTCGCAGCGCCAGCGGCGGCCACCTGATTCTTGGCATTGGCCAGGGCCTCGTCAGCCGGCTTCTTCTGGGCTTCCGCTTCGGTGACCTTCTGCGCGGCGGCCGCGGCCGCGGCCTGGGCTTGCTGCTCATTCTGCTGGGCTGCGGCCAAAGTTGCCTTGGCCTCGTCGGCGGCCTTTCGCTTGGCGGCGGCTTCGTCGGCGGCCTGCTTCTTCTCCTCATCCGGCTTGTCGGCAGCGTCGGCCGCCTGCTTGGCCGCGGCCTCGGCGGCCTGCGCGGCCTGTTCGGCAGCGTCAGCAGCCGTGGTCGCAGCGGCAACCTGGTTCTTGGCGCCGGTCAGGGCTTCGTCGGCTGCTTGCTTCCCTGTCTGCGCTTCAGCCAGCTTCTGGGCGGCTGCCGTTACTTGGGCCTGCGCTTCCTGCTCACCTTGTTGGGCCTGTGCCAGGGTAGCGGCGGCATCGGCGGCTGCCTTGCGTCTAGCGGCGGCCTGTGCAACCGCCTGCTTTCGTTCTTCCGCCAGTTGGGCTGCTGCCTGGGCGGCTTGCTCGGCCGCCTCGAAGGCCGCGCGCGCGATGGCCGCCTGATTCTTCGCGTTCTCCAGGGCCTCGTCGGCGGAGTCCTCGGCGGCTAACACCTGTGCGAACTCGTTTGCGACGGCCGTGGCCGTGGCCTGGGCCGCTTGCTCGCCCTGCTGCGCTTGGGCCAGGGCGGCCTTCGCCTCGTCGGCCGCTTTGCGCTTGGCGGCGGCGTCGGCCGCGGCCTGCTGCAGTTGCTCTTCGGACCGGCCGGCACGTTCGGCAATCGCCTTGGCTGCGGCTTCCGCCGCCTGGGCGGCCTGCTGGGCTGCCTGGTGCGCGCCGGTTGCGGCGGTTACTTGGTTCTTGGCGTTGGCCAATGCCTCGTCGGCCGCGTTCTTCTTCGCCGGGGCGTCGGCCAGGTTCTTTGCGGCGACGTCGACCTGGGCCTGTGCCTGCTGCTCGTTTTGCTGCGCCTGCGTCAAAGCGGCTTGTGCCGCGCTGACCGCCTCGCGTTTGGCGGCAGCCTCGGCGGCGGCCGTCTTCTTCTCTTCGTCCGGCTTATCAGCATCCTCGGCAATCGCCTTGGCCGCGGCCTCTGCCGCCTGGGCGGCCTGCTCGGCTGCCTGGTGCGCGGCGCCGGCAGCGGCCGTCTGACTCTTGGCATTGGCCAGGGCCTCGTCGGCGGCGTTCTTTTGTGCCGGGGCGTCGGCCAGCTTCTGAGCGGCTGCGCCGGCCGCCGCGGTCGCTTGCTGCTCGGTTTGCTGTGCCTGCGTCAGGGCGGCTTGTGCCGCGTTTGCGGCCTCTCTTTTGGCGGCGGCGTCGGCCGCGGCCTGCTGCTTCTGTTCTTCAGACACCGGCTTGGCGTTGGCCTCGGCGGCGGCGGCCGCTTGCTCGGCTGCCTGGTGGGCCGCCGTGGCGGCGGCGACCTGATTCTTGGCGGCGGCCAAAGCTTCGTCAGCGGCCTTCTTCCGGGCCTCGACCTCGGCCAGCTTCTGGGCGGCTGCGCTGGCCGCTGCCGCCGCTTGCTGCTCATCCTGCTGCGTCCGGTCCACGGCGGTCTTTGCAGTGTCCGCCGCTCTGCGCAAGGCGGTCGCCTGGAACGCGGCCCTCTTCACATCGTCGTCGAGCTTGCCCGCTGCGTCGGTAGCGGCCTTCGCCGCCAACTCCGCTTCGATAGCCGCCCTCTCGGCCGCATCGAAAGCTTGTTGCAGCGGGAGCGCGGCGGCCCGGGCTTCGACCAGAGCCTGGTCCAGAGCAGGCTTGGCGTTGGTTGCGTCTTCGAGGGTCTTGATGGCAGCCGGCACGGCGGCCTCGGCCTTCTCCAACTGCTCTGCTCCCTGCTCACCCGCCAGATTCTTCGAGTTCGTCGCTTGCTGCCGCTTCGTGTTCGCCTCGCCCCTCGCATTGGCCAACGCCGCGTTGGCCTCCTGCATGGCGGTCCGGAAAGGGGCGACCGCCGCTTCCGCCTCCTTGGCTGCCTGCTCGGCCGCTTCGAAGTCGGCCTGCGCCTTGGCCTCGGCGCTTACTTCGGCCTCAGCTTGAGCCGGCTGGGCTTCTTCCGCTGCATGAGCCGGAAACCAAATGGAAAGTGCGAGGGCAACAACAAAGGGCAAAGTGGCATTGATTCTCATCGCAAATCGCCTTGAAGGTGAACTGTGGAGGGACTTTTCGCTACCTGGGGGCCGTTGAAAGTCTCCGTTTTTCTGTGGATTGCGGGGTCTCAGAATCCGGAAGCGAACCGGCAAGGCACAGCCTTCGCCAAGACCTTGCCGAGTGGGGCGTTCAGCAGGCGCGTCGCTGGGGTTGCCACTCCGACGGGTGAGTTTCAACCGGGGCCTGTATCGTGGGTTGCATTTTTAGGCGGGTTACCAGTCTTATAGTATACGCGTCAAGCTGCCCTTCTGCAACACCCTGGCCGAAGTTGCCGCAGTCGCCGAAACGAAGTTATTGTCAGCAAAGGACTTACGTTCGTTCTTGAACGTTTCGGGACACCATGGCTGATTCGGCTCATCATGTCGGCGGACGCTCCGGAGCACCGCTACGGTCGGCTGTCACCGGAACGGATAGCAGTTCGCTGGCGCCGGTTTGCGGGTGCAGTCTGTAGGTGCTTGTTGCGTCTGGAGCGATTGGCGATATTGTTGGGGGCTCCAGAATTACTACCCGAGGAGGTACGTATGGATCGGCACTTGAGAACAACACTTGCCTGCTTGCTGTGCATGGCATTTTTTGCGGGACCGTGGTTACCGGCCGCGGCACAGGAACAACCGATTCCCAATCTGGACCTGAAGGCCGGCGCGCAGGGCTGGACCGCGTGGAGCGGCACGACAGAACACCGGTGGGAAGTGGAGCTTGGCGGCGGTCCGGATGGCGGGCCCGCACTTCGCATCGACGCCGCCAACGCCACGCACAACGTCATGGTCATGAACAACACGCGGAGCATGACCCCCGGGCAGCATTACGTGATGGAAATCTGGTGGCGAATCGAGTCGGTCACGGCCAGCCCTGAAGTCGACCTGCGCATCATCTTTCGCGACGCCACCGGCCAGTGGCTCAGCGGCATCGACTACTACCCCTCGACCAGCCGCCGCGAAGGCGACTGGGTGCGCAGCACGTACCGCGTTTCGGCGCCGGAGGGCCTCGCCACCGCAAGCGTCGGCATTTGGGTGCGCAACATGGAAGGCACGGTGCGCGCGGCGAACATGACCATCGCGCCCACCGAGCCCGGCCGGCGCACCTTCGACTCGATGTACTGGTATGATCCCATGCAGGTGGAATTGGGCACGGCTCCCTTGCGAAGCTTCTCTCGCTTGCAGGAGGCCGACTCGCCGTTTCTTGCCTGCTCCGACCGCTGGAACCGCCTGATGATCGAAACCGCCTGCGTGCAGGAAGACCTTTCACGCGCACGCCGCCTGCTGCTGTACACCGGGCAAGAGCGGGCCGCGCTGGCGAGCCACATTGCGGCCGTGGAGGAAATGCTCGAACAGCTCGACGCGCTCCAGCAGACCTACGGGCGGCTCTACGACGCCGGCGCAGCCAACCAACTGCCCGCCGAGTTCGACCCGCCGGCCGAGCGCCTCGAGCAGCGGATCGCGCAGGCAGGCGAGCAGTTGCAGGCCCTGCTCAACCAGCTTGCCGCCGATCGGGCCCATCCGGTGCAGTGGCGGACCGTCGACCGCTCCGAGCCGTGGTGGGACCCTGAAACGGGCCGCCATCGCTACCTGCTCTGGAGCCGGTGGAGCCATCCGGCCTTTTGGGAGCGGGAGGCGCCGCTTGATATGGGCCCGGGCGCCACCCTCACCGCAGGCTACCCCAGATCGTTCGTCGACGGCCGGGCCGACTGGTCGAACTACATGGACCAGTGGGCGGTCAAGGGGGGAGACAAGGCCTCGCAGTCCTCCCTGATTACCCACTACGCGCTGCACGACAAGGGATACCTGGCCCCGGAATTCGCCGCGCAGCACGAGAATGACCCGGAGCTGCGCATGTGGGACGCCGAAGGCAACCCGATGGGCACGCCCGCGGGCGTGACGCAGTTCAACTGGCTCGACCCCCGCGTGCGCGGGCACATGGCCGACGTGCTGACCCAAATGGCGGAGTTCTTCCGCGACAAGCCGGAGTTCAAGTTCTACGTGACGGCTTGGGAGAGCGCCGGCCCGTATGCCCAAGCTGAACGCATCGGGCGCAATCCGAGCCACACGGCGTCGTTCCGGGCGTATTTGCAGGACCGATACGGCAGTATTGCCGACCTGAACCGCCGGTGGGGCACCGAGTACGAGTCGTTGGAGGCCATTTCCCTCGTGCCGGAAGAGCCCGTCCCGGCGGGGCGGCCGAGCACACCGCGGGCCATCGAAAGCCAGCGCTGGGCCCACGAGGCGTACGCCGATTTCATTGCGCACATCACCGCGACGATCCGCGCCGAGGACCCAACCAAGCCAGTGGTCGGCCAGCACAGCACGCTGATGGACCGCGCCGTGAGCCCGCGCGTGGCGGAATCGGTCGACATTTTCGGCTATCACAACCGCAACCCGCGCACCATGGCCATGATGGTCTACCTGGCGTCGTTGGAGCGCTACACCGGCCGGCCCACTTCGCTGTTCGAGAACTTCTGGAGCTGCCAGGAGGACCATCCCCGCCGGCTGAGCGACGAGCGGGCCATGCGGGCGCAAATGCGGCGCTACCTGCATCGCCATGCCGTCTGGGGCCGCGCCATTCAGGTGTGGTGGTACGCCTACACCTCGGCGCCGTACCTGCTCACCTACAACGGCAACTGGTTCAACCCGGTGTACGATCTGACGACGTTCCGCTACAGCGCCGCGGGCTTTCCCGTCGAGAAGCGCAAGATCGACCGTTTCGAGTCGCTGCTGTTGGACAGTGAAATCGTGCCGGCCCGGGCGGTGCTCGTGCAGCCGTACGCCACGATGTTGGCGCAGGGTGCCGGCGGGGCCAGTTGGCGCGAATGGTTGGCCTGGCACGAGATGATGTTCGCCCGCAACCTGTTCTACGAGGCCCTGCCGGAGACGTTTTTCGAGGCCGACCGGGCGGAACTGGCCGATTTCGACCTGGTGATCCTTCCGTTCGCGAGCCACCTGAGCGACGCCTTCGCCGGCCGCTTGCTGGCCTTCCTCAAGCGTGGCGGCACGGTGGTCGCCTCCGGACCACCTGGCCTCTACGACGAACTGGGCCTCCCGGCCGGCGCCCTCCTGCAAACGGCCGCGCCGCGTCTGGAACCGCAGCCGAATGCGGAACCCGAGCGCGGCTGGGAGTACACCTTTGCCGGCCTCGACTCACCGCGTGGTTGGGTGGAAGCCCGCGTGGGCGACGGCCGGCTCGTCGTGCTGACCCGCTCCGTCGTGCGGCTGGCGGAGCATCACGACAGCCTGGCGGAGGTCCTCCGCGCCGCGGCGGAACCGGTGGCCGCGGCCCCCGAAACGACATTCGAGTTGCTCGTCCGCCGCCTGCCCGACGGCAGCCATCTGCTGTGCGTGCTCAACACCGACCCCGACCACGCCACCGAGGGCGACATCGCCGTGCGCGGCAGTTTTGCGCACGTGCTCGACATCGACCTGCCCACGGCCGTTTCCGTACCGGCACGCGTCGAGGACGGCTGGACCCGCTTTCGTACCATGCTCGATCCCGGCGGCACGGCGTTCTTCTTGCTGAAGGATGTCCAGGACGAGCGGTGACGCAGTTTGCGTGTACCCCAGGGCAAAGCCTCTTGACAAGTCCAAATCGGGCGGCCATGCTTGGCTCGGATGCTGCAGCGTTGAAACAGACTATCGGGCCGAGGGGGGGAGGCGATGGGCAAGGATTTCGTCACACTGCAGACGTTCGATAACCCGGTTGCGGCTCACATGGCCCGAGACTACTTGGCAGCGGCTGGCGTGCGCGCATTCCTTGCCAATGAAGAGTTTGTCTCGACCGTTTGGTACTTATCGAACGCCGCCGGTGGCATTCAGTTGCTGGTGGTCGCCGAAGATGCCCAACGGGCCGGCGGCATCTTGGCCGATCAGCCACGTCCGGAAGTTGACGAACTGTTGCTAAGGTGGGCTTCACGGGAAGAAGAGGATACCCTGCCGACCTCTCGCGAAGCAGCGGCCAATCGTGCCTTTCGCGTTGCGGTCCTCGCCATCATGTTGCAGCCACTGCAGTTCTATGTGGTCTGGCTGCTTTGGATTTCCACCATGGCCAAGCGAAAGACCCCTGCAAAACCTTTCGAGATGCTTCCGACCGTTGTGCCGGAGCAAATCGAGCAGTCCATCTTGGTGGTCCGAGGCCGGAAAGTGCTGCTCGACTCGCAACTGGCAACATTTTACGGGGTGCCCACGCGGCGACTCGTTGAACAGGTCAAGCGAAACAGGGATCGCTTTCCCGACGACTTCACGTTCCAACTTGCCGACGAGGAATGGCAAGCTTTGAGATCGCAGATTGCGACCTCAAAGGATTCGCCGCGAGGCGGCCGGCGATACGCCCCCGACGCGTTCACCGAGCAGGGCGTGGCCATGCTTTCCGGCGTCCTGCGTAGTGCCCGCGCCGTGGAGGTGAACATCCAAATCATGCGCGCGTTACCTTCGGAGAGTATACCATGCATGCAGTGCGTGGCTGATTGACCAGTTCCGAGCCGGACAAGCCGGCCGGGGGCGAAGAGGGGTGTGGGCTGTCGAAAGAGAGTGACAGCCGCCAGAATTGACGAATGTGAGGGCTTCAGGTAGAATAGAAGCGGCAGGATTGGCGGTTTCGACGAGGAGGTACACATGATCAAAGCCGTGGTCAAAGGCGGACGTCTGGAAGTCGAGGTGCCGGCAGATTGGCCCGATGGTACCGAAGTCGAAGTGTGCCCGCTTGCGCCAGCAATTCAGGACGACGCCGGAATGATGTCAAACGAGGAGATCGCCCGGACGCTCGCGGCCATGGACCGGGTGGAGCCAATGGAAATCACTGCGACGGAACGGGCCGCGTGGGAAGCCGAGCGAGCCGACCGCACCGGACGTGAGAAGGCACGGTTTGCGGAGCATGGCGAAACCCTGCGGAGGATATGGGAGTGACACGGTTCTTGTTGGACACCAACATGGCCGGCCATTACATCAACCGGCGCCACGGTGTCTTCGAACGAGCCCGCGTCGAAGTCGCCAACGGCAACTCCATTGAGATCGGAAGAGCACA